>DASQDP010000194.1:0-1697 GCA_035634095.1 Nocardioidaceae bacterium | reverse complement strand
CAGGGCTTCATGCCCACGCTGGCGCGCCCGGAGGTCGACCTGCTCGACGGGCTGACGACCGCGATCATCGTCGACCAGGAGCGGATGGGCGCCAACCCCCGCTCCACCGTCGGCACCGCCACCGACGCCAACGCGATGCTGCGGATCGTCTTCAGCCGGCTCGGCCGGCCGCACATCGGATCGCCGCAGGCGTTCTCCTTCAACGTCGCCTCGATCAGCGGAGCAGGGGCGGTCACGCTCGAGCGCGGCGGGAAGACCGTGAAGGAGCGGCGCAGCTTCACCATCACCGGCGGCATGTGCCCGCGCTGCGAGGGCATGGGCTCGGTCACCGACATCGACCGGTCCGCGCTGTACGACGACAGCAGGTCGCTCAACGAGGGCGCGCTCACGATCCCCGGCTACTCGATGGACGGCTGGTACGGCCGCATCTTCCGCGGCTGCGGCTGGTTCGACCCGGACAAGCCCATCCGCGAGTACACCGAGGAGGAGCTGCACGACCTGCTCCACAGGGAGTCGACCAAGATCAAGGTCGACGGGATCAACCTGACGTACCTGGGCCTGGTCCCGCAGATCCAGAAGTCGTTCCTGTCCAAGGACGTCGACGCGCTGCAACCGCACATCCGCGCCTTCGTGGAGCGGGCGGTGACGTTCACGACCTGTCCCGCGTGCGACGGCACCCGGCTCAGCGAGGCGGCCCGGTCCTCGAGGATCGAGGGGAAGAACATCGCCGACGTCTGCGCCATGCAGATCAGCGACCTCGCCGACTGGGTCCGCGGCCTCGACGAGCCGTCGGTGGCTCCGCTGCTCGCCGGGCTGCAGCACCTCCTCGACTCGTTCACCGAGATCGGGCTGGGCTACCTCTCGCTCGACCGGCCGTCGGGCACGCTGTCGGGCGGCGAGGCGCAGCGCACCAGGATGATCCGCCACCTCGGGTCCTCGCTCACCGACGTCACCTACGTCTTCGACGAGCCGACCATCGGCCTGCACCCCCACGACATCCAGCGGATGGACGACCTGCTGCTGCGGCTGCGGGACAAGGGCAACACCGTGCTGGTCGTGGAGCACAAGCCGGAGGTGATCGCGATCGCCGACCACGTCGTCGACCTCGGCCCCGGCGCGGGCACGGGCGGTGGCGAGGTGGTGTTCGAGGGCACCGTCGACGGGCTGCGGGCCAGCGGCACGCTGACCGGGCGGCACCTGGACGACCGGGCCACCGTGAAGCCGTCGGTGCGGACGCCGTCGGGGGTGCTGGAGGTCCGCGGCGCCCGCACCCACAACCTGCAGGACGTCGACGTCGACATCCCGCTGGGCGTGCTGGTGGTGGTGACCGGCGTGGCCGGGTCCGGGAAGAGCTCCCTGGTCCAGGGCTCGGTCACCGGCCGGGACGGGGTCGTGTCGATCGACCAGGGCGCGATCCGCGGCTCGCGGCGCAGCAACCCGGCGACGTACACCGGCCTGCTGGAGCCGATCCGCAAGGCGTTCGCGAAGGCCAACGGCGTGAAGCCCGCGCTGTTCAGCGCCAACTCCGAGGGCGCCTGCCCCACCTGCAACGGCGCCGGCGTCGTCTACACCGATCTGGGGATGATGGCCGGCGTCGCCACCACCTGCGAGGAGTGCGAGGGCAGGCGGTTCCAGGCGTCGGTGCTCGAGTACCACCTCGGCGGCCGCGACATCAGCGAGGTGCTCGCGATGTCGGT
>DASQDP010000193.1:0-39480 GCA_035634095.1 Nocardioidaceae bacterium | reverse complement strand
TCGGTGTGGGTGGTCACCGGTGACGGCGACGCGCTGTCGATCGGCGGCAACCACCTGATCCACGCGCTGCGGCGCAACGTCAACATGACGATCCTGCTGTTCAACAACCGGATCTACGGCCTCACCAAGGGGCAGTACTCGCCGACCTCCGAGCCCGGCAAGGTCACCAAGACCTCACCCATGGGCTCGCTGGACAACCCGTTCAACCCGGTCTCCCTGGCGCTCGGCGCAGAGGCGACGTTCGTGGCGCGCACCGTGGACTCCGACCGCAAGCACCTCACCTCGGTGCTGTCGGCTGCGGCCGCCCACCGAGGCACGTCGCTGGTGGAGATCTACCAGAACTGCCCGATCTTCAACGACGGCGCCTTCGACTCGATCAAGGACAACGAGACCAAGTCCGACTCGATCATCCCGCTGCTGCACGGCGAGCCGATCAGGTTCGGGTCCGACGGCCACCTCGGCGTCGTACGCGACGTCGCGACCGGCGGCGTACGCGTCGTCGACGTGTCCGAGGGCTCGGACTCCGGCTTCACCGCGGACGACGTACTGGTGCACGACGCCCACGCCGCCGACCCGACCACGGCCTTCGCGATCTCCCGGCTCACCGACGCGGGAGTGCTCAGGCACGCGCCGATCGGGATCTTCCGGCAGGTCGACGCCGCGACGTACGACGACCAGGCGCGCGCGCAGCTGGCCACCGCCCACGCGGGCACGTCCGACGACCCGGCCGGGGCTCTGGCCGGCCTGCTCGCCAGCGGCGACACCTGGGACGTCCTCTGACCGACCTCGTCGGTCCGGGCCATCGTCCCGGTCAGTAGTCATCGACCATGTGACCCCTGACGCGTGACGTAGCCTGGCGAGGTGACCGAGACCCGTCGTGGAGTGCTCCTCGGGCTGGCGGCGTGGGGGATGTGGGGCTTCTTCCCGCTCTACTGGCCGCTGCTGGAGCCCGCCGGCGCTGTCGAGATCCTGGCCCACCGCATCGTGTGGTCGATGCTGCTGGTGCTGGGTCTGATCGTGCTCACCCGGCGCCGGGCGAGCCTGCGTGCCACCTTCGCGAACCGCCGCACCCGCTGGTTGCTGGCTTCGGCGTCGGTGCTGATCTCGCTCAACTGGGGCACCTACATCTGGAGCGTCAACAACGGGCACGTCGTGGAGGCGTCGCTCGGGTACTTCATCAACCCCCTGGTCAGCGTGCTGATGGGGGTGCTCCTCCTCGGGGAGCGGATGCGCCGTCCGCAGTGGGTCGCGCTCGGCATCGCCACGGCCGGCGTCCTCGTGCTCACCGTCGACTACGGCCACCCGCCGTGGGTCGCGCTGGTGCTGGCCTTCTCCTTCGGCTGCTACGGGCTCGCCAAGAAGAAGGCGGACGCCGGGGCGGTGGAGAGCCTGTTCCTGGAGACGCTGATCCTGGCGCCGGTAGCGCTGGGCTACCTCGTCCTCCTCGGCCTCGGCGGAGCCGCCACCGTCGGGGAGCACGGCACCTCGCACGTCCTGCTCATGGTGGGAACGGCCGCGATCACCGTACTGCCGCTGCTGTGCTTCGGTGCGGCCGCGACCAGGATCCCGCTGAGCACGCTCGGTCTGATGCAGTACCTCGCCCCCACTGTGCAGTTCATCCTCGGTCTGGTCGTCTTCGGCGAGCCGATGCCGACGCTGCGCTGGGCCGGGTTCGGCCTCATCTGGGTGGCGCTCGTGGTGTTCACCGCCGAGAGCCTGAGCAACCGCCACCACCGCCTGCGCCCGCAGCCGCCCGTGCAGGTGGGCGCCTGACCTGCTGGCCCGTGCCTCGATGTGAGCCGATGCACCCCCATTAGGCTGGCGCAGTGACCCTCCCCGGCGTCGAGCCGCTGTCTGCGCAGGCACCAGCGCTGAGCGGGCCGGTGATGATGACTCAGGACTGGCGCGACCTCACCTTCGTGCACTGGGCCATCGAGCCGCAGCGGGTCCGCGCGATGATGCCGCCGGGCGTGCGTCCCGACGTCCTGGACGGCACGACGTACGTGGGCCTGGTGCCGTTCCGGATGGTCGACGCCGGCGTGGCGCGCGGGCCTGCGGTGCCGTGGGCCGGCACGTTCCTGGAGACGAACGTCCGGCTGTACTCCGTGGACGACACCGGCCGGCGCGGCATCGTGTTCCTCAGCCTGGACACCGACCGCGCCGTCGTGGTGGCCGGCGCCCGGGCCGCCTTCGGGCTGCCCTACCGGTGGTCGAGGATGCGGCACGGCCGGACCGGCAGCCCGGGCGGCGAGGTGCACGACTACCAGTCCCGGCTGCGGGTGCTCGGGCACCGACCGCGCAGCCGAGTCGTGGTGAGGGTCGGCGCCCCACGGGCGAGCACCGACCTGGACACGTTCCTGACCGCACGCTGGGGGCTGCACGTCCGCTGGCTGGGCCGCACCCGCTATGTGCCCAACACGCACGAGCCGTGGCCGCTGCGCGACGCCGAGCTGGTCACCCTCGAGGACGAGCTGCTGGCGTCGGTCGGCCTGGGCGAGCTCGCCCGCCGCCCGCCGGACCACGTCGCGTTCAGTGAAGGCGTGCACACCGAGTTCGGTCTGCCAGGCGACGCGCGCAGGCCCCGGCGCCGCCGCGCCTGAAGGCTCGACGACCGCCCGCACCCCTGCCAAAACGTGCACCGCCCCGCCGTTGCAACGCTGGGGGGGCGCCAGTTTCCCTGGGCCCCCAGGGAAACTGCCGGGACCCGAGCGCCAGCGGTCAGCGCCGGTCCGGACCAGGTCCCGGCTGGCAGGTCGGGCACCACCAGGTGCGTCGCCGGTCCGGGTCGTTCGGCACCTCCTCGACCACCAGGACGGTGGTGCCGCACCGCAGGCACGGACGACCGGCCCGGCCGGCGACCCAGTGCTGCTCGCCGCGGCGGCGGTTGCCGGTGGTCACCTGGTAGGCCCCCGGCACGGTGACGGAGGTGTGCAGCGCCCGGGCGGCCAGACGCACCAGCGCCGGCACGTCGACGTCGCCGACGGGCGTCCAGGGGCTGCAGCCCCGCAGGAAGCACAGCTCGTTGGCCCACAGGTTCCCCAGTCCCGCGACCAGCCGCTGGTCGAGCAGCGCCGCGACGACAGGCCTGGCCGGGTCCTGCCGCAGCCGGCGGACCGCCTCGTCCGCGTCCCAGTCCGCACGCAGCGGGTCCGGTCCGAGGTGGCCCACCACGTCGTGCTCCCGCGAGGTGCGTACGACGTCCACCACGGGCAGCAGCACGCCGTACGCCGTGGGGCCGGCCTCCGCCTCCAGCACCACGCGGACGTCACCCATCAACCGGGACGGCAGCCGCTTGCCCGGACCGACCACGCTCCACGACCCCTGCATCCGCAGGTGGGTGTGCAGGGTCAGGTCCTCGGAGAGCCTGGTGAGCAGGTGCTTGCCGTGTGTCGCGTGCTCCAGCACCGTGCGGCCCGACAGGTCCTCGGTGGCCACGGCCGGTGTCCGCAGGTCCGTCCGCGCCAGCCGCCGCCCCTTCAGCGCGCGGTCCAGCTTGCGCGCCACGAGGTACACGCTGTCACCTTCGGGCACACCCGAGTGCTACCCGGCGCGGCCCGCAGCAATCACCATAGGCGCTCAGCCGGCGACACGCCGGCGGGAGGAGCTGCCGCGCACCACGAGCTCGGGAGGGAGCGACTCGATGACCGCAGGACCGTCCGCCCCGTCGATGCGGCCGGTCAGCAGACGGACGCCGGCGGCGCCGATCTCGTCGGTCGGCTGGCGGAGCGTGGTCAGCGGCGGCGTGCTCACCGAGGCGAACGCGATGTCGTCGAACCCCGTGACCGCGACGTCGTCAGGCACCGAGACGCCCGCCTCCGTCAGCTCCGCGTTGACGCCGAGCGCGACCACGTCGGCCCCGCAGACCAGGGCGTCGGGCAGTGGCCCCGCCGACATCAGCGTGCGGGTCGCCTCTCGCCCCCACTCCACCGAGTAGTCCCCCAGCAGCGTTCGCGCCGCGCTGTCCTTGTCGAACCGGCCGACCGCCCGACGGTAGGCCGACAACCGGGCGCGCGCCGACGAGTCGACGGTGCGCGAGCTCACGAAGCCGAAGCTGGCGCACCCCGCCTGCCGGAGGTGCGCGACGACCATCCGCACGCCGAGTGCGTTGTCCACTCCGACGAAGTCCAGACGCACCCCCGTGACCGATCTGTCCATCAGGACGATACGCACGCTGCGCTGGGCCCGTGCGGCGGTCGCGGCGCTGCGCCTGCTGTCGGAGGCGATGAAGATCAGCCCGTCCACGCGGCGGTCCAGCAGCGCGTCTACCCGGGACGCCTCGAGGTCCGGGTCGTTCTGGGAGTCGCACAGCAGCAGCTCCCGGCCAGCGGTGCTCAGCTGGCGCTCGACCGCCTCCACCAGCCTGGGGAAGTACGGGTTGGAGATGCGGGGCACCACCATGCCCACCGTGCCGGTCGACCGGGTGCGCAGCGAGCGCGCCACCGTGTTGGTGCGGTAGCCCAGCCGTTCACTGGCCGAGAGCACGGCCCGCAGCGAGGCGGCGGAGACGTTCGGCTCACCCGACAGGGCGCGGGAGGCGGTGGCGATCGACACCCCGGCCGCGACGGCCACGTCCCTGATCGTCACGTACATCGCCCGGGAACTGTCGCAGGGACCCCCGGAGGTGTCAATGATCAGCACGGAGCACTTGCGGGAATCGACGGACGGGGGTTGTAAACGATTGCACGGTACGCCTATCGTGACGGCACCACAGGGGTGTAAACGTTTCCACTTCTCATGAGGTGGGGAACCGCCCGACGAGACGGAGCGCGCCCGGCGCGCTGACAGGAGCGCAGCTCGATGGTGATCTCGGCAGCCGGCGGCATCCGGAAGGGCGCGATCCGCAGGCACGCCCGCGGTGGAGCGCTGCGTCGCGGCGTCTCGCTGGGCCTGGTGACGGCCGTGGCAGGCGCCGCCCTGGTCGCGTGCGGGGGCGAGTCCGGTGACACCGGAGGCGGCGCCGGCGACAGCAGCAAGGCCACGCTGACCTTCGTCAACGCCCAGGACCCCGGCACCTTCGACAAGGTGATCGCTGGGTTCAACAAGGAGAACCCCGACATCACCATCAAGCAGCAGGTGGTGCCCTTCGACGACCTGAACACCACGGTGCAGTCCCGGCTGCAGAGCAAGGACCCGGGGATCGACCTGTACGACGTCGACGAGCCTCGCCTCGCCTCGTTCGCCTCACGCGGCTACCTCGTGGACCTCAGCGACCTGGGCGAGCAGGCGTCTGCGGTCGACCCCACGGCGCTCGAGGCCACCCAGTACGACGGCAAGCAGTACGCGATGCCGCGCTGGACCTCGACGCAGCTGCTCTACTACAACAAGGCGTTGCTGAAGAAGGCCAACGTCCCGGCACCGAGCAGCGACCCCGGCAGCCCGATGACCTGGGAAGAGGTCACCGCGGCCGGCAAGAAGGCTCAGGCGGCCGGCGCCAAGTGGGGCCTCACCTTCGACCAGGTCGACCGCTACTACCAGCTCCAGCCGCTGCCCGAGTCGCTCGGCGGCGGCCCGGGGCTCAAGGGCGACGGCCTGCTCGAGCCGGACGTCACGAACGACGCCTGGGTCAAGGCCATGACCTGGTACGCCTCCACGTTCGAGAGCGGGCTGTCCCCGCGAGGCATCGCTCCCGAGCAGACCGGGCCGCTGTTCGGCCAGGGCAGCACCGCGTTCTTCGCGGGCGGCCCCTGGAACGCCGGCGCCTTCGACGAGGCCAAGGTGGACTACGGCGTCGCGCCGTACCCGATGTTCGAGGGCGGGAAGCGCGCCTCGTCGACGGGGTCCTGGGCCACGGGCGTCAGCCCGTTCTCGAAGAACCAGGACGCCGCCAAGAAGTTCATCGCCTACATGACGACGAACCCAACCGGTGCGTGGGAGGTCGAGTCGACCAACATCCCGGTGCACGAGGACGCCTTCGCGAAGTACCTCGCCCGGATGGAGGGCAAGGGCGGCGTCTCCACCCAGCTGGCCGAGGTGGTCAAGGGCGAGCTGTCGACCAGCGCCGTGTCGCGGCCGACGACGGCAGGGTTCGTGGACTTCGAGACGGTGATGAACAAGGCGTTCGCCGACATCCGCAACGGCTCGGACCCCGCCGAGCGTCTGCAGGCGGCGTCGACGGAGCTGGAGAGCGTGCTCAAGAAGTACCAGCAGGGCTAGGTCTGACATGAGTGGCTCGTCGAGCGCCGCCACCGCTCACCCGGATGCCGACAGGCGTCCGGGTGGGCCCGCCCGACCCGCCCGGGCGCGCGGCGGCGGGAACCGCGACAGCGGGCCCGGCGGCCGTGGCCGTCGCCCTCGCGCCGGCCGCAGGAGGTACGGCGACCTCCCACTGGCGATCACCTTCCTGGCTCCGGCGCTGCTGGCGGCGGTGGTGCTGCGGGTGTGGCCCACGCTGCGCGCCGGCTGGGACAGCCTGCACAGCACGCCCCTGGGCGTGGAGGCCACCACCTGGGTGGGGCTCGAGCAGTTCCGGACGCTGTTCGCCGACCCGGGCTTCCTCAACTCCCTGAAGGTGACGGCGATCTTCGGCCTCATCGTCAACCCGTTGCAGATCGCGGCGGCGCTGGCGCTGGCGGTGCTGTTCAACCAGTCGTTCCGCGGCGTGGGACTCATGCGGACGCTGGTGATCCTGCCCGTGGCGATCCCGCAGAGCGTGTCCGCGGTCATCTGGGCGATCGGCTTCCGCCCCGACGGCCCGCTGAACGGCGCCCTGGACCTTGTCGGGCTCGGCCCCCTGCGGTATCTCACCTCGCCGGGGCAGGCGCTGTGGTCGATCATGCTGGTCGTCTCGTGGATCGGGGTCGGCTACTGGATGATGTTCCTGGTCGCCGGGCTCAAGGAGATCGACCCGAACCTCTACGAGGCAGCCGCGCTCGACGGCGCCGGGAGCTGGCAACGGTTCCGGTTCGTCACGGTTCCGATGCTGCGCAGGCAGATCGCCTTCGTGCTGGTCGCCGACACCATCGCCAACCTGCTGCTCTTCGCCCCTGTGCAGATCCTCACCAAGGGCGGTCCGGACGGGCGGACGGACGTGCTGATGAACGACATCTTCGAGCGAGCGTTCGTCCAGGGCGACGTCGGTGGCGCCGCCGCCGGGACGCTGGTGCTGGTCGCCATCGCGCTGGTCATCGTGATCATCCAGTTCCGCATGCTGGGACGGGGGGACACCGCATGAGCCGGCTGCGCGGTTCCTTGACCGTCGTCCTCGGAGCGCTGGTCGCGCTGGTCTTCGTGCTCCCCCTGTGGTGGACGGTGGCGAGTGCGCTCAGGCCGCAGGCCGAGACGTTCAGCACGCTGTCACCGGTCTCGGTGTGGACCCTCATCCCTCGCGAGCTCACGTTCAGCAACTTCACGAAGCTCGGCGTGGGTGACTTCGACCTCGCCATGCTCAACTCGCTGGTGGTGACCGTGGCCACCCTGATCCTGGGACTGGCCATCTGCGCCACGGCGGCCTTCGCCCTCGCCGTGCTCGACTTCCCGGGCCGCACGGCGATCTTCGCGCTGATGGTCGTCTCGTTCCTGATCCCGTTCGACGCCATCGCCATCCCGCTCACCTCCATCTTCCGGGAGGCCGGCCTGCAGAACTCCTACCTGGGCCTGATCCTTCCCGGGGTGGGCAACGGCTTCGCGGTGTTCCTGCTGCGCGGGTTCTTCAAGGGCATCCCCGAGGACCTGCACGAGGCCGCGCGCCTGGACGGTCTGGGCTGGTGGGGGATCTTCTGGCGCATCTACCTGCCGCTGTCCCGGCCGGCGCTCATCGGGGCGGGCCTGATCCTCTTCGTCTTCCAGTGGCAGGCCTACCTGTGGCCGCTGCTCATCGCGCCCGACGCGTCGAAGCGGGTGGCACCCGTGGCCATCGCGCAGTTCGCCAGCGAGCACGGCGTCGACTTCGGCGCCATCTTCGCCGGCGCGGTCGTCACCGCCCTGATCCCGCTGCTGGTGCTGCTCTTCTTCCAGCGCTACTTCACCCAGTCGGTGGCCGGTACCGGGGTCAAGGGATGACCCGACCCGCCGAGGGCGGCGGCCTGCTGGTCCTCGGTTCCCTCAACCTCGACGTGATGCTGGGGGTGCGGGCGCTTCCGACCGTCGGGGAGACGGTGCTCGGGGCCGACGCCGTGCTCCGGCCCGGCGGCAAGGGCGCCAACCAGGCCGTGGCGGCCGCCCTCACCGGGACGACGGTGGCGATGGCCGGGCGGGTGGGGGACGACGAGCGTGCCGCGACCCTGCGTGCGGCGCTCGCCGGCGCCGGCGTCGACACCTCGCAGGTGCGCACCACCGCCGAGCGGAGCACCGGCCTGGCCGTGGTGCTGGTCAACAGCGAGGGTGACAACGCGATCGTGGTCTCGCCGGGAGCCAACCACGCGATGGGGCCCGCTGACGTGGACGAGCTCCGCGGGGTCATCGAGACGGCCGCCGTCCTGCTGCTGCAGCTCGAGCTGCCGGTTCCCGTGGTGACCCGGGCCGTGGAGGTCGCGGGCGAGGTGGGGACTCGCGTCGTGGTGAACCTGGCTCCCGCCACCACCGTGCCGCCGGCGATGCTCCAGGGTCTGGAGGTGCTGGTGGTCAACCGCTCGGAGGCCGAGCACCTCGTCGGTCACGTCGCGGCGGACCTCGACGCGCTCCGGCGGGCGGCGGACGAGCTGCGGGCCCTCGGGCCGACGGCGGTGGTGGTCACCGCAGGAGCCGACGGTGCCGTGGTCGCCGACGATCGGGGGACCCGGCACGTACCGGTCGCTCCGGTGCCGGTCGTGGACACGACGGGGGCCGGTGACGCGTTCGTCGGTGTCCTCGCTGCCCAGCTGAGCCGGGGCCGGACCCTCGACGAGGCGCTCGCGGCAGCCACCAGCGCCGCGTCGCAGGCCGTTCAGGTGCCTGGTGCCCAGCTCAGCACCCTCGGCCGGCTCCCCGGACCCACCGAGGCGCCCGTCCCGGAGCCGGCTCGACCCGCTGCGGGCCAGGCACCCTGATGCGGCTGATCATCGACTGCGATCCCGGCAACGGCATCCCCGGTGCCGACGTGGACGACGGCCTCGCGCTGGGGCTGGCCCTGCGGTCCCCGGAGGTCGTGCTGGAGGCCGTCACCGTGGTCGCCGGCAACGTGCCGGTCGACCGGGGCGTGGAGTGCGCACTCGAAGTGCTCGACGCCGCGGCGGCGCCGCCGATCCCGGTGCACCGGGGCGCGGACCGGCCCCTGGTGTCCGACCCGAGGCACTGGCGGGCCCGGCTGAGCCGACGTCGCGACGATCCGGCGGCACAGGTGCTGTGGCCGGGAGGTCCGCCCCCGGGTTCGGGTCGGCGCCCCTCTCCCGTCCCGGCCGCCCGCGCCCTGGTGGATGCGGTGGACGCCGCGCCGGGCGAGATCACCGTGCTCGCAGTGGGTCCGTTGACGAACGTGGCGACGGCGATGCTGCTCGACCCGGAGTGGGCGAGCAAGGTGCGGCGGCTGGTGCTGATGGGCGGCGCCTTCGACGTGCCCAACGTCCTGCACGAGCTGAACGCCGCCTACGATCCCGAGGCGACCCACATCGTGCTGTCCAGCGCCGCCCCGGTGCTCATGGTCCCGCTCGACGTCACGCTGCGCACGCACCTGCGGCTGAGCGACGTCGACCGGCTGGAGCGCGCCGGAACCGACCTGGCGACGTACCTGGGGCGCACCGCGCGGCCCTGGGTGTCCTGGCTCGCCGAGCGGTTCGACCGTGACGGCTGCCCGCTGCACGACCCGCTGGCGATGGCCGTGCTGCTCGACCCCGACGTGGTCAGCACCCGGAACGCCCGCGTCGGCATCGAGCTGACCGGCGCCCTGACCCGCGGTCGGACGGTCGCCTGGGACCCCGAGGACCAGGAGCTGCTCGACGCGGGCCTGCACCTGCCGGAGGTGCGGCCGGTGGCGATCGCGGACGGCGTGCGGAACGACAGGTTCCTGCCCCTGCTGCTGGACCGGCTCACGAGCTGACGGCGGGCATGACGGCTGCCGAAGGCGGGTAGGGCCTGAGACCATCGCCGAGAGTGAGGGGCTCGCCCGTGAGCCAGACGACGAGCCAGCGCGACCTCGGCGACACCGACAGCCCCCTCGAGGACCAGCTCGAGGACGCGTTCAACAGCCTGGTCAGCGAAGGCACCCAGCGACTGCACCGGTCCTGGCGCGAGGTGCTGGTCACCGGGTTCGTCGGCGGCACCGACGTGGCGATGGGCGTCCTGGCCTACCTCGCGGTCCACGCCGCCACCGGTGACCCGCTGCTCGCCGGCCTCGCCTTCTCCGTCGGGTTCCTCGCGCTGCTGCTCGGGAGGGGAGAGCTGTTCACCGAGGGCTTCCTGGTGCCGGTGACCACCGTCGCCGCCAAGCGCGCCAGCCCCGTGCAGCTGCTGTCGTTCTGGGCCGGGACGCTGGTCGGCAACCTCGCGGGTGGCTGGGTGCTGATGTGGCTGGTCATGACGGCCTTCCCGGACCTGCACGCCCAGACCGTGGAGTCGGCCTCGCACTACGCGCAGGCCCCGCTGTCGGCGGAGACCTTCGCGCTGGCGATCCTCGGGGGGATGGCGATCACGCTCATGACCCGGATGCAGCACGGCACCGACTCCATGCCCGCCAAGATCGCCGCGGCCGTGGCTGCGGCCCTGCTGCTCGCCGGGCTGCAGATGTTCCACTCGATTCTGGACTCGCTGCTGATCTTCGGCGCGTGGCACACCGGTGACGCACCGTTCGGGTTCCTCGACGCCCTCGGCTGGTTCGGCTACACCGTCGTGGGGAACGTCGTCGGCGGGCTCGTCCTCGTCACGCTGCTGCGGCTGATTCGGAGCAAGGACCGGCTGCAGGAGGAGCGCCGGGAGGCAGACTCCGAGCCGGGCTGATGACGACAGGTCACCCCGGCAGTCCCCGCGACCGCCGGGCGGCGAGGTAGGCGGGCTCCCGCAACCGCTGCACCCAGTCATAGACCTCCAGTCCGGGCAGTGTGTTGCGCACCGGGTCGAAGGAGATGGACGCGTCGGAGCTCGAGGCCGGGTCGTCGGCCAGGGACGCCGTGGCGAACCGCCACCAGCCTCCCGCGCCCCGGGCCCACAGCAGGTCCACGGTGCGCTCGTCGGTCTGCAGCGCCCCCAGGAGCACCGGGCCGGTCGCGGTGCGGTAGGGCAGAAGCGTCGTCATGCCCCGGCCGTACGGCGACCAGGCCGGCCGCAGCAGGAACCGGGTCAGCCGTCCCGTGCCCGTGGTGGCGAACAGCAGGTCGCCGTACGAGCCGGAGGAGGTGGGCACCCGCAGCGAGAGACCAAGCACGTCCGGGGCAGGCGCGGGAAGACCCGCGGACCGGGACCGCCGCACCAGGATCTCGTCCTCACCGGGCTCGTCCAGCCAGGCGGCGCCGGACAGCTCGCTGCTGCCGGTGCGCCGCAGCACGGCGGGCACCACGGCGCCGCGGGGGTGCAGCGGCTTGTCGGCCGGACGCAGCCCGCCGAGAGCGGCGGTGGCCGTGCCCAGCGCCCGGCCGCCGAGCGCCGCGGCGCCGTGGACCTTGCTCAGGAGGAGGGTCATGCCCGCCGGGTACCCACTCCCTCGCGGGCCCGAACCCGGCTGCCGGTGCGGTCTCAGGCGGTGCGGGTGGCGATCAGGGTGGCGAACGCGTCGAGGGCGTCGCGGACCGGTCCGTCCGGCAGCACCGCGAGCTGCTCCTGGGCTTCGGCGGCGATCCCCAGCACGGAGGACCTGGCCTCGTCCATGGCCGGGTGCCGGCGCAGCAGGCCCAGGGCCTCCGCGTGCTGGGCGTCGTCGGTGAGGTCACCGTCGAGGAGCTCCAGCAGCCGGGCGTCGCTGGGATCGGTGGACTGCTCGGCGAGCCGACGGGCCATCAGCACCGGCAGGGTGGGCACCCCCTCGCGCAGGTCGGTGCCGGGGGTCTTGCCGGAGACGGTGCTGTCCGAGGCGATGTCCAGGATGTCGTCGGAGAGCTGAAACGCGACGCCGACCTTCTCGCCGTACGCCGTGAGGGCCTCCTCCACCTCGCGGGGGGCCCCGGAGAAGCGTGCGCCGTAGCGGGCCGAGGTGGCGATCAGCGACCCGGTCTTGCCCTGCACGACCCGCAGGTAGTGCCCGAGCGGGTCCGACGTGGGCGTCACCGTCTCCAGGATCTGGCCCTCGACCAGCTTGGTGAAGGTCTCGGCCTGGATGCGCACCGCGTCCGCGCCCAGCGTGGCGGTCAGCTCGGAGGACTTCGAGAACAGGAAGTCGCCGGTGAGGATCGCGACGTGGTTGTCCCATCGGGCGTTGGCCGACTCCGCTCCTCGACGCAGCTCCGCCTCGTCCATCACGTCGTCGTGGTACAGGGACGCGAGGTGGGTCAGCTCGACCACGCAGGCGGCGGTGACCACCCCGTCGGCCGTCGCGTCGCCGGTCTCCGCGGCGAGGAGGACGAGTGCGGGGCGGAACCGCTTGCCGCCGGCGTGGAGCAGGTGCCGGGCCGCCTCGGTGACGAACGGCGCGACGCTCTGGATCTCCCGCTCGAGGCGCTCCTCGACAACGTCGAGCCGGGAACGCAGCCGCGACCCGAGCGCCTCGTCGAGGATGGGCAGAGCCATCGACGAGTTCGCATCGGTGCCGGTCGTGGTCATGGGTTCCCTCGGTGCACTGGTCAGGCGGAGGTCAGCGGACGAACTGGCCGGCGGTCGCGGCGAGGTCCAGGACCGGCCCGGGGTAGACGCCGAGGACGACGGTCACGGCGACGCCCACCGCGATGACGATGGTGGTCAGGATGCTGGGGCTCATCACCACCGGTCCTTCGCCGATGGGGTCGGAGAAGAACATCAGCACGATCACCCGGGCGTAGAAGAACGCGGCGACCGCACTGAGGAGCACCGCGACCACCACCAGCGGCCATGCACCGCCGGAGACCGCCGAGGTGAAGACTGCCCACTTGCCCGCGAAGCCGGACGTCAACGGGATCCCGGCCATGCTGAGCAGGAAGAAGGCGAAGACCCCGGCCAGCACCGGCGACTCCTTGCCGAGCCCGGCCCAGCGGGACAGGTGCGTCGCCTCGCCCCCGGCGTCGCGTACGACGGTCACGACCGCGAACGCACCGAGGGTCATGAAGCCGTAGGTGACCAGGTAGAAGAGCACGGACTGCAGCGAGGACAGCCGCGTGCCGTCGAAGGAGCCCACCGAGGTCAGCCCCACGAAGCCGACCAGGATGAACCCCGCGTGCGAGATCGAGGAGTAGGCCAGCATCCGCTTGACGTCGCTCTGGGTGATGGCCAGCACGCAGCCGACCAGCATGGTGATCACAGCGATCATCGCGACCATCGGCGTCCAGTCCCAGCGGGCCGCACCGAACGCGACGTAGAACAGCCGCAGCAGCGCCCCGAAGGCCGCGACCTTGGTGCACGCCGCCATGAACGCGGTGACCGCGGTCGGGGCGCCCTGGTAGACGTCCGGCGTCCAGGAGTGGAACGGCGCGGCACCCACCTTGAACAGCATCCCGACCGCCATCAGCCCGATGCCGGCGAGCAGGAGCGGTTGCCCACCGATCCGCCCCGTGACCGCCTCGGCGATGTCCGCGAAGCCCATCGAGCCGGCGTAGCCGTAGACGAGCGCGATGCCGTACAGGAAGAAGCCGGAGCTGAACGCCCCCAGCAGGAAGTACTTCAGCGCCGCCTCCTGGCTCAGCAGGCGACGGCGCCGGGCCAGGCCGCACAGCAGGTAGAGCGGCAGTGACAGCACCTCGAGGGCGACGAACATGGTGATCAGGTCGTTGGCCGCCGGGAACATCAGCATCCCGCCGATGGAGAAGAGCATCAGCGGGAAGACCTCGGTGTGCTCCAGGCCCTTGGTGGACGCCTCGCGCTCGGCGGACGTGCCCGGCAGCGCCGCGGCCTGGCCGGCGAAGGCGGTCACCCCGCCCTCGAGGGTCCGCTCGGCGAACAGCAGCACGCTGACCAGGGAGAGCACGAGGATCGTGCCCCACAGGAAGACCGTGGGCCCGTCGACCGCGAACGCGCCGCCGATCTCGATCCCGCCGCGGGCGGCGGTGCCGGTGGCGGAGAGGTTCGAGGCGACCCACACGGTCGCGACCAGGGCGCCGGCGACACCGGCGACCGAGAGCACCGTCTGGGCGAGGTAGCGGGACCGCCGACCCACGAACGCCTCGACGAGCACGCCGAGGACGGCGGTGCCGAAGACGACGAGCAGCGGCGACAGTGCGGCGTAGTCGATCGACGGCTTGGCGAACTCGGCCGCGGGCTCGGCGGCCGCCGAAGTGACGAGAGCCGTCAGCGACGATGTCATTCGGGGCTCTCCTGTTCGGTGGCGGCGGCCTCCGACGGCGCCGAGGGCACGGTGGGCGCCGGGTCCGTGGCACCTACCTGCTCCAGGGTGGCGGCGACGGCGGGGTCGATCATGGAGGTCAGCGGCTGCGGGAAGAAACCGAGGACCACGATGAGCAGGACCAGCGGCGCCAGCGCCGCCACCTCGCGGACGTCGAGGTCCTTGAGGCCCGCCACCGACGGCACGGTGGGCCCGGTCATCGTGCGCTGGTACATCAGCAGGATGTACAGCGCGGCCAGCACGATGCCCAGCACGGCGGCGGCGGCCCACCACCACCCGTGAGCGAACGCGCCCTGCAGCACCAGGAACTCCGAGATGAACGGCGACAGGCCCGGCAGCGAGAGGGAGGAGAGGCCCGCGACCAGCAGCATCGCGGCGAGCACCGGAGCGACCTTCTCCACACCTCCGTAGTCGCTGATCAGCTGTGAGCCTCGGCGCCGGATCAAGAAGCCGGCCACCAGGAACAGCGCCGCGGTGGACATGCCGTGGTTGAACATGTAGAGGGTGGACCCGGTCTGGCCGTAGCTGTTCAGCACGAAGATGCCGAGCACGATGAACCCGAAGTGGGAGACCGACGTGTAGGCGATCAGGCGCGGGATGTTGTCCTGGCCGATCGCCGCGAGCGCGCCCCACAGCACGCTGACCACCGCGAGGGTCAGCACCACCGGGGTCGCCCACTGCGAGGCCTCGGGGAACAGCTGCAGGCAGAACCTGATCATCCCGAAGGTCCCGATCTTGTCCAGGATGCTGACCAGCATCACCGACGTGCCGGCGCTGCCCTCCTCGGCGGCGTCCGGCAGCCAGGTGTGCACCGGCACCATCGGCGCCTTGATCGCGAACGCGACGAAGAAGCCCACGAAGAGCCATCGGGCGGTGCTCTGCTCGATCGGCACGGTGGTCAGCTCCGAGAGCAGGTACGTCGGACCGACCGCCGACCGCGCCGACACGACGTACAGACCCACCACCGCGGCCAGCATCAGCAGCCCGCCGAGGAGGTTGTAGATCAGGAACTTGACGGCCGCGGGGGAGCGTCGCGGTCCTCCGAAGCCACCGATGAGGAAGTAGATCGGGATGAGCGTCGCCTCGAAGACGACGTAGAACAAGAACACGTCGGTGGCGGCGAACACGCAGATGGACAGGCCCTCGAGGACCAGGATCCAGGCGAAGAACGCGTTGGCGCCCCAGCGGCCGTCGTCGCCGTCGTACCACGACGCGAGGATCACCACCGGCGTGAGGATGGCGGTCATCAGCACCAGCGTCATGCCGATGCCGTCCACGCCGAGCGCGTAGTGCGCCCCGAAGACCCGGATCCACTCGTGCGTCTCGGTGAACTGGTAGCGCGCGCCGTCGGTGTCGAAGGCGATGCCCACGTAGCCGACGACGGCGAGCGTGAGCAGGGAGACGCCGAGGGCCACCTGCTTGGGCAGCGCGACCCGGCTGGTGCCGTGCCCCGCCTGCGGCAGCACGGCCACCACCACCGCCCCCAGGACGGGGAGCAGCAGCGCGATGGTGAGCAGGGGGAGGTTCACAGGTTCACCGCCAGCATCGCGACGACGACGAGGAGGGCGCCGAGGAGCAGGGACAGGGCGTAGGACCTGACGAACCCGGTCTGCATCCGGCGGAACGTCGAGGACAGCCCCCCGAAGGCCCCGCCGGTTCCCGACACAGCACCGTCGAGGGTGTGGTCGTCGAAGCTGACCAGGCCGCGCACGAAAGAGTCGCCGGGCCGCATCAGCAGGCCCTCGTTGATCGCGTCACCGTAGAGGTCCGCGCGGGCGGCGCGGGTCACGAAGGACACCGACGTGGGCGCCGTGCGCGGGACCTCGCGGCGCCCCACCAGCGCCACGGCGAGCCCGACCCCGGCCGCGACGACGAGCAGCACGACCAGTGAGACCACGATCGGCGGCACCGCGAGCTCGTGGTGCTCCTCTGCCCCGACCACCGGCGCGAGCCACTCCACCACCCAGTCGCCCAGCAGCAGCAGGCCCCCGACCGCGGACAGCGCCGCCAGGACGACCAGCGGGACCGTCATCGTCTTCGGCGACTCGTGCGGATGCACGCCGCGCTCCCAGCGCTTGCTGCCGAGGAAGGTCATCAGCATCACCCGGGTCATGTAGAAGGCGGTGATCCCGGCGCCCAGCAGGGCCGCCGTGCCGACCACGAGGTTCTCCCCGAACGCGGCCTCGATGATCTTGTCCTTGGACCAGAAGCCCGCGAAGGGGGGCACCCCGATGATCGCGAGGTAGCCCAGCGCGAAGGTCAGGAAGGTCACCGGCACGGCCTTCTGCAAGGCGCCGTAGTGCCGCATGTCCACGTCGTCGTCCATCGCGTGCATCACCGAGCCCGCACCCAGGAACATGTTGGCCTTGAAGAAGCCGTGGGTGAGCAGGTGGAAGATCGCGAAGGCGTAGCCAGCCGGGCCGAGGCCGGCGGCGAGCATCATGTAGCCGATCTGGCTCATCGTCGAGCCGGCCAGGGCCTTCTTGATGTCGTCCTTGGCGCACCCGATGACAGCGCCCCACAGGAGCGTCACGGTGCCGACGACGACCACCGCGGTCTGGGCGGCCTCGGTGTGGTCGTAGATGAAGTTCGAGCGGACCACCAGGTAGACCCCCGCGGTCACCATCGTCGCCGCGTGGATGAGCGCCGACACCGGCGTCGGGCCCTCCATGGCGTCGAGCAGCCAGGACTGCAGCGGCACCTGCGCGGACTTGCCGCACGCCGCGAGCAGGAACAGCAGGCCCAGCACCGTCATCGTCGTCTGCGACGCCTCGCCGGCAGCGGCCGACACCCCAGCGAAGGCGACCGTCCCGAAGGTGGTGAAGACCAGCATCGTGCCGAGCGCCATGCCGATGTCGCCGACCCGGTTGACGACGAACGCCTTCTTGGCCGCCACCGCCGCGGACGGCTTGTGCTGCCAGAAGCCGATCAGCAGGTACGACGCGAGCCCGACGCCCTCCCAGCCCAGGAACATCAGCAGGTAGTTGTCGGCGAGCACCAGCACGAGCATGGCGGCCACGAACAGGTTCAGGTAGGCGAAGAACCGGGCCCGGCGGGCGTCGTGCTCCATGTAGCCGACCGAGTAGACGTGGATCAGCGACCCGACCCCGGTGATCAGCAGCAGGAACAGCGCCGACAGCGGGTCGTAGAGCAGCGCGAAGTCGGCCGAGAAGCTGCCCGCCTCCACCCAGGTGTAGAGCTTCTGCACTACTTGGCGCTCCTCCTCCCCCCTCCCGAGAAGGGTGACGAAGCAGACCAGGCTGAGCACGAACGAGCCTACGACGGTGGCGCAGCCCAGCAGGTGCGCGAAACCCGAGGTCCGCCGGTTGCCGAGCAGCAGGATCACCGTCGCCCCGAGCGCGGGCAGCGCGATGATCACCCACAGCAGGGAGAGGGCGCCGCTCGTGGCGGACGGCTCCACCACGGGGAGGGTCTCCTGGAGGGCGACGTTCACAGGACGAGGTCCATCGGTGAGAGGCTCCTTAGTACTTCAGCAGGCTCGCCTCGTCGACCGAGGCCGAGCGGCGAGTGCGGAAGATGGTCATGATGATGGCGAGCCCGACGACGACCTCGGCCGCCGCGACCACCATCACGAAGAACGCGGCCACCTGTCCGTCGAGGTTCCCGTGGACCCGGGCGAAGGTGACCAGCGCGAGGTTCGAGGCGTTCAGCATCAGCTCCACGCACATGAACACCACGATGGCGTTGCGCCGGGTGAGCACCCCGACGCTGCCGATGGTGAACAGGATCGCGGAGAGCACCAGGAAGGGTGTGGCACTCACGACCGGCCCTCCCGCTGGTCGGTGCGCTCCGGGCTGTCGGCGCTCCGACCGTCGTCGGCCGTGGCGTCGCCTCGGTCGCGGGGTGCGGCCTCGCCGTCGATGGCGCCGCGCGGGCCCGACCCCACCACCGGACGGTCGGCGGTCCCGTCGCCCATCGAGCCGCTGAGCAGGTCCACGTCGCCGGTGCGGACGCTCCGCACACCGCCGCGAGCGGTGAGCGTGCGCGACACCGAGATGTCCGAGGGCGTTCCGTCCGGCAGGAGCGCCGGGGTGTCCACCGCGTTGTGCCGGGCGAAGACGCCGGGCGCGGGCAGCGGGCCCAGCTGGCTGCCGCTCTCCGCGTAGCTGCGCATCCGCTGGGCGGCGAGGTCCGCCTGCGTCGCCTTGGGGGTGAGCCGCTCCCGGTGCGCGAGCACCATCGCGCCGAGCGCGGCGGTGATCAACAGGGCGCTGGTGGCCTCGAAGGCGAAGATGTAGCGCGAGAACAGCAGCTGCGCGAGCCCGGGCACGTTGCCTCCCGCGTTCGCCTCGCCCAGGCCGGTGACAGCGCCCAGCGAGACCTGCCCGATGCCGATCACGAGCACCAGGCCGAACAGCAGCCCGACCACGCTGGCCATCAGCCGCTGGCCACGGATCGTCTCCACCACCGAGTCCGAGGCGTCCACCCCGACCAGCATCAGGACGAACAGGAACAGCATCAGGATCGCGCCTGTGTAGACGATGATCTGCACGGTGAACAGGAACGGCGCGCTCTGCACGGCGTACAGCACGGCGAGGCTGATCATCACCACGGCCAGCAGCAGCGCGGCGTGCACCGCCTTGCGGGCGAACAGGACGCCCAGGGCGCACGCCACCATCAGCGGCGCCAGGATCCAGAAGGCGATCACGGTCGGGCCTCGCTCCCCGAGCCGGTGGAGAAGGTGCCCCGGTAGTAGTCGCCCTCGTCCGCCCCGAGCCTCATCTCGTGCGGCGGCTGCTCCATCCCCGGCAGAAGCGGGGCGAGCAGGTCGGACTTCTCGTAGATCAGGTCGGCGCGGTTGTTGTCGGCCAGCTCGTACTCGTTGGTCATGGTCAGCGCGCGGGTGGGACAGGCCTCGATGCACAGCCCGCACAGGATGCAGCGCAGGTAGTTGATCTGGTAGACGCGGCCGTAGCGCTCACCCGGCGAGAACCGCTCCTCCTGGGTGTTCGAGGCGCCCTCGACGTAGATCGCGTCCGCGGGGCAGGCCCAGGCGCAGAGCTCGCAGCCGATGCACTTCTCCAGCCCGTCCGGCCAGCGGTTGAGCTGGTGCCGGCCGTGGAAGCGCGGCGCGGTCGGCTTCTTCTCGAACGGGTACTGCTCGGTGACGACCTTCTTGAACATCGTCCGGAAGGTCACCCCGAAGCCCGCGACCGGGTCCCACAGCTGTTCTCTCAGAGTGCTCATCAGGTCTGCTTCCCAGTGGTGGACGTGCTGGCGGTGCCGGTGGCCACGCCGGCGGGTTCGCCGGCGTCGGTGCCGGTGCGGTCGACGGTGCCGGCGGGTCCGACGTGCGCCGAGCTCATCGGCGGGACCGGGTAGCCCCCGGCGAAGGCGTCGAAGGACCCGTCGGCGTCCCGGTCCCCGTCGGCGACCTCCCCTCGCTCGGCCGCCTCCTCGTCGCCGCCACCGAGGAAGAACAGCAGCACACACAGCGCGGCCAGCACGCCGAAGGCTCCCACGAGGTACCTGCGGTCGATCCCGCCCTCGAGGCTGACCAGCCGGATGGCCGCGACCATCACGATCCAGACCAGCGACGCCGGGATGAGGTACTTCCAGCCGAACTTCATGAACTGGTCGTAGCGCAGCCGAGGCAGGGAGCCGCGCAGCCAGATGAACAGGAAGACGAAGAGCATGACCTTGGCGAGGAACCACAGCACCGGCCAGTAGCCGGTGTTGAACATGCCGTCGTTCACCGCCGACAGGGGCCACGGCGCCCGCCAGCCGCCCAGGAACAGCGTGGTCGCCATTGCCGAGACGGTCACCATGTTGACGTACTCCGCGAGGAAGAACAGGGCGAACTTCAACGAGGAGTACTCCGTGTGGAAGCCCCCGACCAGCTCACCCTCGGCCTCGGGCAGGTCGAACGGCGCCCGGTTCGTCTCACCCACCATCGCGATCACGAAGATCACGAACGACGGGAACAGGTTGACGGCGAACCACAGCCGCTCCTGGGCGTCCACGATGCCGGAGGTGGACAGCGACCCGGAGTAGAGGAAGACCGCGACGAGGGCCAGGCCCATGGCGACCTCGTAGGAGATCATCTGGGCGGAGCTGCGCAGGCCGCCGAGCAGGGAGTACGTCGACCCGCTCGACCAGCCGCCTAGGACGATGCCGTAGATGCCGATCGAGCTGATCGCCAGGACGAACAGCACGCCGACCGGCATGTCGGTCAGCTGCAGCGGGGTGGTCCGGTCGGTGAAGGGGATGGTCACCTCGGGGCCGAAGGGGATCACCGAGAACGCCAGGAAGGCCGGCACCGTGGAGATCACCGGCGCCAGGATGAACACGACCTTGTCGGCCGCCGTCGGGATGATGTCCTCCTTCAGGGCCAGCTTGACCCCGTCGGCGAGGGACTGGAGCAGGCCGAAGGGGCCGTGCACGTTGGGGCCGATGCGGTGCTGCATGCGGGCCACGACCCGGCGCTCGAACCAGATGTTGAACAGCGTCAAGAGCACGAGGACGACGAAGATGAGCACCGCCTTGAGCAGCACCACCCACAGCGGGTCCTTGCCGAACTCGGACAGGTCGTCGGCGGCCAGCACGACCTGTGCGTGCGCGCCGGCGACCGCAGGCACATCCGTGAGGCTCACGCGTGCGTCCCTTCCCTGGTCGTCAGCCGGGCGACCGAGCCCGCGGTCGGCACCCATCCCTCCGCGGTCGTCGGAACCCACACCACCCCGTCGGGGAGGTCCGCCACGCCCACCGGGTAGCTGGCCGAGCCGCTGTCCCCGGCCACGGTGACGGGCTGCCCCGGGTGGAGGCCCAGACCTGCGAGGGTCGCTGCCGAGACGAGCGCGACAGGTGCCCGCGCCGTCGCCTTCAGGTGCTCCTCGCCGTCGAGCATCCGCCCGCCGTCGATGAGCATCTTCCACGTCGCCACGCGCAGGCCGCGCTCCGGGGTCGGGACGGCGGAGCGCTCCGCAGCGTCGAGGGCCCGGGTGCTGGTCGCGCCGCCCGTGGTGCGGGGCCGCAGATATCCGTCGTCACGCATGGTGGCCCGGGCTCCGTCCCACGCGCCCAGCTCGGACATCTCGGTGCGCGCCTGCTCCACGGTCTTGAAGCCGAGGTCGACGCCGAGCTCGTCGGCGATGCCGGAGAGCACCCGGAGGTCGGGCAGCGCGTTGGAGTCGCGGAGCACCTTGTCGAAGGGCCGGACCCGGCCCTCCCAGTCCACGAACATGCCGGACTTCTCCGCGACCGGCGCCACCGGCAGCACCACGTCGGCCTCGGCGGTGACGGCACTCGAGCGGATCTCCAGGCTGACCACGAAGTCAGCGCGCCGCAGGGCTGCGAGCGCTGCTGCGGGGTCGGGCAGGTCCACCGGGTCGACGCCGGCGACGACGAGCGCCGCCAGCTCACCGGCGGCGGCCGCTGCCACGATGGCGTCGCCGTCGCGCCCGGCCGTCTGCGGCACGGTGCTGCCCCACACGGTGCCGAGGTCGACCCGTGCCGCCGCGTCCGCGACCGGGCGGCCGCCAGGGAGCAGGTTCGGCAGGCAACCGGTCTCCAGGGCGCCACGCTCCCCTGCACGGCGGGGCACCCAGGCCAGCCTGGCGCCCGTCGTACGGGCCAGCTGGAGGGCTGCCGACAGCGCGCCCGGGACGGTGCCGAGCCTCTCGCCGACCAGGATCACGCCGCCCGCGTCCAGGGCGACCTCGCCGTCGTCCGCGAGGGCCGCGAGCGCCGCCGGCTCGTCCCCGGGGGCGGTGCGCACCAGGGTGCCGGACATCTTCTGCAGGCCGCGGGAGGTGAACGGCGCGACAGAGACCACCCTGGTGCCGTTGCCGGCGGCCTTGCGCAGCCGCAGGAAGACGATCGGCGACTCGTCCTCGGGCTCCAGCCCGGCAAGGACGACGACGCGCGCCTTCTCGAGGTCGGCGTAGGTGACGTCGAGGGCCCTGCCCACCACGTGGGCGGCGAGGAAGTCCGCCTCCTCCGCCGAGTGGGGGCGGGCGCGGAAGTCGATGTCGTTGGTGCCGAGCGCGACCCGGGCGAACTTGCTGTAGGCGTAGGCGTCCTCACCGGTCAGCCTTCCGCCGGTGAGCACCCCGACCCGACCGCGCGCGGCGGCCAGCCCCCGGGCGGCGACGGCGAAGGCCTCCGGCCACGACGCGGGGCGGTGCTTCCCCGTCTCGTCGTCCCGGACCAGCGGCGTGGTGAGCCGGTCCTCCTGCCGGGCGTAGAGGAACGCGAAGCGGCCCTTGTCGCAGTTCCACTCCTCGTTGACGTCGGGGTCGTTGCCGGCCAGCCGGCGGGTGACCTTGCCGCGACGGTGGTCGGTGCGCAGCTCGCAGCCGGACGCGCAGTGCTCGCACACCGAGCGGGTCGAGATCAGGTCGAAGGGGCGCGAGCGGAAGCGGTAGGACGCCGAGGTCAGCGCACCGACGGGGCAGATCTGGATGGTGTTGCCGGAGAAGTAGGACTCGAACGGCTCGCGCTCGTAGATGCCCACCTGCTGCAGGGCGCCGCGTTCGATGAGCGCGATGAACGGGTCGCCGGCGATCTGCTCGGAGAACCGGGTGCAGCGCGCGCACAGCACGCAGCGCTCACGGTCGAGCAGCACCTGGGCGGAGATCGCGATCGGCTTCGGGAACGTCCGCTTCACCCCACCGGTCGTCGAGAACCGGGTCTCACCCCGGCCGTTCGACATCGCCTGGTTCTGCAGCGGGCACTCGCCGCCCTTGTCGCAGACGGGGCAGTCGAGTGGATGGTTGACGAGGAGGAACTCCATGTTCCCCTGCTGCGCCTTGTCGGCGACCTCCGAGCTGCCCTGGGTCTTCACGACCATGCCCTCGGAGACCACCAGGGTGCAGGACGCCTGCGGCTTGACCCGTCCCGGCGGGCCCATCATGGTCTTGGGGTTGCCCTCCTTGTCGGGGAGCGCCACCTCGACCAGGCACTGGCGGCACGCCCCGACCGGGGCGAGCAGCGGGTGGTCGCAGAACCGTGGGATCGAGACGCCCACCTGCTCGGCGGCGCGGATCACCAAGGTGCCCTTGGGTACGCTGACCTCCAGCCCGTCGATGCTCAGGGTGACGAGGTCCTCCCGGACTGCTGAGCCGTCGGTGGCCGAGCCTGTCGAGACCGTCATGCGGTCACCTCCGCGCGCGCGAAGAGCGTGGCGGCGGCCGGGTCGAAGGGGCAGCCGCCCTGCTCGAAGTGGTCGAGGTACTCCTGCCGGAAGTACTGGATCGAGGAGGTGATCGGGGAGACCGCCCCGTCCGCCAGCGCGCAGAAGGAACGGCCCAGGATGTTGTCGCACTGGTCGAGCAGCGTCCCGAGGTCCGCCTCGGTCCCGTCGCCCTGCTCCAGGCGCGACAGGGTCTGCACCAGCCACCAGGTGCCCTCACGGCACGGGGTGCACTTGCCGCAGGACTCGTGCTTGTAGAACTCGGTCCAGCGCAGCACTGCCCGCACGATGCAGGTCGTCTCGTCGAAGACCTGCAGCGCCTTGGTGCCCAGCAGCGAGCCGGCGCCGGTGACGCCCTCGTAGTCGAGGGGGACGTCGAGGTGCTGCTCGGTGAGGATCGGGGTCGAGGAGCCCCCCGGTGTCCAGAACTTGAGCCGGTGACCCTCGCGGACGCCGCCGGCGAGGTCGAGCAGCTGACGCAGGGTGATCCCGAGCGGCGCCTCGAACTGGCCGGGCCGCTTGACGTGCCCGGACAGCGAGTAGAGCGTCATGCCCTTGCTCTTCTCGGTGCCCATCGAGGAGAACCACTCGGGTCCGTTGCGCACGATGCACGGCACCGACGAGATGGACTCCACGTTGTTGATGACGGTCGGAGCGGCGTACAGGCCCGCGACGGCGGGGAACGGCGGGCGTAGCCGCGGCTGCCCGCGCCGGCCCTCCAGAGAGTCCAGCAGGGCGGTCTCCTCGCCGCAGATGTAGGCACCCGCTCCTGCGTGCACCGTGACCTGCAGGTCGAAACCGGAGCCGTGGATGTCCGTGCCGAGGTGCCCGGCGAGGTAGGCCTCCTGCACGGCGCGCTGCAGCCGGCGTACGACGTGCAGCACCTCGCCGCGCACGTAGATGAAGGCGTGGTTCGCCCTGATCGCGTAGCAGGTGAGGATTACGCCCTCGACCAGCGTGTGCGGCGTGGCCATCATCAGCGGGATGTCCTTGCACGTGCCCGGCTCGGACTCGTCGGCGTTGACGACGAGGTAGTGCGGCTTCCCGTCGCCTTGAGGGATGAAGCCCCACTTCATGCCGGTCGGGAAGCCGGCGCCGCCGCGGCCGCGGAGGCCGGAGTCCTTGACCATCGCGATCACGTCGTCCTGGGCCATCCCGAAGGCCGTGTCCAGCGCGGAGTAGCCGCCGGTCGCCTCGTAGGACTCCAGCGTCCAGGGACGGTCGCTGTCCCAGGCCGCGGAGAGCACCGGGGTCAGCATGCCGCCCCCCACCGTGTTGACCGCACCGGCTTGCTGCTCGCTCACTCGTCCACCTCGTCCTTGCCTCCGTGCGTGCCCGCAGCCCGGTCCACGCGCACCGCCGACTCGTCGTCGGTGGCGTCGGACTGCGCCGCCGCGCCCACCGCGTCCGAGGACAGCGGGTCCGTCCCGGCGTCGCTCCCCTGATTCGTGCTGGGCGCGGTCCAGCCGTTGCTGCGAGCGATCCGCAGCCCCAGCAGCGTCGCCTCACCCGCGGCCGGCCCCTCGTCGGCGCGGTCGTCGGGGAACCCGGCCAGCACCCGCTCGGCCTCGCGCCAGGTGCAGATCCGCGGTCCACGCGTGGAGCGCACCTCGACCCCGGCCCGCAGGTCGTCGACGAGCCGGACTGCCGACTCAGGGGTCTGGTTGTCCAGGAACTCCCAGTTGACCGTCATCACCGGTGCGTAGTCGCAGGCGGCGTTGCACTCGATGTGCTCGAGGGTGATTCTTCCGTCGGAGGTGGTCTCGTCGTTCCCGACGTCGAGGTGCTCCTTGAGCCGCTCGAAGATCACGTCGCCGCCCATCACCGCGCACAGCGTGTTGGTGCAGACCCCCACGTGGTAGTCGCCGACCGGGCGCCGCTTGTACATCGTGTAGAAGGTCGCCACTCCCGACACCTCGGCGGCGCTGAGACCGAGGATGTCGGCGCACGCCTCGATCCCCCGCGAGGTGATCCTGCCCTCGACGCTCTGCACGAGGTGCAGCATCGGGAGCAGCGCCGAGCGTGGCTGCGGGTAGCGGCGCGTGATCTCCACCAGCTCGGCCATGGTCGAGTCGTCGAGGGGGCCGTGCTGCACCTCGGTCACCTGTCCACCCCACCCATCACCGGGTCGATGGAGGCGATGGCGACGATGACGTCGGCCACCATCCCGCCCTCGCTCATCATCGACGTGGCCTGCAGGTTGGTGAAGGACGGGTCGCGGAAGTGCGCGCGGAACGGCCGGGTGCCGCCGTCGGACACGACGTGCGCGCCCAGCTCGCCGCGGGGTGACTCGATCGGCACGTAGGCCTGTCCGGGTGGCACCCGGAACCCTTCCGTGACGAGCTTGAAGTGGTGGATCAGGGCCTCCATCGACTCGCCCATGATGTGCCGGATGTGGTCGAGGCTGTTGCCCATGCCGTCGCTGCCGATGGCGAGCTGGCTGGGCCACGCGATCTTCTTGTCAGCGACCATGACCGGGGCGCCCTCCAGCCCCGCGAGCCGATCAGCGGCCTGCTCCACGATCTTCAGCGACTCCGCCATCTCGTCGAGCCGGATCCGGAAGCGGCCGTAGGCGTCGCAGGTGTCCCAGGTCTTCACCTCGAAGTCGTAGTCCTGGTAGCCGCAGTACGGCTGCGTCTTGCGCAGGTCCCAGGCGTAGCCCGTCGAGCGCAGCACCGGTCCGGTGACGCCCAGCGCGAGGCAGCCGGCCAGGTCCAGGTGGCCGACCTTCTCCAGTCGGCCCTTGAAGATCGGGTTGGCGTTGCACAGTGCGGCGTACTCCGGGAGCCGCTTCTTCATCAGCGCCACGAAGTTGCGGATCTGGTCCAGGGCGCCGGGCGGCATGTCCTGGGCGACCCCGCCGGGCCGGATGAACGCGTGGTTCATCCGCAGGCCGGTGATCAGCTCGAACAGGTCGAGCACCATCTCGCGCTCGCGGAAGCCGATCGTCATCACCGTCAGCGCGCCGATCTCCATCCCGCCGGTGGCGATGGCGACCAGGTGGCTGGAGATGCGGTTGAGCTCCATCAGCAGGACCCGCATCACCTGCGCCTTCTCCGGGATGTCGTCCTCGATGTCGAGGAGCCGCTCGACGCCGAGGGAGTACGTCGCCTCGTTGTAGAACGGCGACAGGTAGTCCATCCGGGTGCAGAAGGTGACTCCCTGCACCCAGGACCGGTACTCCATGTTCTTCTCGATGCCGGTGTGCAGGTAGCCGATGCCGCACCTCGCCTCGGTGACGGTCTCCCCCTCGAGCTCGAGGATGAGTCGCAGGACGCCGTGCGTGGAGGGGTGCTGGGGGCCCATGTTGACCACCACGTGGTCCTCGTGGGCGTCGTCGTCCCCGGACCAGTCCGCGACGCCCTGCACCACCGAGTCCCAGTCCTGGCCGGTGACGGTGAAGACGCGGCCGGCCGACGTCTGCGACTCCTGGGCGTAGGGGTCCTGCTGGCCACGTGCCGTCGAGGGGCTCATCGGGAACTCTCTCGCTTAAGCTGCATCAGTTGTAGGACCTCCGGGTGTCCGGCGGCGGGATGGTGGCGCCCTTGTACTCGACCGGGATGCCGCCGAGGGGGTAGTCCTTGCGCTGGGGGTGGCCCGGCCAGTCGTCGGGCATCTCGATGCGGGTCAGCGCGGGGTGACCGTCGAAGACGATCCCGAAGAAGTCGTAGGTCTCGCGCTCGTGCCAGTCGTTGGTCGGGTAGACGGCGACCACCGAGGGGATGTGCGGGTCGGCGTCGGGGCAGGTGACCTCGAGCCGGATCCGCCGGTTGTGGGTCATCGAGAGCAGGTGGTACACCGCGTGCAGCTCCCGGCCGGTGTCCTCGGGGTAGTGCACCCCGGACACTCCGGCGCAGAACTCGAATCGAAGCCGCGGGTCGTCGCGCAGCACCTGTGCGAGCTGCAGAAGCGCGGCGCGTCGGACGAAGAAGGTGACCTCGCCACGGTGCACCACGACCTTCTCGATCGCGCCGCCGGGCCCGGTGCCCATCCCGGCCGTCGCGGCGGCCGACTCGATCGCGTCCGCCACCTCGTCGAACCAGCCGCCGTAGGGCCGCGCGGTCCCGCCCGGCATGGCGACCGGGCGGACGAGTCCGCCGTACCCCGAGGTGTCGCCGGTGCCGCGGACGCCGAACATCCCGTGCCGGACGCCGACCACCTCGGGCTGCAGCTGCTCGGGATCGGCCGGCAGCCGGTTGCCGAACGCGTCCCGCCCCGGGTCCGTGGCGTCGTGCTCGGTGCCCGCAGTGACCTCGGGGAAGTCCTCGGGCCGCTTGTCCGGGGTCGCTTCGTCGTCGCTCACCGCAGCAGGCCCTTCATCTGCGACGTGGGCAGCGCCGAGAGGGCCTCGGTCTCCTGCTCCTCGATCTGCGCGCGGCGGTGCGGGCCCAGCTTCGTGGACTGCACCTGCTCGTGCAGCTTGAGGATGGCGTCGATGAGCATCTCCGGCCGCGGTGGGCACCCCGGGAGGTACATGTCCACGGGCACCACGTGGTCGACGCCCTGCAGGATCGCGTAGTTGTTGAACATCCCGCCCGAGCTGGCGCACACGCCCATCGCCAGGACGTACTTCGGCTCGGCCATCTGGTCGTAGATCTGGCGCAGCACGGGCGCCATCTTCTGGCTCACGCGGCCGGCCACGATCATCAGGTCGGCCTGCCGGGGCGACGCCCGGAACACCTCCATGCCGAACCGGGCGAGGTCGTAGCGCGGTCCGCCCGACGTCATCATCTCGATGGCGCAGCAGGCCAGTCCGAAGGTGGCGGGCCAGAACGACGCCTTGCGCATGTAGCCCGCGACGCCCTCGACCGTGGTCAGCAGCACCCCGCTCGGAAGCTTCTCCTCTAGTCCCATTCCAAGCCTCCCCTTCTCCAGACGTAGGCGTAGGCGACGAAGACGGTCAGGATGAACAGCACCATCTCGATGAGGCCGAACAGCGCCATCTCGTCGAAGTAGACGGCCCACGGGTAGAGGAAGACGATCTCGATGTCGAAGATGATGAACATCATCGCGGTGATGTAGTACTTCACCGGGAACTTGCCGCCACCCAGGGCCTGCGGCGTGGGCTCGATGCCGCACTCGTAGGAGTCCAGCTTCGCCCGGTTGTAGCGCTTCGGGCCGCTGAGCGTGCTGATCCCCACCGAGAAGACGGCGAAGCCCGCGGCGAGGAGCAGGAGCGCTAGCACGGGTGTGTAGAGCACTGCCGGTCCTCCTCTCCGGTCCCTCGGGACCCGTTCGAGCGTGTGTGTGTCGAGTGTGCGCGGGCAGGTGGCTAGGCGGCGGGCGCAACGCGGGCCAGCGCGTTGATGACCTTGTCCGCCACGTCGCCGTCGTGCGGGTCGGTCAGGTTCGCCATCAGCTTGAGCGTGAACCTCATCAGGGCGGTGCGAGGCAGACCGTGCTTGGTGGCCTGCTTCATGAAGGTGGGGTTGCCGATCATCTTCGCAAACACCCGACCCAGGGTGAAGTAGCCCCCATAGGCGGCGTCCAGGGCCGCGGCGTACCCCTGGAGCACCCGCTCGCGGGCGGGACCCTCGGGCCGGCTCAACGCCTCCACGACGGTCTCGGCCGCCAGGTGCCCGGCCTCGAGCGCGTAGTCGATCCCCTCCCCGTTGAACGGGTTGACCATGCCCCCGGAGTCCCCGCACAGCAGGACACCACGGGTGTAGTGGGGCTTGCGGTTGAAGCCCATCGGGAGGGCGGCCGAGCGGATCGGCCCGACCAGGTTCTCGTCGCGGAAGCCCCACTCCTCCGGGGTGTGGGACAGCCAGCGGTGCAGCACGTCCTTGTAGTCGACGTGCTGGAAGGCGCTGGAGGTGTTGAGGATGCCGAGCCCGACGTTGGCGGTGCCGTCACCGACGCCGAAGATCCAGCCGTAGCCGGGCAGGAGCTGGGGTCGGGCGCCCTCTGCGGCCGGGGCCCAGAGCTCCAGCCACGACTCCATCCACTCGTCGTCGTGACGGGGCGTCCGGTAGTACGCGCGGACCGCCACCCCCATCGGACGGTTCTCGCGACGCTCGAGGCCCAGCGCGGTGGCGAGGCGGGCGGAGACCCCGTCGCAGGCGATCACCACCGGGGCGGTGTAGGTCTGCTCCTCGCCGGTCCTGCGCCCGCGGTCGTCGACCGGCTTCGCCGTGACACCGCTGACCCGTCCGGTGCGGTCGTCGAGGAGCGGGCCGGTGACCGCCGTACGCTCCAGCAGCCGGGCGCCGGCGCTCTGCGCGTGCCGCGCGAGGATCTCGTCGAGGTCGCTGCGCGTGCGCACCAGGCCGTACGACGGGAAGGTGGCCAGCTCCGGCCAGGGCAGCTCCAGCCGGTGTCCCGCGCCGACGATGCGCAGGCCCTTGTTCTTCTGCCAGCCGGGCCCGCCCACGTCGATGCCCATCTCGACGAGCTGCCGCACCGCGCGCGGGGTGAGGCCGTCGCCGCACACCTTGTCGCGAGGGAAGGCGCTCTTCTCCAGCACCAGCACGTCGGCTCCGGCCCGGGCCAGGTGGTAGGCGGCGCTGGCCCCGGCGGGTCCGGCTCCGACCACGATCACGTCGGCCCGACGTGCGTCGGGGTCACGTGCCTCGGTCGCTGTCACCGAGCACCTCCCATGTGCGCTTGTGAAGCCGTTCACTAGCCCGTCCACGGCCAGTCTAGGCGCCTGCATCTCCGCACGCGACCCTCACCCCGTCGCGTGGTGCAGCGCGACGATCCCCCCGGACAGGTCGAGCCAGCGCGGCGACGCCCAGCCGGCGGCCGCGATCCGGGCGGCCAGCGCCGCCTGGTCCGGCCACGCGCGGATGGACTCGGCGAGGGACACGTCGGCGTCCGGGCTCGAGGAGACGGCCCGGGCGACTGCCGGGAGGGCGCGCATCAGGTACTCCACGTACACGGTCCGGAACGGCGCCCAGGTGGGGTGGCTGAACTCGCAGACCACCAGCCGGCCCCCGGGTCGGGTCACCCGCAGCATCTCCCGCAGGCCCGCGTCGGGGTGCACGATGTTGCGCAGCCCGAAGGAGATCGTGACCGCGTCGAAGGTGTCGTCGGGGAAGGGGAGCCGGGTGGCGTCCCCTGCGGTGAAGCTCAGTCCAGGGCGGGCCCGCTTGCCGACCCGGAGCATCCCGAGGGAGAAGTCGCAGGGCACCACCTGGGCTCCGCGGTCCGCGAACGGCTGGCTCGAGGTGCCGGTCCCCGCTGCGAGGTCGAGCACCAGCTCACCCGGCTGCGGGTCCACGGCGTCCACGACGAGCCTGCGCCAGCGCCGGTCCTGGCCGAGCGACAGCACGTCGTTGGTCAGGTCGTAGCGGCGCGCCACCGCGTCGAACATGGCGGCGACGTCGGCCGGCTGCTTGTCGAGCTGGGCACGGGTCACCCAGCCAGACTAGGAGGCGATCAGCCTGAGGCCGGCGTGCAGGGGCGGGCCGTAGGCTTCCGGGCGTGAGTCAGCCCTCCAGCACGGTCGCGCCCGGCACAGCCGCGAGTGCGGACTCCTCGCCGCTGGTCGTGCGCACCGTCCGCATCCAGGACCCGGGGCCGTTGCTCGCGCTGCTGCCGGACAGCCCGGACGCCGCGGCCTGGGTCCGCCGCGGCGACGGCCTGGTCGGCTGGGGCGTCGCCGCGCTCCGTCGTACGACGGGCGCGTCCCGCTTCGCCGACGCCAAGCGATGGTGGTCCGAGCACGTCCGCACCGCCGTGGTCCGCGACGAGGTCGACCGGCCCGGCTCCGGGGTGGTGTGCTTCGGCTCCTTCGGGTTCGCCGACGTCCCCGGCGACAGCGTCGTGGTGGTGCCCGAGGTCGTGGTCGGCCGCCGCGGCGGCATCACCTGGCTCACCACGATCGGGGCCGGCAGCATCCCCTCCTCCCCGGCCGTCACCCCGGCGCGGGCGGCCGCGGCCCCGCGCGGCGTCGCGTTCGCCGACGGGGCGCTGAGCGGCGCGGAGTGGGTCTCGGTGGTCGCCGAGGCGGTGCGCCGGATCAACGAGGGCGGGTTGGAGAAGGTGGTGCTCGCGCGCGACCTGCTGGCCACCGCCGACGACGACATCGACCTGCGCTGGCCGTTGCAGCGGCTGGCGGAGAGCTACCCGATGTGCTGGACCTTCCACGTCGACGGCCTCTTCGGGGCCACTCCGGAGATGCTGGTGCGCCGTGAGCGGGGACTGGTCACGTCCCGGGTGCTCGCCGGTACCATCCGGCGTACCGGCAACGACGCTCGGGACCTCACCCAGGCCGCCACCTTGGCGCGCTCGTCGAAGGACCTCGAGGAGCACGAGTACGCCGTCCGCTCGGTCGCCGACGCCCTGGCACCGCACTGCTCGTCGATGAACGTGCCGGAGTCCCCGTTCGTCCTGCACCTGCCCAACGTGATGCACCTGGCCACCGACGTGGCCGGCGTGGTGCACGACAGCACCGACCCGGCGGGGACGTCGCTGGACCTGGCCGCGGCGCTGCACCCCTCGGCTGCGGTCGGCGGCACCCCGACCGACGTGGCCACGGCGCTCATCAGCGAGATCGAGGGGATGGATCGGGGCCGCTACGCCGGTCCCGTCGGCTGGATGGACGCCGCCGGGGACGGCGAGTGGGGACTGGCCCTCAGGTCCGCGGAGATCGAGGGGCCGCGGGTCCGCCTGTTCGCGGGGTGCGGGGTCGTCGCGGACTCCGACCCCGAGTCGGAGCTGGCGGAGGCCCAGGCCAAGTTCGTGCCGGTGCGGGACGCCCTGTCCGGACGGCCCGAAGGCGTCACAGACTGACGTCGCTGCCCGGCGCCACCCGCTGGTAGCCGTCGACCAGGCCGCCGAGGTTGCGGTCCATGATGGCCAGGCCGGCGTCGTTGAGGATGCCGTCGTGCACGGCCACCGTGGTAGGAGCACCCACCGCGCGGGCGAAGTCGACCACCTCGGAGACCTTGCTCCACGGCGCGGTCGCCGGCAGAAGGAGCACGTCGACGGGCCCGCCGGCGGGGGTGAAGGAGTCGCCCGGGTGGTAGATGCGGGTGCCGTCGACCTCGAGCAGGAAGCCGCTGTTGCGGAACCGCGGCAGGTCCTCGTGGATCACCGCGTGCAGCTCGCCGACGACGGTGACGGGCAGCCCGACGTCCAGCCGCTCGCCCGGGGCGACCACCTGGACCCGCTCCGCGACGGTCCCGTCGGCCGCCGCGACCCGGTCCCGCACCGCCTCGATCGTGAACACCGCAGCGGTCGTCGCGGCCAGGTGCCCGGCGTCGAGGTGGTCGGGATGCTCGTGGGTCACCAGGACGGCGGTCGCACCGTCGACAGCCTCGCGCGAGGTGAACGACCCCGGGTCCACGACGACCACGTGGCCGTCGTGCTCGATGCGGACGCAGGCGTGACCGAACTTGGTGAGACGCATGTCCGGCAACCTACGCGCAGCGGCGCTCGGCTCCTACCCCGCGCAGCTCATCCGAGCCGGCTGTGCACGAAGCACCATCGCCACTCCTCGCCCGGCTCGGCCGACCTCACCACCGGGTGCTCCGCCTCCTCGAAATGGGCGGAGGCGTGCCGGCGCGGCGAGGAGTCGCAGCACCCCTGGTGCCCGCAGCTCAGGCACCTGCGCAGGTGCACCCAGTTCGTGAAGCCGTCGCGCACGCAGTCCTCGCACACCCCGTCGGCGACGGTCTCCATGTCCCGCGGGGCGGAGTCGAGGTGCTCACAGGTCGCGGCGCTGCCCACGCGCCCACGGACGACCTCGGCGCCCTCCATCGGCGCGACCCGCTTGACCCGGAGCTCGAGCATGGACTCCTCGACGTCGAGTGCGGTGAGCACGTCCTCGACCACCTCGTGCGGGATGGCGCCGGTGCTGCGCACCTCGAGCACGGTGTGCCGCTCGGCATCGAGCATCTCCAGGCGCAGCCGTGAGTACGCCTGGCTGGGGGTCTCCTCGTCCGGCTTGCCGCCCAGGCGCTCCCACGCGGCGGTGTCGCGCTGCTCGGCGCGCTGCCGCAGTGCGCCCAGGGTGTCGTAGGGGTCGTCGTCGCCGATGTGCTTCTCCAGCCGCCGCAGCCCGGCCGCAGTGGCCTTCTGGAACAGGGCCGCGCGGGCCAGCGCGTCCTCGCGGGCGTCCGGCGGCGAGAGCCGGAGCCGTCGCACCAGCCACGGCAGCGTCGACCCCTGCACGAACAGCGTGCCGGCCGCGACCACCAGGGCGGTGAGGATCAGCGTCTCGCGGTAGACGAACGACTCCGGGATGGCGAAGGCCGCTGCCAGTGTCACCACGCCCCGCATGCCGGCCCAGCCGACCACCGTGGTCTGCCTCCACGACGGGGGCTCGCCGGTCGTCCGGTCCGCCTCCGGACGGATCAGCAGCCAGCGCGCCGGGAACACCCACACCATCCGCAGCACCACGATCGCCACCAGCGTCGCTGCGCACAGCGTGGCCACGTCGATCAGGGGCACGCCGCTCGCCTCGACGTCGCGCACGATCCAGCGGGCCTGCAGCCCGATGAGCAGGAAGACCGCGTTCTCGAGGAGGAACGAGATGGTGCGCCAGTTCAGCCGCTCCGCGATGCGGGACGACGCGCTCTGCAGGACCGGCGCCCGGTGACCCAGCAGCAACCCGGCCACGACCACGGCGAGCACGCCCGACCCGTGGATCTCCTCGGCCGCGACGTACGCCGCGAAGGGCGTCACCAGGGACAGGCTGGTGTCGACGACCGGGTCCTCTATCATCCGCTGGCGTACCTGGCCGACCACCAGGTAGAGCGCCAGCCCTACCAGCACCCCACCCAGTGCGGCGACCAGGAAGTCCTGGGCCACCCCGAGGACCGTGACGCCGCCCCCGACCGCGATGGCGGTGCGCAGCGCGACCAGGGCCGTGGCGTCGTTGAGCAGCGACTCGCCCTCCAGGATGGTCACGATCCGCCGAGGGATGCCGATCCGGCGTGCGATCGCCGTGGCGGAGACGGCGTCGGGCGGCGCCACCACGGCGCCCAGCGCCAGGGCCGCCGGCCAGGTCACGTCCGGCAGGACGGCGTGGGCGGTGACGGCGACGCCCACGGTGGTGAAGGCGACCAGGCCGATCGACAGCAGCAGGATCGCCCGGCGGTTGGCGTTGAAGTCCACGAGCGAGGTCTGCAGCGCCGCGGAGTACAGCAGGGGCGGCAGCAGCCCGACCAGCACCACTTCCTCGGTCAGGTGCACCTCGGGGACGAACGGCAGGAACGACGCCCCGGCGCCGACCGCGACCAGCACGAGCGGCGCCGGGAGGTCGAGGCGCCGACAGAGCGTCACCACCACGATGACCACGACAGTGAGCGCGACGAGGACGAGGGCGACGTGCACCACCCCATTCAAGCAACCCCGGGCCACCCGTCCCGCCCCGAGCGGCAGCCGTGAGACCCCTTGCCCCGGACTATCGCGGGGCGGCGGCGAGGGCGCGGATCCGGGCGTCGAGCTCCCGCCGGTCGTCCCGGCGCACGACGGCCTCCACGACCTCGATGCCACCGGCGGGAACGGACAGCGCGTGCCGCAGCTCGGCGAGGGAGCCCACCTTCCAGTGCGGCGTCCGGGTCGCTGCGCACAGGGCCGCCAGGTCGACGCCGTGCGGGGTCCCGAAGAGACGGTCGTACGACGCGGCATGCTGCTCGGCCCCTTGCTCCAGGGAGGCGAAGATCGAGCCGCCGTCGTCGTTGACCACCACGATCGTGAGGTCCGGACGCTGCTCGTCCGGCCCCAGCACCAGACCGTTGCTGTCGTGCAGGAACGTCACGTCTCCCAGCAGCGCCAGGGCCCGGGTGCTGTGCGGCCGGCCCAGCGCCGCACCCACCGCCGAGGACACCGAGCCGTCGATCCCGGCCAGCCCCCGGTTGCCGAGCACCATCCGGCGGTCCCCGACCCCGTACGGCGCCACCATCAGGTCCAGGTCCCGCACCGGGTTGGAGGCCCCCACGAACAGCAGCCCCCCGGGTGGCACCGCCGCGCTGACCGCCCCGGCCACGTGGTGCGGGGTGAGCGTGCCCTGCGCGTCGAGCAGCGCGTCGAGCCGCCGGGACAGGTCGGCGTCGCGGCTGCGCCACTCATCCGTCCACGCGTCAGCGGCGGCCGAGGCTGCCGAGACGGCGTGCACCACCCGGCTGGCCTGCAGCCCCGGGTCCGACCAGCCGGACCTCCCGGTCACCGCGACGACCTCGACGTCGTCGCGTGCCAGCAGCCGACCCACCGGCCGGGACAGGGTCGGGTGCCCGCAGACGACGACCCGTTGCACCCGGGCGGCGAGGTCGTCGTCGCCGAGCAGCAGCCGGTAGGTCCTGATCACCGAGTGCCCGGTCCGTGAGCCGCTGGTCGGCTCGGCGAGCAGCGGCCAGCCGGCGCGCTCGGCGAGCACCCGGGCCGGTGGCCCCGCGTCGTCGCCGGCGACCACGACCGTGCGCGGCCCGGCGGAGAGCTCCTCGGGGGCCGCGACCGGGACCGGTCCCGGCGCCATCCACGGCTCGTCGCCGGCGCGGCCGTCCAGCGGGCTGCCCCAGCCGTCCTCCCCGTCCGGGGTCAGCGGCTCCTCGACCTGCACGTTGAGGTGCACCGGCCCCGGGCGGCCCTGCGACCGGTCCAGCCGACCCGCAGCGGTCGCCGCGAAGCGGGCGGCCAGGGCCCGCCAGGCGGCGACCTGCCGTCGCTCCACCGCCCCGCTGCCCGGGTGGGCCGCCGGCACGTCGGCGGCGTCCCGCACGGCGGCAGCGAAGATGCCGGCCTGGTCGGTGGTCTGGTTCGCGTTGCTCCCGCGCAGCCGGGCCGGGCGGTCCGCGGTGACCACGACCAGGGGGACGCCGGCGTGCGAGGCCTCCAGCACGGCGGGATGCAGGTGCGCGACCGCGGTGCCGCTGGTGGTCACCACCGCGACCGGGCGCCTGCCGGTGCGGGCGATCCCCAAGGCCAGGAAGCCGGCGGTCCGCTCGTCGATGCGCGTGTGCAGCCGAAGCCGGTCGGCGGCGGCGTAGGCCGCGAACGCCAGCGGCGCACTGCGGGACCCCGGCGCGAGGACCAGGTCACGAACGCCGCTGCGGACGAGCTCGTCGAGCAGCACCGTGGCGACGGCGGTCGAGGCGTTCGCGGGCGTCATGGAGACCGATCCTGCCCCACCGCGGCCAGCCGGAGCCGCCAGCGCTCGGCGCGGTCGCCGTCCGCTGCGGTCCGAGCCAGAGCGGCCACGTCCACCTCGGGACGTACCACGGGCAGCGCGCCGTCCACCGGGAGCAGCCGGTCCACCGCGACGTCGTCGGCGAGCAGCTGCACCGTGGCCAGCCCGCAGGCGAACGGCAGCTCCGGCAGGGCGGCCGCCAGCGCGACCCCGGCGGCGATCCCCACGCTGGTCTCCAGCGCGCTGGACACCACGACCGGCAGGCCGATGTCCTCGGCGATCCGCAGGCAGGCCCGCACGCCCCCGAGCGGCTGCACCTTGAGCACCGCCACGTCGGCCGCGTCCAGGTCACGGACCCGGTAGGGGTCCTGCGCACGGCGGATGGACTCGTCCGCGGCGACCCGGACCTCGACCCGCCGCCGGACAGAGGCCAGGTCCTCGACCGTGGCGCAGGGCTGCTCGACGTACTCCAGCCCGGCGGCGGCCCGGTCCAGCACCGGGAGCACCCGAACCGCCTCCTCGACCGACCAGCCGCCGTTGGCGTCCACGCGGATCCGGCCGGCCGGGCCGAGCGCGTCGCGGACCGCCTCGAGCCGGGCCACGTCGTCGCCGACCGCCTGACCCGGTTCGGCGACCTTGACCTTGGCGGTCCGGCAGCCGCCGCTGCGCCGCACCAGCGCGGCGGCCTGCTCAGCGCCCACCGCCGGGACCGTCACGTTGACCGGGACGCTGCTGCGGACCGGCTCCGGCCAACCCTCGTCGGCGGCCTCTCGAGCCGCGCGCAGCCAGGGCGCCGCCTCGTGAGCGTCGTACTCCAGGAACGGGCTGAACTCACCCCACCCGGCGTCGCCTCGCAGCAGCACCCCCTCGCGGACGTCGATGCCGCGGAAGCGGGTGCGCATCCGGATCGAGTAGACGTGCGGCGTCACGGCGCTCCGGCGGCCAGCCGCTGCAGGGCGACCCGGTCCACCTTCCCGTTCGGGAGCAGCGGCAGCGCCTCGACGGGTACGACGCGACGGGGGGCCCAGCTCCGCGGATGCCGGTCGCCGACCCAGTCCCGGAGATCGTCGAGCGGCACGTCTCCGACCAGGACCGCCACCACCAGCTCGCCCCACTCGTCATCGGGCGCGCCGACCACCTCGGCCGCACGCACCCCTGGGTGGTCGCGGACCGTCGATGCGACAGCGGCGGCCGGGACGTTCACGCCCCCGGAGACGACCACGTCGTCGGCTCGGCCGAGCACTTCCAGCCGGCCTCGCCCGTCGAGCCTGCCGAGGTCCTGGGTGCGCAGCCAGCCGTCGACGAGCACCTGCGCGGTCAGGGCCGGCTGACCGTCGTACCCGTCGAAGAGGACCGGGCCGGCGATGAGGACGCGGCCGTCGTCGGCGGTGGCCACCCGAACACCGTCGAGCGGGACCCCGTCGTAGACGCAGCCGCCGCAGGTCTCGCTCAGGCCGTAGGTCGCGACCACCCGCACGCCCGCGGCCTCGGCGCGGCTGCGGAGCACCGGGTCCAGCCGCGCGCCGCCGACGAGGACCGCGTCGAACCTCCGCAGGGACCCGGCGTCGCTGTGCAGCATCCGCACCAGCTGGGTGGGGACGACCGAGAGGTAGCGACGGTCGCCGTCCAGCCGCGCGGCCGCAGCGGCGATGCCGTCGCCCGTCTGCACCGGTGGGGTGCCCGCGCGCACGGACCGGAACAGCACCTGCAGCCCGGCGACGTAGGTCGGCGGGAGGGCGAGCAGCCACTGTCCCGGTCCGCCCAGCCGTGCCTGGGTCGCGTCCGCGGAGGCCCGCATCGCGGCGCGGGACAGCAGCACGCGCTTCGGCGGTCCCGTCGACCCGGAGGTGTCCACCGACAGGGGCGCCGGGTCGTCGGCGGCGTCCCAGTCGCGGAGCAGGCCCAGCAGCTCCTCGGCCGTCCCGCGCACAGGCGCCAGACCGGGGCTGCGCGCCGGGCTGCTCACGAGGGGAAAGGCTATGCCTGCGAGAATCCCCGACTGTGGCAACCCCCGGGCAGTGGCTGGAGGGCGCGCGCCCCCGCACCCTGACGGCGGCGGTCGCCCCCGTGCTCGCCGGCACCGGCGTCGCGGCGTACGTCGGCTCACCGGTGTGGGGAAAGGCGGCGCTCGCCCTCGTCGTCTCGCTGGCGCTGCAGGTGGGCGTCAACTACGCCAACGACTACTCCGACGGCATCCGCGGCACCGACGCGGACCGGGTGGGGCCGCTGCGGCTGGTCGGGTCGGGTGCGGCGGCGCCCAGGTCCGTCAAGGCGGCAGCGTTCGCGGCGTTCGGGGTGGCGGTGCTCGCCGGGCTGGTGCTCGCCGCGACCACGGCGTGGTGGCTCGTGGTGGTCGGCGGCCTGGCGGTGCTGGCCGCGTGGTTCTACACCGGCGGCGCCCGGCCCTACGGCTATGCGGCCCTCGGCGAGGTCATGGTGTTCCTGTTCTTCGGGATCGTCGCGGTCCTCGGCACGACGTACGTCCAGACCCGGACGTTCCCGCTGCCGGCGTGGTACGCCGCCCTGGGAGTCGGCGCCCTGGCGTGCGCGATCCTGGTGGCGAACAACCTCCGGGACATCCCCACCGACCGCGCCTCGGGCAAGCGCACCCTGGCCGTGGTGCTGGGCGACGAGCGCACCCGGTACGTCTACGCACTGCTGGTGGGGACCGCTGTCGTGGCGCTGGTGGCGATGGTGCTGTCCACGAGCCGGTTCGCCGTGCTCGGGGTCGCGTTCCTCGGCCCTGCCGTCCCGGCCACCAGGCTGGTGCTCACCGGCGCCCGCGGCCACGACCTCGTGCCGGTCCTGGTCCGCACCGGCACCGCGGAGCTGCTGTGGTCCGCGGGGGTCTTCGTCGGGTTGCTGGTCGCGTCTCTGTAGGACCGTCGCGGCACCAGCGAGGTGCTGGGGGCGCGAAGGCTCAGTCGGTGTCCTCTTTGGCGCGCG
>DASQDP010000192.1:0-1890 GCA_035634095.1 Nocardioidaceae bacterium | reverse complement strand
GTCGTAGGCGACCTTGCCGCTGCACAGCAGCACCCGGCGCACCGCGCCGTCCTCGAGCGGCTCGCCGCCCACGCCCGCGTCGGGCAGCACCGGCCGGAAGGACTCGTCGGTGAAGTCCGGGACCGGGCTGACCGCGGCCTTCGCCCGCAGCAGCGACTTCGGCGTGAACACGACCAGCGGCCGGTGCACGTCGGAGAGCGCCTGGCGACGGAGCAGGTGGAAGTAGTTGCCCGGCGTCGAGCAGTTGGCGACGGTCATGTTGTTCTCCGCCGACAGCTGCAGGAACCGCTCGATCCGGCCGCTGGAGTGGTCCGGACCCTGGCCCTCGAGACCGTGCGGCAGCAGCAGGACGACGCCGGAGCGCTGGCCCCACTTGGCCTCACCGGAGCTGATGAACTCGTCGATGACCATCTGAGCGCCGTCGACGAAGTCGCCGAACTGCGCCTCCCACAGCACCAGCGCCTTCGGGTTGGCGACGGAGTAGCCGTACTCGAAGCCCAGCGCCGCGTACTCCGAGAGCAGCGAGTCGTAGACGAAGAACTTCGCCTGGTCCTCCGACAGGTTCGCCAGCGGGGTGTACTCCGCTGCGCTCTCCCTGTCGATGAGCACCGAGTGGCGCTGCACGAACGTGCCGCGGCGGGAGTCCTGGCCGGCCAGCCGCACCGGGACGCCCTGCATGAGCAGCGACCCGAAGGCCAGCAGCTCGCCCATCGACCAGTCGACGCCGCCCTCGCTGACCATCGCCGCGCGCCGCTCCAGCATCCGCTTCAGCTTCGGGTGGGCGCTGAAGTCCGGCGGGAGGGAGACGTGCGCGTCCCCGATCGCCTTCATGACCTCGGGGCTGATCGCGGTGGCGACCGTCGTCGACTGCTGCGCCGGCTGGTCCATGACCGGCTGGGCCTTGGGCGTGTCCGTCGTGTCGTGGGTCTCGGAGAAGGCCCGCTCCAACTGGTCGCGGTAGTCCTTGAGCGCCTCCTCGGCCTCCTGCAGCGTGATGTCGCCGCGGCCGATGAGGGACTCGGTGTAGAGCTTCCGGACCGAGCGCTTGCGGTCGATGATGTCGTACATCAGCGGCTGGGTCATCGAGGGGTCGTCGCCCTCGTTGTGCCCGCGCCGGCGGTAGCACACCAGGTCGATGACGACGTCCTTCTTGAACGCCTGCCGGTAGTCGACCGCCAGCCGCGCCATCCGCACGCAGGCCTCGGGGTCGTCGCCGTTCACGTGGAAGACCGGTGCGCCGATCATCCGTGCGACGTCGGTCGAGTAGAGGCTCGAGCGGGCCGCCGCCGGGCTGGTGGTGAACCCGACCTGGTTGTTGATGACGACGTGCACGGTGCCGCCGGTGCGGTAGCCGCGCAGCTGGGAGAGGTTCAGGGTCTCCTGGACCACGCCCTGCCCGGCGAACGCGGAGTCGCCGTGCAGCAGGACCGGCAGCACGGTGAAGCCCTGCTCGCCCTTGTCGATCATGTCCTGCTTGGCCCGCACGATGCCCTCGAGGACGGGGTTGACCGTCTCCAGGTGCGAGGGGTTGCTGGCGAGGGAGACGTCGACCCCGGCGCCGGGACGCAGCGGGTTCTCGAACCGACCGGTCGCGCCCAGGTGGTACTTGACGTCGCCGGAGCCCTGGACGCTGCCGGGGTCCATGTTGCCCTCGAACTCGCCGAAGATCTTGGCGTAGCTCTTGCCGAGGACGTTGGCCAGCACGTTGAGCCGGCCGCGGTGCGCCATGCCGATCGCGACCTCGTCCAGGTCGTGGTCGGTGCCGGCGATGAGCACCTCGTCCAGCAGCGGGATGACCGACTCGCCGCCCTCGAGGCTGAACCGCTTCTGGCCGACGTACTTGGTCTGCAGGAAGGTCTCGAACGCCTCGGCGGCGTTGAGCCGGCCCAG
>DASQDP010000191.1:0-42403 GCA_035634095.1 Nocardioidaceae bacterium | reverse complement strand
GGCGGCGAAGACGACGCTGAGTGCCGCGAAGAACTTCAGACCTGCCTGCATCAGCGGCAGCGTCGAGAGGGCGTAGCCGAACAGGAACGCCAACCCGACGGCAAGCGCGATGGTCACCCCGGTGCTGAGGCCGAGAGCGGTGCCGATCATCAGTCCGGTGATCTCCCCGATGGCGCAGCCGGTGAGGCAGTGCACGGTGGCGTTGGCGGCCATGGCGTTTCGTGAGTTCATCCGGTTCTCCTCTCTCTGCGATGCCCAGGACGGCGATCGTGGGCGGCAACCAGGTTGACTTGTACCCTAGGGGGGTATAGTAGTAGACGTCAAGAGTCGACCTACCGGAGGTATTCCCCATGACCGAGGGAGTTTCGGCCGCCAAGCGCCCGCCGAGCTACAGCGTGAACAAGACGAAGGACGACTACCTCAAGCGGCTACGCCGCATCGAGGGACAGGCGCGCGGGCTGCAGCGGATGGTCGAGGAGGAGCAGTACTGCATCGACATCTTGACCCAGGTCTCGGCCATGACGAAGGCACTGCAGTCCGTTGCCCTGGGTCTGCTAGACGAGCACATGGCGCACTGCGTCGTGGACGCCGCTCGCGAGGGCGGCAGGGAGGCGGACATCAAGCTCAAGGAAGCCTCGGACGCCATCGCCCGCCTCGTCAGGTCTTGACGCGACACCGCAGATCGATCCCCGAATCCTGGGAAGGAACCAGCACATGAGCCAGACCAGCACCTACAACGTGACCGGCATGACGTGTGGCCACTGCGTCTCATCGGTGACCGAGGAGGTCCGAGAGATCCCCGGCGTCGACAACGTCGAGGTGGTCCTCGAGACCGGGACCGTCACCCTCTCCAGCGCTGAGCCCGTCGATCGCGCCGCCGTCGAGGCCGCGGTCGAAGAGGCCGGCTACCACCTAGCATGAGCACCGCCACCCGGGTCGCCGCGTTCGTCGTCGCCATCGCCGCCGTGTTTGCGCTGGCCTTCGGCGTCGGACGGGTCTTCGGGCCAAGCAACGAACCAGCCGCCGTGGCGCACGATGCCCACGCCGTCGCCGACGAGCCCGAGGCGCCACAAGGTGTCTCGGCTGAGACGGAGGCACTACCTGGAGGACTGATGATCTCGCAGAGCGGATACACGCTCACCCTCGACAAGAGCCCGGTCACCCCCGGCAGGGCCGTCGCGGTCGCCTTCATGATCACCGGCCCGGACGGTCGCCCGGTGACGACGTACGAGACAGAACATGAGAAGCAGCTGCACCTGATCGCCGTACGGCGCGACTTCACCGGGTTCCAGCACGTCCACCCCGAGCTCTCCGGTGCCGGAGTGTGGTCGACCGAGCTGGACCTGACGGCCGGGCAGTGGCGCTTGTTCGCTGACTTCAAGGCCACCGGCGCAGAGGCGCTGACGCTGGGGGCCGACCTCGCCGTCGCGGGCGACTACCAGCCCAGCACCCGGCAGGGCCTGTCACGGACCGCTGAGATCGACGGGTACACCGTCACCCTGGACGGGGACCTCGAGGCGGGATCCGATGCGATGCTGACGCTGTCGGTGAGGCGCCACGGAGAGCCGGTCACGGACCTGCAGCCGTACCTAGGCGCCTACGGCCACCTGGTGGCCCTTCGCGCCGGTGATCTCGCGTTCCTGCACGTCCACCCGGACGGGACTCCCGATGACGCAGCAACGAAGCCCGGACCCGAGGTGGTGTTCCACGCCGCGGTTCCCAGCCCGAGCACCTATCACCTCTACCTCGACTTCAAGCACAACGGTGTGGTGCGCACGGCGTCGTTCGCCGTTGACGCCGGGGGAGCCGCGTCCTCGGCAGCGGCGCCGCCGCGAGACCAGAACCCGGGTGAGACGCCCGCCCACGGCGGTCACCGCGGCCACTGACCAAGGGCGCCACCACAGTCGATCACCGCAGCACGCAGCACGAGGAGGAGCAGTATGAGCGCAGGCACTGGCCCGATCGGTCCGCCGCCGGCGTTCACGAGCGACATCGAGCTGAGCATCAGTGGAATGACCTGTGCCTCCTGCGCGAACCGCATCGAGCGCAAGCTCAACAAGCTCGAGGGCGTCACGGCCACGGTGAACTACGCCACCGAGAAGGCCACGGTGTCCTACCCCGACAGTCTGGGCCCCGGAGACCTCGTTGCCACCGTGGAACAGGCCGGCTACCACGCCGAGCTGCCCACGCCGCTGGACGCTGACGGGATCGACGAGTCGGCAGCGCCGGAGGACGCGACGCGGAGCCTACGCCAGCGCCTGACGATCTCGGCTGCTCTGACAGCCCCCGTCGTCGTCATGGCCATGGCGCCTGCTGTGCAGTTCACCTACTGGCAGTGGCTGTCGCTCACCTTGGCTGCCCCGGTCGTCGTGTGGGGTGCCTGGCCCTTCCACCGAGCCGCCTGGGTCAACCTGCGGCACGGCACCTCGACGATGGACACCCTGGTCTCTCTCGGGACGATCGCCGCGCTCGGCTGGTCCGTGTACGCCCTGTTCTGGGGCACGGCCGGCACCCCGGGCATGACCCACCCGTTCCGCCTCACCGTCGAACGCACCGACGGCGCCGGGAACATCTACCTCGAAGCGGCGGCCGGCGTCACGACGTTTCTCCTCGCCGGCCGCTACGTCGAGGCCCGGTCCAAGCGCCGAGCCGGCGCAGCGCTGCGCGCTCTGCTGGAGCTGGGCGCCAAAGACGTGACGGTGCTGCGCGACGGGCCGGACGGCTCTGTCGAAGAGCGGATCCCCACCGAGCAGCTGAGCGAGAACATGCTGTTCGTCGTCCGTCCCGGTGAGAAGATCGCCACCGACGGAGTCGTCGAGAACGGCTCGTCGGCCGTCGACGCAGCTTTGCTCACCGGCGAGTCCGCTCCGGTCGAGGTCGGCGTCGGCGACGCGGTCGTCGGGGCGACCATCAACGTGGGCGGGCGCTTGGTGGTCAGGGCCACCAGGGTGGGCTCGGACACGCAGCTCGCTCAGATGGCCCGGCTCGTCGAAGATGCCCAGAGCGGCAAGACGCAGGTCCAGCGGCTCGCCGACCGCATCTCCGGAATCTTCGTTCCCACCGTCATCGCCCTGGCCGTCGGAGCCCTGGGGTTCTGGATCGGCAGTGGCGCCGGCCTGGCCGCCGCCTTCACTGCAGCCGTGTCGGTGCTCATCATCGCCTGTCCGTGTGCCCTTGGCCTGGCCACACCTACCGCCCTGATGGTCGGCACCGGTCGCGGTGCGCAGCTGGGCATCCTCATCAAGGGGCCTGAGGTGCTCGAGTCCACCCGACGCGTCGACACCGTCGTACTCGACAAGACCGGTACCGTCACTACCGGCCACATGGTGCTCATCGACGTCGTCGCCGGCCCCGGCGAGGACACGGGCGAGGTCCTGGCCTTGGCCGGAGCGCTGGAGAACGCCTCGGAACACCCCATCGCCGGAGCCATCTCCAGTGGGGCCCGTGACCGAGTCGGCACGCTCCCGTCGGTCGAGGACTTCGCCAGCCTCGAAGGCCTCGGGGTCCAGGGCATCGTGTCGGTGGACGGTCGCAGCCACACCGTCATCGTCGGCCGGCCTCGTCTGCTGGCAGAGTGGTCGCAGCCCCTGCCGCCCGCTCTCGACGACGCAGTGGCCCGAGCCGAGGCGGCAGGCGGCACAGCGGTGGCGGTCGGCTGGGATGACGCTGCCCGAGGCGTGATCGTGGTGGCCGACGAGGTCCGGACAACCTCAGCCGAGGCCATCACCCAGTTCCGGGCCCTCGGCCTGCGTCCGGTCCTCCTCACCGGCGACAACGGGACCGTCGCCCGGTCGGTGGCGGCCGACATCGGGATCGAGCCGGACGCCGTCATCGCCGGAGTGCTGCCGGCTGGCAAGGTCGACGTCGTCAGGCAGCTGCAGGCCGAGGGCAAGGTCGTGGCCATGGTGGGCGACGGCGTCAACGACGCCGCAGCACTGGCTCAGGCCGACCTCGGCCTGGCCATGGGCACAGGCACCGACGTGGCCATCGAGGCCAGTGACCTCACGCTGGTGCGCGGCGACCTCAGGCTTGCCGTTGACGCGATCCGGCTCTCGCGACGGACGCTGGACACCATCAAGGGCAACCTGTTCTGGGCCTTCGCCTACAACGTCGCAGCCTTGCCCCTCGCTGCCGCTGGGTTGCTGAACCCGATGCTGGCCGGTGCCGCCATGGCCTTCTCCTCGGTGTTCGTCGTCACCAACAGCCTGCGCCTACGGAGCTTCCGACCTGTGACGCCGTCCACCGGCCAGGCTTGATCAACCCTGAGCCGCCGACGGGTGAGAAGTGTGGACGGGGTGATCCGGTCCAGGCTGCGACCAACGCAGCAGAGGTCCTCGGGCCTCAGCCCAGCGACACCACATCCGCGAGGATGCCGTCACCGTCGATGCGGTGCGCAGCCGGGCTGTCGTAGACGACCAACAGCCGGGTGCGACCATCAACGTCGTCGAGCCGGCAGAGCCCCTCCGGGTGATCGTCGCCCTCACCGTACCGAAGGTCCATGATGCGACTGATCTCGTCGCCGCGCACCACCTCCGGAGTGACGGTCCTCGCGGCATCGTGCCAGCGATAGATGCGCACGGGTCCGTCCAGATCCATGCTGGGGCCGCTCAACACGAGCAGGTCGTCTCCATCCGGACACAGGTCGCGCACCCCCAGTCCGTCAAGATCGAGGAAGTGCTTGCGGTACGGCTCCGCGTCCGGGCCGATCTCGCGCAGCCGGAGCACGTGCGGGTCCTCGTCGTCGACGTAGGGATGCACCTCGATCACCACTGCCCACCCGCGCAGCACGGGACCCCGGAGCCCGAGGTAGAGGCGGTCTTGCACCGCCGCCACCCCCTCCAGGTCGAATCCGTTGTCCTTGCTCGGGATATCGAGGAACGGGCCCAGGTGAACGTCGTCAGCGAGAAGGTCTGTCAGCGACTCGCCGACTCCACCGAGAACGGCAGCCGTTCGTGTCACACCGTCGATCACGACCTCACGGGCGAGCGCGGGCAGGCCATCCTCGTCGGTGACCACTGGGATCCTCACCACGATGCGCCGGTTCGGCTCATCCTCGACCTTGGCGAGCTGCTTGATCGCCTTGGCGTCGGCTTGACTGGCCTTGATCTTCTTGCGCTTGAGGCTGTGCGATCCGACGGCCCACAAGAAGCCCCCGGTGCGGCCGATTCCCTCGATGTCGGCCTCGTCGCCGGACGGACCCGGCAGGTCGACGTAGTCGGCAAGCGCGAAGCTGCGCTGCTGGCCATACGACCCCGACGACTTCGCCGAGTCGGCGACCAGCCGCTCGACCGTCGCTGTCTCGTCCCCCGCGACCCACAGACAGTCGCCCTCTGCACGCACCGCGGACAGGTTGGTGTGAGTCTCGGCATCCTGCGCATCGACCCCGAAGCGAAGCCGTACGGTTTGTGTCGCAGTCATGTCAGGGAGCCTGCCACGACAGGTGACCCGCGCGGTAGAGCGGCCGACGACGTTCCTCGGCGGAACGCTCGCCCGGGCAGCCGCTCCGGCGTAGCCTGTGCGACGAGCCGGGCTCCGGCCGGGCCGCAGACCCGACCGCGCTGTATCACGACTCGACACCGGGGAGTCGCATGGCAGACTCGAGCTGGTCCTACGAGACCACGCTCGTCGCGAAGCCGGTGAGCGCGCCGAAGGCCCGCGCGTTCGTCTGCCGGCACCTCATCGAGCACGGGGCGGCGTACCTCGTGGACCCCGTCCGGCTCGTGGTCAGCGAGCTGGCGACCAACGCGATCGTGCATGCCCGCACTTCGTTCACCGTCACGCTCTCCAGCACCGATCGCACCGTCACGCTTGCGGTCCGCGAGGAGTCCCCCGCGCGGCGAGTTCCGGCCCAGGTGCAGCGCACCGACCTGAGCGGACGTGGACGCAGGATCGTGCAGCTCATCAGCTCGGACTGGGGAGTCGTCGCCACAGGGCCCGGATCGCACACGGTCTGGGCGTCCTTCGACCTCAGGCAGCACCAGGTTCACTGACTCATCGCCCCAAGGAGAATGGGGGTTGCGGTCGGCACAACGCCTTCCCAACAGCGGCACAACATGCGTCGGCAATGGTCGTCTCATGACCAATTCCCACAATGCCGCGCGGGTCACCGGCGGCGACCATCGTCTGCTCGGCGCGTTCTTGGGTGTGGCGCTGCCGACCGGCTGGGTGCTGCTCAGCCTGCCCCTCGTCCTCGACGTGCCGCTGGAACCGTTCATCCTGGCCACCCTGCTGTTCGGGTTGGTCGCGCCGGCGTTGGTGCTGTCGCGTCGCGACCGCTCCACGTCGGTACGGAGCCTGCTGCGCGACACTGTGCGGCTGCCCCGGCCGGTGTGGCTGCTGGTGCCCGCGGCGTTGCTCATCCCTGTCGCGACGGCCACCATCGGCCGTGCGCTGGGCGTGGCGACCCAGCTGTCAGCGTCCTTCCTGGTCGGTCTCGCGCTGGCCAACGTCGCGTCGAGCCTGCTGGTGGTGAACTTGTGGGAGGAGATGGCCTGGGCAGGGTTCGTGCAGCGCCGTGCGACGGCGCGGTGGGGGTACGTCGGAGGAGCGGTCGTCGTCGCACTGATGTTCACCGCAGTCCACCTGCCGCTGAGCCTCTACGACGCCGACGGCGCCGGAGACGTCGCGTACAACATCGGCGCCATGCTCGTGTCCGGCCTCGGCATGCGCCTGCTCATCGGCGCCTTCGACGTCTGGGGGGGCGGGAGCATCCTGGCGCTCGGTCTCATCCACGCCACCTTCAACGCGTCCTCGGAGCTCGTCGAACCCAGCCACGACTGGGTCCGCTACCTGGTGACGCTGCTGCTCGGGCTCGGCGCCCTCGCCCTCCACATGCGGGGCGGGGGGAACGGCTCGGGTGAGACCGTACAGCCCACCGATGCGACCGGGACGACCGCCTCCTCGACGCCCGCTCGCACCACGGCCGACGGAGGCACTCGATGAGCGCCGAAGTGCTCCGCTACGCCGCGTTCACGCAGAACGGCCACGGAGGCAACCCAGCGGGAGTCGTCCTCGACGCCGGAGCACTGACCGACCGACAGATGCTGGCCGTCGCCCAGGCGATCGGCTACTCCGAGACCGCCTTCGTCGTTCCCTCGGGCGCGCAGCCCGATGGCTCGACCACGGCGGCCGTCGCGGACCGTCCTGCCCGGGCAGCCGGCCGTGAGGTCGCCATGGGTGCGAGGCTCCGGTTCTTCAGCCCGGTCTCCGAGGTCGCGTTCTGCGGCCACGCGACCGTGGCCACTGCCGTGGCTCTCGCCGAACGTCAGGGACCCGGCCGCATGGAGCTGACCACACAGGCGGGCCCCGTCCCCGTCACGACCAGGATCCACGACGGTGAGCTGGTCGCAACCCTCACGTCCCCATCCACCACCACCCGGCCAGTCGAGGAGGCCGTCCTCGACGAGACCCTCGGGGCCCTGCGCTGGACCCGCGAGCACCTGGATCCCCGCTACCCGACCCACGTCGCGTTCGCCGGGAACCAGCACCTCGTGCTCGGCGTGCGTTCCCGCGACACGCTCGCGCGTCTGGACTACGACTACCCCGCGCTCGAGGCAGTCATGAGCGCGCAACGGTGGACCACCACGCACCTGTTCTGGTCCGAGAGCGCGACCACGTTCCATGTTCGGAACCCGTTCCCTCCCGGAGGAGTGGTCGAGGACCCGGCCACCGGCGCTGCCGCGGCCGCCTTCGGTGGATACCTGCGCGACCTGCGCCTGGTCCCGCTGCCCACCCGGGTGACGCTGCACCAGGGCCACGACATGGGCGCACCCAGCCTCCTCCTCGTCGACCTGGCACCCGACACGACCACCGTCCGGCTCACCGGGCACGCCACCCGGCTCGCCCTGTCCCCTTACGACGAGCTGGACGAGCCATGAGGGAGTTCGAGGTGGTGGCGAACCAGCCCACAACATGGCCGACGATGACCGATCCAGCACGGGTCGTCACCCAGTTCCTGAGCCACGTCCGGGTGACCGCCGATGCGAGCGCCGCTCAACGACTGATGCACGAAACAGTCCGCTGCCATCAAGTCGTCGCTGAGCGACCCCACACCGTCCTCCGGACCCCACACGACTACGCCGAACACGTACGTCACATGCAGGAGCTGTTCGGTGCCTTCACCTACCACGTCACCGAGCTCCTCACCGATGCCGACCACGTGTACGTCCGCTGGCGCCAACGAGGACACCACCTCCGCAACGAGGACGGCACCCCCGGCACCGGAGCGCCGATCCAGGAGGTCGGCTCCGCGGTCTACCGCGTCGAGGACGGACGTATCGCCGAGTACTGGGTCCAGCTCGACCGGCTGGGCCTCGCCACCCAGCTCCAGCAGTCACGGCTCGCCGGACGCGCGTGACGCGGAACGGGCGCCGGGATGGGCGGGACGATCACCGCATTCGGGTCAGCCGCTGTCGGCTGCCGCCCGTAGTGTGAGCGCCGTCGAGCGAGCACTGGAGGAACGAGGTGGGCGAAGGCTGGGAGGTGGCTGGGCACCGGGTGAGCTTCCACGTGCTCGGGCCTCTGCGGGTCGTGGTAGACGACACGGAGGTGCCGATCGCGAGCCGTCGCCAGCGGGCCCTGCTGGTCCTGTTGTTGATGAACGTGGGCCGGGTGGTGCCGTCCGAGCGGCTGATCGATCAGTTGTGGGACGGGGCTCCTCCCCCTCAAGGCGCAGTGACTCTGCGGTCGTACGTGTCGAACCTCCGCCAGGCGCTGGGAGGCCAGACCGGCGTAGGCGCCGCCCTGGGCACCCGGGGGCACGGCTACTGCCTCGACGTGCCAGCCCAGGCCATCGACGCGGTGCGCCTGAGCCGGCAGTCGCAGGAGGGTCGCGACCACCTCAGACGTGGTCGTCCGGACGCGGCGCTCGAGGCGTTCGACGAGGCGGTCGACGCCTGGGACGGTGGCCCGCTCGCCGACATCGCCGACCACGAGGCCGCGAGCAGCATGATCACCCAGCTGACGGAGACCTACCTCGGCGCCGTCGAGGGCCGGTTCGCTTCCCTGCTGGCGCTCGGTCGACACGGCGACGCGCTCCCGGACCTCGAGGCGTTCGTCGCTGACCATCCCCTGCGCGAGGAGCCTCGAGCACTGCTCATGACGGCGTTGCACCGGGCCGGCCGAACACCGGAGTCGCTCGAGGTCCACAGAGCCTTTCGGGAGCTGCTCCGCGAGGAGCTGGGCATCGACCCCTCCGATGCACTCGACAAGCTGCACCAACGCATACTCGAGCAGGACCCCACCCTCGCGCCGGCGCCGTACCAGCTGCAAGCTGAGGTGGCCACGACGCCGTCCGCACCGCACCCGCATCCACCGTCAGCGCCTCCACCCAGGTCGATGAGGGCCTCCCCACAGAGGCCCGGCGCGCTGCTGGTCGGGCGAGGGCGCGAGCTGACGGTCATCACCCACCACCTCGATGCGCTGCTGGCCTCAGGGGCCGGAGCGCTCCTCCTCGTGTCCGGGGAGCCCGGGATCGGCAAGACGACGTTGCTCGAGGCGCTGGAGGAGCGGGCTCGCCGACGCGGCTGCCCCGTCTACAGCGGACGCTCCCCTGCAGCCGGCAGCGCACCGGCGTTCTGGCCGTGGCGACAGGTCGTCGACTCCATCGCGGCCGGTCTCGACGACGGTGCGCTGACCCGGTCGTGCGCCGGCGCCGCGAAGCCGGTGGCGCACCTCTCGGCAGCCATCGCCGAGCGCACAGGGCAGGCGATCCCGGTTCACGGGGACGACCCCCGCACCGTCCGGTTCCTGCTCTACGAGGCTGTCGCGACCTTCCTTCGTCAGGCGATGAAGGACCGCCCTCTGGTGATCACGCTCGACGACATCCATTGGGCGGACCTCCCCAGCCTCGAGCTGCTTTCCTACCTCACTCCCTCGCTGGCCACGCGGCCGACGCTGGTGGTAGGCGCCTACCGCGACCTACCGGCCGAGCGCACAGAAGCTCTCGACGCCACCCTGGCGACAGTGTCGCGGGAGGACGTCGTGCACGAGCTCCCGCTCACAGGGCTCGGAGCCGCCGACGTGGCGGACCTGATGCAGTCGCTGCTGGCGGACACGTCGGGCCCGTCGGCGCGAGAACCGTTGCCGGCCGATCTGCACGAGCGCACCGGCGGAAACCCATTCTTCGTCAAGCAGCTGGCCCGCCTCATCCTGGAGGGCCAGGGAGCCGATACCGACCCGTCGTCGGTGCCCCCCGGGGTGCGGCACGTGATCGCCCGCCGCCTGGCGGCCCTGCCGCAGACAGTGCAGGCCTTCCTCGCCGCCGCAGCCGTGGTGGGGAGGGAGTTCGACCTGCGCGTGGCGGCGACGACCGCGGGGATGGACGTCGCTGATGCACTGGACTCCTTCGACGAGGCCGCCCGACACGGACTCGTCGAGCACCGGCCGGCCGACGGCCCGGAACGTCGTTTCGTGCACGCACTCGTCCAGGAGGTCGTGCTGGAGCGGCTGCCGAGCGGCCGAGCCGCCCGGCTCCACGCCAGCCTGGCCGCACGGCTGGAGCAGGACAGCAGCGGAAACCCGGATGAGCTGGCTCGACACACCTGGGCCGCCCGGGACATCCTCGGCAGCGCCGCCGTGCCGTCGCTGGTCGCCGCCGCTGAAGCGGCCGCTGCCGTCTACTCGCTCGAGCAGGCCGAGGGCCACCTCCGCCGAGCTCTCGAGCTCGTCCGCGCCGACTCCACACCCGACCCGTCCACCGAGCTGTCGCTGTTGCTCGGCCTTTTCCGGATCATCACGACGGGACGCGGCTGGGGCGACGTCGAGGCTCGCGCGGTCATCGAGCGGGCGATGCAGCTGGTCGAGTCCGGAGGCTACAGCGACGACACCGCGCGCTTGTGGTGGTCGATGACGTTCTTCCTCCTCGACCGCAACGACGAGTCCTACGTCGACGTGGGGAACACACTCCTCGCGGCAGTCGAGGACGCGGATCGCACGGCCCGGACCAGGGAGCAGGAGCGCGCCAGTCCCACGAGGCAGATCGGGCATGCCTCATGTGTCGTCGCCCATCTCATCAGCGTCTTCAGCGCTCTGCATGCCGGCGACCGGGCCAGGGCCCTCACCCATCTGCGCACGGCCCGGCACCACGTCGAGGCGGCCCCGCCCGCGGAGCTCGCGGCGTTCGACGAGCACCTGCACGTGATGCTGCTGCTCATCGAGGGCTACTGGGCGGCGTTCACCGGCGATGAGGCCACGCACCGCTCCACCACAGACGCATCCGTCGCGCTGGCCGACGCAGACGGCCGGCCGTTCCCCAGAGCTGTGGCGCGCACCTTGGGCGCAGCCAGCGGGGTCTATGTCGCGGACCCGGCCTATGTGCAGACCCTGGCCGCAGACGCTCTCCGCCTCGACGAGCGCTTCGGGTTCGGGTGGCTCGCCTCGTTGGCCCACTGCATCCACGGGTGGGCGGACGCGCACGTGCAGGGAACGACCAGCTCGGCGCACGCCGTGATCGAGGCCCAGATCGCCGACATCGTCGCCCAAGGCCGACGAGGCAACGAGTCAATCCTGTCGATCATGCTCGCCGACGTCTACCGGCTCGAGGGACGCATGGACGACGCGCGCCGCGCCCTGCTCCGTGCCCGCGAGAACCCCGACTCCTACCGCGGCCTGACCGTGGACCTGATCGACAAGCGTCTCCGACAGCTGCCCTAGCGCAACGATCGCGGTCCCCGGCCCGGGACCCGAGGGTGACCGGGATGCCGGCTCGCAGACCCGGCCCCAGCGCCGCACAGGGAGCATCTCGATCGCGTCGAGCGTCCGGCCGAGCTGATCTAGCGAGGAAGGCCCGCAATCCGGCGAGTTACGAAGGCAACCATCGCTTGGCCATACGCGCCGGGTTGCTCCAGCAGCGGCTGTAGTGAGCTCTTCGCTCCCTCGACGTCCCCGACCTGAGCCTTGACATCCGCCAACAGGACCTCGACCACAGTTGCGTTCCCGTGATGGCCCCTGCCGCGCAAGTCCTCCAGCTGCTCGGTCACCGAAGCCACCTGGTCAACGGTCGCGGGTCGCAGGTGGGCCTCGGTCCATCTCAGTACGATGACCGCCAGAGTGTTCAGCCATTCGAAGCCGAAACGTTGGCTCAGCTGCACTGCTCTCTCCGCGAGTGGAGCGACGAGCTCAGGCGGAGCCACCAAACTGGCTGTCATCGCTGAAAGGGTCGTGGCCATGGCTCTCGGGAACGGACGGCCGTCCGCCTCGGCGAGAGCTGTCGCCGCCGCGGTGCAGCGTCGGTGCGCTTCGAGATCCCCCTGCAAGGCTGCCAGATGACCCTCCACCAGCAGCAGCATGAGGTCCAAGTGCTCGTCCACCGTTGCGAGCTCGACGCGCGCGACGGAGTCCACCGCGGCTCGCGCCGCGCGAAGGTGCATCGTGGCGTCAGCGGGGAGCCCGTGCCCGCTCAAGGCCACGAAGAACTGCACCAGCTCGGATGCGGCATGGACGGCGGCGTGGGACACCCCCTCGGCTGCACTGATGAACGCCTGGGAGATGTCGCCGATCGACTGCTGCTCGTCGCGGTCCAGCAGGAAGAGCCACAGGGACCACCACAAGCGCAACGCGTGACCGCTTCTCAGCCCTCCAGCAGCCGCTAGCTCCCGGGCCCTTGCGACGACCCCCTCGGCGTCCGCAGCTCCCCATCCCTTCTCCGTCCCGATCACACGGAAGAGGGTCAGCAAGATCGACAGCTCGCGTTCGTGGTCAGGTGGCAGCGCCGCGCGCGCCAGGCTCAGACCGCGCCTCAGGTACCTTTCTGCCAGATCAAACGCGAACACGGCGGCAGCCTTGTCGGCGGCGACCACCTGTGGTTCCAGCGCTGCGCTGCCGACGAGATCCCGCGCGCGCCTAAGGTGCTCGGCGATCTCCTCAACCGGAGCGTCAGTCGCCGCCTTCAGCACGCCGACCTCAGCCTCCAGCCTCAGGGCTCGGCCCGCTGGCGTGGACTTCCGAACGACCTCCTGTACGAGCGCGTGCACGAAGCGGTATCCGGGCTCATGGTCACTCGCCTGCAACAGGCCGTGGTGACGAGCCTCGTCGCAGGCGTCCAGCGCCTCCTCGAGGCTCATGCCGCCAGCCGCAGCCGCTAGGCGGACGTCGAACTCGTGGCCGGCGGTGGCGGCGGATTCCAGGAACCGGACCGTCCGCTCGCTCAGAGCGTCGATCCGTCGCGCAACCACGTGGCGGACACCGGGTGGGATGGCAGTGCCCACGAGCTCCTGCGGTGGGCCGCCTGTCTCCATGAGCAAGCGCCCGAGCTGGCGAATGAAGAACGGGTTGCCTCCCGTTCGCTGGTGCAGCGCATCGATGAACGAGCTGTCGATGTCACCTCGCACCCGGGCGCCGAGCAGGTCCTCGACAAGAGGTGCGACATGCTCAGGGGCCAGACCTCGCAGGCTCAGTTCATAGACGACCTCCTCTCGTGACACCGTGGCGAGCGTTGCGTCGAGTTGAGGGGTCCGATCCGAGGCGACGTCGCGATAGGCGGCCGCGATGAGGAGCGGGCGGTTGCCGAGTGAGGGAGTGAGGTACGACAACAGCTCGAGGGACTGCGTGTCGGCCCATTGGATGTCGTCCAGCTTGATGACGAGAGGGGAGCCCACAGCCCGCTCAAGGAAACCGGAGACCGCTTCGTAGAGCAGGAATCTCAACGTGTCGGGGTTGTCGCCACTCGGCACAGTGCTACGCGCGAGTCGCTCCGCGATGCGCTCCGACAGCTGCCCCACGAGCGCAATCGAGCCGACCGCAGCGTCTCGCAGCTCTTCGTCGGAGAGCGGCTCGGCGAGGGCCTCCAAGATCTGCTTCCACGGCCAGAACGGGGGCGATCCCGCCGCAGCCGGTGAACGCCCCGACACGACCCTGCACCCGTCCCTCGTTGCGAGGGCCCCGAGTTCCTCGAGAAGAGCGCTCTTCCCAATCCCGGGTTCACCGCCCAACAGGATGAGAGAACCCGCCCCCGAGGCCCGCAGCTTGTTCAGCTGGTCTTGGAGCAGCCGCAGCTCTCGATCTCGGCCAACCAGCTCATTGGGGGGTTCGGGCGCGCCACGCGAAACGGCGGCAGCAACCGGCCTGCTGGCGCTCGACGACTGCTGCGCCGGAGGAGCAGCGAGACCCTCATCCTGACTGAGTATCCGTTGTTGCAGTCGAGCCAAGCCAGCGGATGGGTCGATACCGAGTTCCTCGCTCAGCAGATCGCGGAAGCGACGGTGTACGTTCAGCGCTTCAGCGGCCCTGCCGCTGCGGTACAAGGCGGTCATCAGGAGTGCCCTGGGTGTCTCTCTCAGCGGATGAGCGGCGCAGAAGTGCTCCAGACCCGGCACTGCGTCCAAGTGACGGCCTGTGGCAAGTAGCGCCTCGAACCTGCCTTCGCAGGCGTCGAGGTACGCCTCGGTCAACCGCGTTCTGACACCTTGAACGGCCTGATTGTCAGCGATTTCGGGCAGGGGCTCTTCTCGCCACAGTTCCACCGATCGGGTGAACGCCCAGACTCTCCTCGGTCGCGCCGGTGAGCAGGAGCTCCCGCCCCTGCTCGGCCAATCGCTCCAGTCGTACGTAGTCGATTGCGTCTGGCGCCACGTCCAAGGCGTAGCCCCGGTTCCGGGTTGCGAGGACCCCACCGGATCCAGTCCGCCCACCGAGGGCGCGCCGAACGTTGGATACATAGGACCGAAGGGTGACTGATGCCTGGGGCGGCGGGGCCCCATCCCACAGCTGCTCGATCAGGCGCTCAGATCGAACCACTTCTCCTGGTGACAACAGCAGCAGCGCCACGAGCGCGCGCTGCTGCCTAGTAGGGATGGGCAGCTCTTCGCCGCCTCGAGAAACGAGCAAGGGGCCGAGCACACCCCACGACAAGTCCATCGTCTGATCTCGCCTACGCAGCCGGAGCCGGGCGCCCCGCCCAGACACTGGAAGCCACACTACCTTCCGCGATCACCGGGGCGGGCCGCCGAACGTGCTCGTCGTCGTCACTGGTGGCCCGCATCGCTGGCTACCGGTGCCGAGCCGGACGAGCTCCGTCGGGCCACCCTACGGCGAGAGTGCAGGACCGAGCGGTCAGCCACCTGTTGGCGGACTGGCGGTGTGGAGGTGCTCCTCCACACCGCCGTCGAGCCGGCCTCAGACGGGCGACGGGACGGGCTCGGCCGCCGGGTCGTCCTTCCTGGCGATCGCCGGGTCGGTCCCCTCGATGTCGATCGCCGGGAGCCGGGCGTCGAGCCACCGGGGAAGTGCCCAGGCGCGATGTCCGAGCAGGCTCAACACGGCGGGGACCAGGACCATCCGGACCACCGTCACGTCGAGGAGGACAGCCAGGGCCAGCCCCACTCCGAACAGCTTCGTGGTGACGTCGCTCCCCAAGATGAACGCGCTGAACACACTGATCATGATCAGTGCCGCGCTGGTGATCACCCGCCCGGTCGAGCCGACGCCCTCGATGATCGCGCGGCGTGCGTCACCGTGGCGCAGGACCCGCTCACGGATCCTGCTGACCAGGAAGACCTCGTAGTCCATGGACAGGCCGAAGAGGATCGCGAACATCAGCATGGGCGCGAGCGCCATGATCGGAACCTCTTCCTTCACTCCGATGATGTGTGCCCCCCAGCCCCACTGGAACACGGCGACCACCACGCCGTAGGACGCTCCGACGCTGAGCAGGTTGAGGACGGCCGCCTTGAGAGGGATCAAGACCGATCGGAACAGCAGCATGAGCGCCACGAACGAGAGTGCGATCACCGCAGTCAGGAAGTAGGGCATGCGGTCAGCCAGTCGCTGAGCCACGTCCTCCTGGATGGGCACTGTGCCTGTCACCATCACGTCCGCACCCGAGTCGGACAGCGCCACGGGCAGGACCTCCTCGCGCAGCCGATGCACCAGCTGCGACGTTGCTGCTTCCTGCGGCGCGGTCGACGGGACCACCTCGATGACGGCCAGACTGCGGTCATCGTTGACCAGTGGCTGCCCGACCGAAGCGACACCCGGCGCCTGAGCCAGTGCCGCACCGACGCTGGTCAGGTCGGCGTCGAGGTTGCCGGAGCCTTGCGGGTCCACGACCACCTGCAAGGGCCCGTTGACGCCGGGCCCGTAGGCGTCGGCCATCAGGTCGTACGCCTTGCGGGTCGTCATCGAAGGGGCGTCGTTGCCGGCGTCGGCGAAGCCGAGACGCATCGAGAACGCCGGAACCGACAGGACGGCCAGCAGCAGAACAGCACTGATGGCGTACGGCGCCGGGGTGGCGACCACCTTCGCGGCCCACCGCGCGGAGGCGGAGCGGGTGTCGGACCTACGGGTGCGCCCGAGGAACGGGACGCGGAGACTGTTCACCCGCCGTCCCACGACACCCAGGAGAGCCGGGAGCAGCGTGATGGCCGCAACCATCGTCACCGCGACCATCAGCGCGGCGCCCCACCCCATCATGGCTATCATCGGGATCCCGGAGAGCTGGACACCGGCGATCGCGACCACGACGGTGACCCCCGCGAAGACCACCGAGAGCCCTGCGGTCGCGTTGGCCCGACCGACGGCCGCTTCGACGCTCATCCCGGCTTCCAGGTTCTGCCGGTGCCGCGCCAGGACGAAGAGTGCGTAGTCGATGCCGACGCCGAGCCCGAGCATCAGCCCGATCACGTTGGCCAGCTGCGGCACGGCCACCAGGCCTGCCAGGATGCCGATGGCACTGCTGCCGACCCCGATCGCGGTCAGCGCGACCACGATCGGCAGGCTCATGGCGACCAGCGACCCGAAGGCCACCAGCAGCACCACGACCGCTACGCCGACTGCGATGATCTCACTGCTCGGCTCGGGGTTGCCCCGGGCGTAGCCCAGGGCGCCGTCGTACTCCACCTCGATCCCGGCCTCACGCAGCGGGACGGTGGCCTTCTCGGCGGCGTCCAGCTCGGCCACGCCGATCGCCTCCGTGTCGTAGCCGACGGTCACGAAGGCCGTGGTCCCGTCAGGACTGAGGGTCGATCGACCGGGTTCATACGGATCGGTGACGGCGACGACGTGCGGCTGTGTGGCCAATCGTTCCACGGCTCGGGCGACGGTCGCCCTGACACGCTGCCGGGTCAGGCCGTCCTCGGAGTGCAGGATGACGTTGGAGGTGAACAGCGACTGCTGAGGGAACCGCTCCTCCATGGCTTCGGCGCCTCGTTGCGATTCCGCGCCGGGAAGGCGGAAGCTGTCGTCGGTCTGTCCACCGAAGGACGAGTTGAGCATCACTGTGGCCACCGCCAGCACCGCCCACGCGGCGATGACCCGCCACGGGCGGCGAGCGGCGAAGCGGCCGATCCGGTTCAGGAAGGATGACATGCGACTGCCTCTCGATAGGTGTGCTCAGCCGTAGACCGAGCTCGTGCGGGATGTTGGGACGTGGGGCTGAGAACCGTCGGCCGCGCCACGAGGCGATGCGGAGATGTGCAGCAGCGACGTCATGTCTGCTCCTCGTCTCGCCCAGAGGACCGGCCTCGGAGCGAATCGGTGATGTGATGAGCCACCACCGTGCAAGAGCTCGGTTGGATGATGGTTGGGCGCGTGTTGCGTTCTCACTCAAGGCGCGCCCAACGTTGTGCGGTCAGGGTGTCCGCATGAGCCAGAGCCTCCCCGTCACTCACCCACCCGCAGTGCTCGCCGGAGCGGGGTCATCACCGCCGCCTCCCACCGGCTCGGGGGCAGCTGCCGAGACCTGGGTGCTCCTTGCCGGCATGCTCGTGACGTATCTGCACGCGGTGGACGAGCTGCTTGTCCAGCGGCAACCCGGAATCGACCTGGGTCGGCATGTCGGGGACCTCGGCGTCGTGGGTGCCCTCATGCTGGTCGCCTGCCTGTCCGCCGTGCTGCTTCCGGGCCGGGTGGGCACCGTCGTCAGGATTGCTCTGGCGGTCGCGGTGGGATCAGTCGCCGCGGCGGACGGCGCGACGCACGTGCTGCGCATGGCGGCTGGACACGGCGGCGGTGCCGACGTGAGTGGCCTCGTCGAGGCCGTCCTCGGAGTGGCTCTCATCGGTGTCGCGCTGCGAATCGCGTGGCGTCTGGTCAGGTCCCCGGCGCGAGCACGCATGCGGTGGGCGCGGGCAGGCGTCGCGACCCTGGTCTCCCTCACCATCGCGTTCCTCGTGGCGATGCCCCTGGCCGTGGGCACGGTCCAGGTCCGCCTGCCTCGGCACCCGGTCGCACCACCTCCGGACGACAGCTACCAGCCGGTGTCACTGTCGACCGAGGACGGCCTGCGGATCGCGGGGTGGTACCGACGATCAACCAACGGCAGCGCGGTGATGGTGTTGAACTCCGCTCGCGGTGACCACTCGGCGGCGCACCGCCACGCCTCCTTGCTGGCCGCACACGGCTTCGGCGTCCTGGTCTACGACGCCCGTGGGACCGGCGGGAGCGAGGGGGAACCCAACGGCTGGGGGTGGGGATGGGCCGCAGACGTCGACGCGGGCATGGACTTCCTGACCGCCCGCCCCGACGTCATCGCCGGCCGTGTGGGTGTCCTGGGGCTGTCCACCGGCGCCGACGTGGCCATCGAAGCGGCCGCCCACGACCCGAGGATCAAGGCAGTCGTCGCGGACGGAGCAACCGCCTCACAGTTCGCCGACCGCCCAGCCGGCGCCCTGGCGGCCCTCACCACATGGCCGATGTTCGCCACCGCCGCCCTGTGGTCCGGTGGCCGGCCAGGAATCCCGGTACACGCGGCGATCGGCCGCATCGCACCGAGGCCGGTGCTGCTCGTGGCCAGCGGCTCCATCGCCGTAGAGATCCCGCTGAACCGGGAGTACGCAGAAAGAGGCGGCCAGACCACGGTGCTCTGGTCCCTGCCCGACGTTGACCACACACAGGCACTCGACCAGGTCCCCGACGACTACGAACGTCGCGTCCTCGGGTTCCTCAGGGACGCCCTCCAGGGTCCCTGACGGCGGCCCCCTGACGGCTCCCCGCATCCGCACCACAGGACCACAACAGCTGCTCAACAGCGCCGGCGCAGCCTTGCACTGTCGACGCCGCCCCGGCACCGGCATCGCCTCGAGGAGGAAGCATGATTGAAGTCGACCAGATCACGAAGCGGTACGGCGAGACGCTGGCTGTCGACCGCCTCAGCTTCACGGTCCGGCCCGGCGCCGTCACCGGGTTCCTGGGGCCCAACGGAGCGGGCAAGTCCACCGCCATGCGGATGATCCTCGGCCTGGATCGTCCCGACTCCGGCAGGACCACCATCGACGGCATCGAGTACGCCGCCCACCCGATGCCCCTGCGCTCGGTGGGGGCCTTGCTCGACGCCTCGGAGGTCCATCCGGGCCGCCGTGCGTCGGCTCACCTGCTGTCCTTGGCGGTGACCATCGGGGAGGGAAGAGCGCGCGTCAACCAGGTGCTCGAGCTCGTCGGGCTGACTGATGTCGCCCACCGGCGCGTCGGCACCTACTCGCTCGGCATGCGCCAGCGGCTGGGCATCGCCGCAGCACTGCTCGGCGACCCCGGCGTGGTGGTCCTCGACGAGCCCATCAACGGACTCGACCCCGACGGCGTGGTGTGGACCAGACACCTGATGCAGAGGCTGGCCCGAGAAGGCAGGACCGTCTTCGTCTCCTCGCACCTGATGAGCGAGATGGCGCAGACCGCTGATCACGTCATCGTGGTAGGGAGGGGACGGCTGCTCGCCGACGTACCGACCGAGCAGCTGATCGGCGCGGGGACCCCCACCGTCGTGGTGATCAGCCCTTTCACCGAGGACCTGGTGTCACTGCTGACCGACGCCGGCGGACACGTCGCCGAGCGGGCGGGCAACCGCATCGAGGTCCGGGACCTCGACAACGCCACCGTCGGCCGCCTCGTCGTGAACGCCGGGATCCCCATCGAAGCGCTCTACCGGCGAGAACGCTCCCTCGAGCAAGCCTTCATGGATCTCACGCACGACTCGCTGCAGTACCAAGGGACGAAGGAGATGTCAGCATGAGACACGACAACGAGGCCGGCGTCGTGACGACCCCACCGGCCACCAAGCTCGTCGTTGTAGCGCGGTCGGAGCTTCTCAAGCTGCGCGCGCTCCGCTCCATCGTGTGGCTCACCGTCAGCGGCGCCCTGCTCGTCCTGTTCCTAGGCCCCCTGCAGGGGCTGGGGCAGATCGTCGCTAGAAGCGAGGCCTCACCGGTCGCCTCGGTCGACGCCGCAGTGCAGCTCGCCCTGACCGGAATGGGCACTGCCTGCCTCGTGTTCGGCATCGCGGGCATACTGGTGGTGACCACCGAGTACCAGAACCGAGCCGTGCGCACTACCTTCACAGTCGTCCCCCGTCGCGGTCTCGTCGTCGCGGCAAAGGCCGGGGCCACGGCCGGCGTGGTCGGCACCGCCGCTCTGGTGAGCGCATTCGCCGCCGTCCTCGTCACGCGGCCTCTGCTGGCGGAAGCGGGTGCCGATCTGCCGCTCGACCTCTCGGTCCTCCGCGTCATCGCGGGGGCAGCCCTCTACGCGATCACCTGGGCGGTCCTCGGACAGGCCCTGGGCTGGCTGGTCAGGAGCACCGTGGGCGCCACCATGTCGCTGATCGGCGTCATGTACGTGCTTCCCGCGTTGGTGACCCTGCTCCCTGAGGGCGTGGCCGCTGCCGTGTACCCGTACCTCCCCTCACAGGCGGCAGCCGCTCTCCTGCAGATCTCGCCCGGCTCGACGGTCGTGCCGCCCTTGCTCGCGGCCGTCGTCGTTGCGGCGTACCTGCTGCTGGCCCTGGTGGCGAGTGGCCGGTGGGTCAGCCGGCGAGATGCATGAGTCCTGAACAGGGTCGTTGACGAGGATGGTGGTGACCATCCGTCCAGCCCGGTCTCGCCCAGCACAGCGTGGAACTCGTCGAGGATGCGCTGCCGTTCGTAAGGGCTGCACCCCGGCGGTCTCAGCACCGGTCAGGTCGCCTCACCCGAACGGGTCCCGGGCGCACCTGTGGTGTCATGATGCCCCGGCCTCAGGCGGTGCTGCGCCGGCCGAGGAGAACGCCGCGTCGAAGGCGACGTCCGGCTGGTCGAAGGCGAGGTCGCGGACGAAGGCCAGAGCCTCCGGAGCACCCCGCAACCGATCCATGCCCGCGTCCTCCCACTCGACGGAGATGGGCCCGTCGTACCCGATCGTGTTGAGCATCCGGAAGCATCGCTCCCACGGCACGTCACCGTGACCGGTGGAGACGAAGTCCCAGCCGCGACGCGGATCGGCCCAGGGCAGGTGGGAGGCGAGCCGGCCGTTGCGGCCGTTGCCCACCGCCAGCTTCGTGTCCTTGCAGTCCACGTGATAGATCCGCTCCCTGAAGTCCCACAGGAACGACACCGGGTCCAGGTCCTGCCACACGAAGTGCGACGGGTCCCAGTTGAGCCCGAAGGCGTCCCGGTGCCCGATCGCCTCCAACGCGCGGAGCGTCGTCCAGTAGTCGTAGGCGATCTCCGACGGATGCACCTCGTGGGCGAAGCGCACCCCCTCGGAGTCGAACACGTCGAGGATGGGGTTCCACCGGTTGGCGAAGTCCTCGTAGCCGGCGTCCACCATGGCCTGCGTGGCGGGCGGGAACATCGCGACGTACTTCCAGATCGAGGAGCCGGTGAAGCCGACGACGGTGTCCACGCCCAGCAGGCGCGCAGCCCGCGCGGTCATGCGCATCTCCTCGGCAGCCCGGGTCCGCACTCCCTCGGCATCGCCGTCGCCCCAGATCCGCGCCGGCAGGATGTCGCGGTGCCGCTCGTCGATCGGGTCGTCGCAGACGGCCTGGCCCTTGAGGTGGTTCGATATCGCCCACACGTTCAGCCCGTAGCGGTCCAGCGTCTCCCTTTTGGCTTTCAGGTAGGCGTCGTCCTCGACCGCCTGCCACACGTCGAGGTGGTCGCCCCAACAGGCGATCTCCAGGCCGTCGTACCCCCAGTCCGACGCGAGGCGGCAGACGTCCTCGAAGGGGAGGTCGGCCCACTGGCCGGTGAACAGAGTGACGGGGCGGGGCATGCGAGGTGTCCTCTCGTCTTGGTCGGGTGGCTCATCAGGGTCAGCGGGCAGGTCGGTGCAGTGCCACGCCCCGGTCTCGGCGCTGCGTTCGACGGCGTCGAGCACGCACTGCACCTGGAAGCCGTCGGCGAAGGACGGACGGGGCCGCCGGTCGTCACCTGGTTCGTTGCGACACGATATGCGAGGTGTCGCAGGCGGAACAGGTGCATGGACGAAGTAGTTGCCTCGAGCCGACTCGTACGCTGCAAGGTCGGAATGCCGTTTCACGATGGTGCAGAGGGCCTGGCTGTCCAGTCGAGCTGGGACTGACCGGCGAGACCGTGCGACTTCGTCGCGCAGGACGCCTCTCACCGCCACCGGTCCCCTCTGCTGACCCCGTACTGGCTCCACGCGTACTTCCAGGGAATGGAGGCGATGATCAACACGACGAGCGAACAGCTGAGCACCGCCTCGGACATGCCGTCTCGCAGACCACCGACCAGCGCTTGGGGCAGTGCGACGGCGCCGAGCCACAGGAGCTTCCAGATGGTTTCGAACAGCAGCACCGGTAGGAGCTTCACGGGGTAGCGCAGGCCCAGCAACGCCAGGAACGACATGGCGGTCAGGAGCATCAGGGTGAAGCCCTCGTGCAGCGGCATCGTGTGCGCGTCGGGCAGCAGCGGCCACTTGACGAGCGCGAGACCGACAGCCATGAAGGCGTAGCCGGCCCGCATCGCGTACAGCCTGGTCAGGGACAACTCGCGGCCGGTCGGGTCGGTCGGACCGGCGGCGGTCGCGGTGCGGGCGGGCGTGGTGGCGGTCGCGGTGCGGGCGGGCGTGGTGGCGGTCATGGTCATTCTCCTGGATGTGTGGGGGGCGGTCTCGTTGAACGCGCGGCCTCGGCCTCGAGTGCGGTCTCGGGCTCGCAGGGTTGACCGAGCTCAGCGGGCTCTGCGGTTGCATGGTTGCCGCGGTTCCCTGTGTCTTCGGTCTCGGGAAGAATCGCGGACTCATGACTGACGTGACTGAGAGCAGGGGTGCGCCGAGGACGCGGACTTTGGCGAGTAGGCCGTGCAGTCCGGCCTGGTCTGCCAGCGTGCCGCACAGGGAGGTTGTGCCGTCCTGGTTCTGGGCCAAGGTCAGCCCGGTGAACCAGTTCGACCAGTGCGGGTCCAGGTGCCCCAGAAGGCGTAGCTCGTAGCGGATGGGGCGTTCTCCGGACCCGGGAAGGTCGGCCATGGTCAGGCCCACCGTGGGCGCGGCGTGCGACCGGCTGTCGTCGGCGCTGATGCACAGGCGGCGGCGCGGGCCGGCGATGCCCGCGACGTAGCCGACGTCGGAGTGGTCGTCATGTCCGCCTCGCTCTTTCGGTTTCCGCACCTGGTTGCGCGGAACGTGTCTGGAACATACGGACGGCTTTGGTGACCAGGCGTCCCCACATGGGGTGACAGGCGATGTGACACGGCGAGCAGAGGGGGACGCGGGTGGCGCGGGGTCTGCCTACAGAAGCCCGAGGTCGCGGGCTCGCCGGACCGCGGCGCCGCGGCCGGTCACGTCCAGCTTGGCGAAGATGCGCTGGGTGTGCGTGCGCAGGGTGTTCAGCGTGACGTAGAGGCTCCGAGCGATCTCGGGGCCTGTGAGCTCGCTGGCGAGCAGTCGGAGCACCTCGGCCTCGCGCTCGCTGAGCGGGTCCGGCGGCCGACCAGCCAGCGTTCGCGCGCTGAGAGTCTCCGGTGCTGTGGCAGTGGCGGGCTCACCGGCGACCAGCCCCTGCCACCAAGCCCTCACCGACGCGACGCCGGAGGCGTCAGAAGGTCCGCTCGAGGCATGGAGCAGTGCGTCGACCGCAGCCTGCTCGTCGAGGAACAGCCCCCCGCAGGCGTCGACCTCCGGCGCGGACTGCACCGCCCCGGCCAACGTCTCCATGGCCGCCGCGGTGTCACCGGAGGCGTGTTGGGCGAGCGCCTGCAGCAGGCGCACCTCGAGGACCGATTCGAGCCGCCCCGCCGTGACCGCGGCCTCCTCGAGACGTCCGAGCAACCCCATCGCACCTGACACGTCCGGCTGGGAACCAGAACTGCCGGGCGCGACCCTGGACGCCGCGGTGTCGCCTGCCCTGGCGAGGTTCAGGGCGAGGTGGATGCGCACCAGCGTCAGGTGCTCGTACTCCCGGACGAACTCAGCCGGATCCTGGAAGGTGATGCCGGCGTGCTGGACCCAGCGGAGGGCAGCGTCCAGATCCCCGGCGGCCAGGTGGACACGTGCCCGTGTCGCGGCGAGCGGTTGCAGGTCAGGGTAGAAGCCGGCCCGGTAACGCCTCGTCGCTTCATCGAGCAGGTCCAGCGCGCGCGGGTACTCGCCGCGGACGGCGCAGACGCCGGCGGCGACGGTCGGCCAGCGGTGCTGGTTCTCGGTGATGAAGGCTCGCTCGGCCAGGGTCGAGGATGTAGCCAAGTGATGGTCGGCGTCGGCGAGGTCGTTGCGCATCACGGCGAGCTCGGCGAGCCAGGTGTGCAGGTCCGCGGTTGCGCGCGGGTACGGCTCGCCGTCGGCAGTGGCGGTGCGCAGCGCCTGCTCGCACAGGGCACGGGCTCGGGAGCGTCGTCCGGCGGTGACCCACATGCCGGCCAGGACGATGGTCGAGTCGAGCGTGTCGACGACGTTGCCGGCGGCCCGCAACGAGGTCACGGACTGCTCGAAGGTCGGCAGTGCTTGCTTGATGTCGCCGCTGGCCCAGGACGCCAGTCCGAGCAGGCCCGCTCCGGCGCCGCGGATGAAGTGATCCTCCGGACCGGCGAGCGACAGCGCGGCCCGCGCATGGGTGGCGGTGCCGTCGGTGTCTCCGCGGGCTTGGGCCAACGCGGCGCGGTACATGTGGACGCTGGCTGGGGCGGCGCGCAGATCGTCGGTATCTACCCAGGCGGCCGCGACCGCCGGGTCTTCGACAGCCGCCGCCAAGGCGCGGTCGGCGTCGTCGAGGTGACGCTGCACCGCTTGGAGGTCGCCGGCGACCATGGCGGCCCAGCCGACCGCGGTGCTCAGGACCGGGTTCGGCTCCACGACCTCGGCGGGGAGCGCGCGGAGCCACGACAGCATCAGGGCGTCGCGGCGCTGACGACGCAGCCGGGACAACCCGGTCTCCATCAGTCGCCCTGCGCGCGCGATGTCGCGGCCGGCGAGGGCGTGCCGCACGCCGTCCTCGACCGAGCCGTGGGCGGCGTACCAGTCGCTGGCCGCGCGGTGCAGGATATCGACCAGGTCCGCTTCGCTCGCCCTCAGCCGTGACCGAAGGACGTCGGCGAACAAGTGGTGGTACCGGTACCAGGTCCTGTCCTCGTCCAACGGCACGACGAACAGGTTCTCCCGCTCCAACCGGTCGAGGACCTCGTGGCCGCCGCAGGCGCCGGTGAGCGCGTCGCACAGAGACCCTGTGAGGTGGTCCAGGATCGAGGTGCGGAGCAGGAAGCGGCGCACCTCCTCGCTCTGCTGCGCCAACACCTCATCGGTCAGGTAGTCCACAACGAACCGGTTGCTGCCGGTGAACGCCGCGATGAAGTCCGAGACGTCCCGGGCACGGGTGCGTCCGCGCAGGGAGAGGCCGGCCAGCTGCAGCCCCGCGGCCCAACCCTCCGTCCGGTCGTCCAGCGCGGCGACGTCTCCCTTCTCGAGGTTCAGGCCCATGACCTGGTTGAGGAAGGTGCCGGCCTCTGCGTGGGTGAACCGCATCTGCTCGGCACGCAGCTCGGTCAGCTGGCCGCGGCTGCGCAGGCGCGCCAGGGGCATCGGGGGGTCTGAGCGCGTGGAGACCAGCAGGCGCAGCTGCTCAGGGAGGTTGTCCACCAGGTAGCCGATGGCCTCGTGGACCTCTGAGGCTGCGATGACGTGGTAGTCGTCCAGCACCAGCAACCACCGTCGGGACCTGCCTGCGGGTGTCCCCGAGACGATTCCCGTGCCGGCGGCATCGGCGGCGGCGGCGGGTCCCCCGAGCTCGCCGGCCCCCGCGATCGTGTTGACGACGGCGGTCAGGAGGGCGCGGGCCGCGGTCACGCCCATGGGCTCGGACCCGGAGGCGTCCAGGAGGCCAACGTCGACGGGTGCTCCCGCACGCTGCAACGCGGTCAGGACGTGTGCCATCAGCCGGCCCAGGTCGTTGTCCGCCTCGTCGAGGGAGACCCACGCGACCGAGACGCAATGGACTACGTCGTTGGCGACGCTGGAGGTCCAGCTGCCGACCAGCGTGGTCTTGCCGAAGCCAGCCGGGGCTGAGACCAGTCCTAGCCTCTGCCCGGGCTCGAGCAGCCCGTCGAAGGTCTCCAGCAGCCGAGGGCGCGGCACCAGGCGCTCCCGCTGGGTAGGCGCGTGGAGCTTGGTGACCAGCACCGGCATCGGCACGGTGCCGAGTCTAGGAGCAGGGCTCGTTCCCGGCGGCTCGCCAACCCCGGTCGCTGAACCGCCGTCCGCTCCCGGACGTCTCGCGGCGGTCAACGGCACCCAACGGCACCTCGCGGCACGGCGGGGTGCCACATCGTGGGTCACAACTTCTGGGGACGTCCGGTCACCACGTTGCGCCGTACGTTCGCTGAGCCTCGACCCCCACCGAAAGTTCGAGAACCTCTTGCATTCACTCATGCGTTCCCTCAGGCCCGTCCGCGTCGGGCGTGCCGGCGCCATCTACGACCTCATCACCACCGCCGGCTTCGCCACCCCCTGGACGGCCACGCTCGTTCTCGGCGTCCTCGCCGACGTCCACGACAGGCTCGCCCTGGCAGGCGACCCGATGCCCACCTTCGAGACGTCCCACCTGCTGTTCGTCACCCTGTTCGGCGTCATCGTGACGCTGTGGAGCGTGGTACGGATCTTGTGGCCCGTCCCTCTGCTCATCGCCGCCGACACCGCTGGCAGAGCAGCGTTCTCCACGTTCTTCGTCTGGTCGCTGCTCAACGGGCACTCGGCCGTCGTCGTGGCGTTCCTCATCCCGGAGGTCAGCTGGCTCATCGCCCAAGCGCTTGGCGTCCGCAAGGCGCTCAGGGCCGACCGCGACGGGGTCCCCGTCCCCGTCCTGGCCGCCGCTTAAGGGCTAGAGCCGCGCGCTCGTGCGGCCGTGGCCGGCCACGTGACCACCAATTCGCTGATCCTCGTCCGACCGTTGAAAGGCACCGACATGACCTCGACCACCCCCTCCACAGACCCCGCCCGGCACGCCGACGTGACGGCTCCGACCACCCACAGGTCCCAGGCAGCTCAGGCAGCGCGCGTCTCGAACCAGTGGCTCGCCAGGACGGCGGGGGTCATGTACCTGATCACGATCGTGGCGTCCATCCCGGCCCAGTTCGTCCTCTACCACCCCGTCCTCGGCAACCCCGAGTACGTCCTCGGCGCCGGCCACGACACTCGCGTGATGTGGGGCGGCCTCCTCGAACTCATCACGGCACTGGCCTGCATCGGCACCGCCGTCGCTCTGTTCCCCGTCGTCCGGCGTCACCACGAGACAGCGCGCTCGGCTTCGTCACCGCCCGTGTCCTGGAGGCCGCGCTCATCGTCACCGGCATCGTCAGCATGCTGGCGGTGACCACGCTGCGCCACCCCGACGCGACCGGCACCGAAGCGACGTCCCTGGTCGCCGCTGCCCAGGCGCTCGTCGCGATCCACGACTGGACCTTCCTGCTCGGCCCCGGAGTGCTGCCTGGCATCAACGCCCTGCTGCTGGGCTACCTGATGTACCGCTCTGGTCTGGTGCCGCGGACCATCCCGCTCATCGGTCTTGTCGGCGCCCCGCTGTCCCTTGCCGCAGCCGGCGCCACCATCATCGGGCTGAACGAGCCCGCATCGGCCCTGACCGCCCTGGTGACCCTGCCCATCTTCGCCTGGGAGGCCGCCCTCGGCATTCGTCTCACCGTCAGCGGCTTCAACCAGCCTGCTGGAACCGTGACGCAGCGGGGTGCTGCACGCCCGTAGCCGCAGGCGCGGCCACCCTGTGCGATCGACGAGGTGTCCGGCGACGTCAGGGAACACTTCGCACTCTCGTCGAGGCCGACATGGATCAGGTTCTGGTCGGCCCCAGCGGCGCGTACGCGATCGGAACCAAGTGGAGCGCCACGTCCTGCGACTGGGGTTCGGCCGGACACGGCTGAGGGGCGGACGCGGCGTGCGGCTCAGCCCCCTATGACTGCTCCCGGCGGCGGCGGCTCGTAGCCTTGTCGCTCGCGCCCACAGCGGACACAGAGCTGGAACACCGCGTCCTTACCGCCGGCTTCGGGGTTGCGATGCAGGTCCCACCGGTGCCGGCCGGCATGGCACAGCAACCAGGACCGCAATGTCTGCGTCATAGCGTTCTCCTCGATCGGTACAGAGGCAGCCTCCGCGACCGCGGCCCGAAGTGCCCATGCGCGAGAGAGGACTTGGAGAGAGTGCCGAACCTGCCGTCGCCGCGGCATTCCGTACAGCTCGGCGGTGAACTCCAGCGCATAACGATGCCGGTGCTCGACCGGCAGGATCCGGGCGGCCAGTTCAACGACTCGACAGCACCAGGGGTCGGGCCTGACCGGGGTCATGTCTGCTCCGCGGCGGGACGGAAGCGAGGTGCCCGCGATGGCCGGTACGCCCGAGCCAACGCCGCCCGGGCATCCTCCACCCCGGCCGTGGTCAGCCGGTAGTACCGACGCGCCGGCCGACCCTCAGCCCGAGTGTCGATGTCCTCCCACCGAGACTCCAGCCAACCCAAGCCCTCCAACCGGGCCAAGATGGGATGCACGGTCCCGCTCGGCAGGCGGGCGACCGCACCGACCTCCACCCCGTACAGCTCCTGCGCCGGATCCTCCAAGAACGCCCGAAGCACCGACTGAGTGGGGATCGTCATGCGCGGTCCACCGGTTGCTGTCACACCTGTACTCTACCTAGGGTCTAGGTAGATCTCAAGTATGCGCAGCCTCGGCAAGGTCCGCGGCGACCGCCACCCGCACCAACGCCCTGCAGGACCTCCCTCGCTTGGTTCGAGGCCGCGGAACGTGCCCTTTGGCACGCTCAGCCGGTGCGGCGGACTCCGCCACCGCGCCGCCCAGGGTCATGCACATCTGTATCCGCGCGATCGCGATCGCCACATGCGGGCGGCGTGACGACCCCCGACCCGTCAGCGACATCGCCGCTTGAGCGCGACCACGTCGAGGACCTCGATACGTCCTCGGCTCAACTGCACCAGTCCCTGGTCGGCGAGACGTTGCAACACTTGGTTGACGGACGGCCTCGTGGCACCTACGAGGTCCGCGAGCTGGGTCTGGCTCAGCGGGATCGTGGCCGCGCGCTCCTGCGGCCCGTAGGAGTCGGCCAGCTCGACCAACCGGCTGTACACGCGGCGATCGAGGCTCTCGTACATCGTCTCGAGCAGTCGCTGGCTCAACGCGTCGACGCGGTCGGCCAGCATGGCCGTCAGGGCACGTTCCACGTGCGGGTGCTCCAGGCACAACGACTGAAAGGCGCTGCCCGCCACCGACAGGGTCCGGCTGGCCTCCAGGGCGACCACTGTCGCAGTTCGCCGGCGGTCCTCCCTGAGCAGCGCCAGCTCCCCGAAGAACTGGCCTCGGGACAAGATCGTGAAGGTCGCCATGACGCCCGTGGAGAGCCCGCTGCGCACGGCGAGATGACCAGACTCCACCAGGTGCAGCGCGTCCGCGGGATCCCCCGCGTGACAGACGACCTCATTTCGGGCGAACGTGCGCGGCCGTGTGAGGGCCAGAAACGCCTCGCGGTCCGGCACGCTCAAGGGGCGCAACAACGGCCACACGCCGTCAGTCAACCACAGGAGGTCAGGCGGGCTCCGGGGGTGCGCCGCCGACTGGCGCGGGCGCGAGGCAGCGGCAGTGGCAGGTGGCGTGCGGATGCCGCGAACCGGTGCCGGAGCGGGTGAGGAGACGGCGCGCACCATGAAGGGGACCCAGGCCGCCAGCGCGGTCCGGGTCCCCTCCAGGGTCGGGTCAGCAAACGACGTTCAGGACGTAGTCACCCCGCTGGGCTCGGAACCCGTCGACGGCGATCCTGTACGTCACGTTCCTGCGCGCCTCGAAGGTCACCTCGCTCGACAGGTCGGCTGCCCCCTCCGCGTCGTCGTTGATGTCGATGACACGGAGGCTGCGCAGCGACCTGCCCCTGTAGACGCCGAGCACGGTGTCGAAGTCGCTCCCCTCGGTGTCGATGACGACCGTGTCGCTGACGGGGGACCGCCACTTGAACCAGACCGAGTGCACCGGGGCGGCCCCCGGCATGGCCTGCTCGGCGGCCTGCCCACGGGCGCCGACGTTGGTGCCGTCGGTCGAGGCCTCGCATCCCTGCGAGGTCAGACCCTCCGCTCGGTTGAACAGGTCGTTGGCCGGACGCTCGGCGGCCGAGGCGGGCTGCGCGGCCACTGCGAGACCGCCGGCGAGGACGGTGGCGGACACAAGTGTGGCGACGGTGTTGCGGGTGTTGATGCGGGACATGACGTTCTCCTTCGGTAGGGGTGGGAGGTACTGAGCTGGTGTGCACGGTGTGAAGCGGCCCGACGCGGTGGCACGAAACGGGCGGTGGTGCTGAGTGCTTGACGTCCGGCGGCGCGAAGGGCGGTGCGCGGACTCGCCGGAGCCCCTCGCAGAGGGTGCTCCTGCTGGGCACCACCTCGACGCAGCCGGCGTACCCCGACCTCGAAGCAGTTCCCCTGACAACGGTGCGTCTCATGTGGAAGAGCCTGCCGCCGACCGGGCTCCAGTTCTGTCGCCGATCGGACACAGCGAGGGCCGGGTGCCTGACAGAGCCACCATGTCGAGCCCCTCGCGCCCGACGACGCGAGTCACTCCTGTGCCGGGACCGATGGGGGCGCGCTCCCGGGTTAGCGCCGGGGATGTTTCAGCGGCTCCTCAACGCTGCCTCGACCCTCGCCAGGGCCTCCGCGAGGTCACGCCGGGTGCTGCTCCTGCGAGAGATGCCCACGGGCGCAGGCAGCGTCTCCGGTGCCGGTGGGAGCGGCTGACGCAGTAGTCGGAGCCATGACCGCACGAGCGCGGACGGCTCGACGGCGAAGGCTCGGTGTGCCAGCCTTATCGCCGCTGTCCGGTCGACCGGCGCGCGGCTCACCCGCCACCGCTCGAGGGCGACCTCGGCTGCCTCGCACTCGTCGAGGTCGGCTTCCTGCGCGAGTCGCCGGAGCCCCTCCGCGATCCGTGCCTGCACGTCCGGTGCCGGTCGCGGGACGTGGTGCCTCTCGGCGAGGAGCGCGGCGAACCGTGCGCGCCGACGCAGTCGGACGAGGCCGGAGTCCGGTGCGGATCGTTCGGCCTGCCGACCTGCGTCGAGGGCCGCATCCCGACGCCCCGCTCTTGCGAGGACGACAGCGAGCTCGGCCCATCCCGCCGCAGCCTCCAGCGATCGGTCCAGCTCGAGGTCCACCTCGACCAGCCGACGCCACAGGACCGGGTCGGCCGCCAACGAGGGCTTGGCGGTCAGCCACGTGTGGAGGGCGTCCGCTGCGGTGGGCAGATCCCCCAGCTCCACGCTGCGCTCGACTGCGGCCGCCGCGCACGAGGTGGCGAACGGGTCCCCCAAGCTGGCCCGCAGCTGCGCCTCGTTGTTCAGGTTGAGCGCGAGGTGGCGTCGGTAGCCGATCGCGTCGGCCCTGTGACGGGCCTTCGCCAGCAGCTCGACACACGACGCGTGCCGCCCCGTCAAGTGGGCGCATCCGGCGAGGTCGCTGAGGACGTGGACCTGACGGACCACGTCCCCGGTCGCCTCCGCGGCGACCAGGGCGGCCTGGTAGTGCTCCGTGGCCGCCGCGGGCTGACCCGACAGCACCAAGGCGACGGCCAGCGCCGACCGGGCGTGCGACTGGGCCGCGGGGTCGGCGGTCCGAGCGGCGCGGCTGACAAGTGCCTGACCCGACTGGAGGGCGCCGTCCACCTTCCCGTGGTGGCACCGGGAGAGGGTCAGCAGCTCCGCCGCCCGCATGTAGCGCCCCTCGTCCACGCCGTCGGTGAGCCGCATGACTCGCGATGCCACCGTCTCCGCACGGTCCAGCTGACCGCAGCTGTACGTGGCCTCCGCCAGCACGTGCAGACGCCGCGCCTCCAGGACCGGGTCCGTCCAGACCACCGCGTCGACGTCGAGCTCGGACGGCTCGTCGCGCTGGGGGCGGTCGACACGCTCCAGCACCTCGCTCGCGCGGCCCGCGACCAGCAGCATCTCGAGCAGGTCGAGCTCCACGAGCGCGCGCGCCCTGCCGTCCAGCAGCGGCTGGAGCCGCTCCAGCCACCGGACCGCCTCGACGAGGTTCCAGCTGTCACGAGCCGCCCGCGCGGCCAGCGGGAACCATCGCCTGGCCAGCTCGTGGTCACCGAGGGGCTCCACATGGTGGGCCACCTCGACCGGGTCGGCGGTACGGCCGCCGAGACCCGTCACGAGCCTGCGGTGGAGACGCTCCCGCTCGGCATGACTGGTGGCGTCGTAGACCACCTGCCGCAGCATCTCGTGCGCGAGCGCGTAGGTCTCCGTGGGACCGTCGTCCGACTGCAGGACGAGACCTTCGGAGACCAGGCGCGCTGCGCTCCTCCGGATGGCACGCCAGTCGTTCGCACCCGGCAGCACCTGCAGCAGCAGGACCGGGTCGCACGGGCGCTGGACGACCGCCAGCACGGTGAGCAGCTCGCGCGCATCGGGGGGCAGCCGGTCGACGTGGCCGAGGAGGAGGCTGCCGACCGCGCCTGTCACGACGTGGTCGGCCGGCCGGGGGTCTCCAGGCTTCCACCGGGAGAGGAGCGCGCGGGTGACGACGCGCGCGAGGAGCGGGTTGCCACCGCAGCGAGCCACCACGGCGGGGGCAAGCCATGCGGGCGGGCTTCCGCCACCCGACTGCCGCCACGCCTCCCCCACCAGCAGCTCCGTGTCAGCTCGCGCGAGCGGCCGCAGCACCACCGGCGGCACCTCGGCCAGCAACGCCTCGACCCCTCGGCTCCTGTCCTGGCCGAGCGTGACCAGCAGGCCCGCCGCACAGTCGCGGGCCGCGATGGCCAGGGCGCGAAGCACGCCGAGGGAGACCTCGTCGAGGCGATCGGCGTTCTCGACGACGAGCAGCGCAGGTCGACCGCGTGTCCCCGTCCGCAGCAGTCTGCTCATGGTGGCCTGCGCCAGCTCGGGAGCCAGCGGCCCGATGTCCGTCGAGAGCAGATGGGACGAGGCTGTGGTCCGCAGCTCCAGCAGCGGGGCGAGGACGGCGAGGTGGCCCGGTACGTCGGGCAGGGCTCCGGTCAGCGCGTCCAGCCACGCGCGGCGGGGCGCCTTGCGGCGAACCCCGAGCAGGCTCCCGACGACGTCACGCCAGGCACCGACGGGATGCCCGCGCGGGTGGTCGGCCACATCGGCGTACGACACGGAGAACCCGCGCGTGCGCGCACGCTCGACCGCCTCCTGCACCACGCGAGTCTTTCCGATCCCCGGTTCGCCGACGAAGGCCAGCGCGCCACCGTGTCCCGTTCCCGTCGCGTTCAGCAGCTGCTCGAGGCGCTCCAGCTCGGCCACTCGCCCCACCAGGAGGGGTAGCGCGGACGAGTCCGGTCGTGGGGCGGCGTGCCGCCAGCCGGCGACCTCGTGAATGGTCACCGGCCCGGCGCACCCTTTGAGGGACCGCCGCTGCGGCGGCCCGGCCTGCCTCAGTCGCTGGGAGGACTCGGCCCAGGTTCGGTCGGTGGCCAAGATGCGTCCGGGGAGCGCCAGCTGGCTGAGCCTGGCTGCCACGTTGACCGCCGGCCCGGAGTGGGTCGCGAACATGCGGCTCCGTGAGCCGAGGACCGCGGCGAACACCGGGCCGGTCGCGATTCCCACTGCGGCGCGTGGCTCTCGGCGCCGCAGCTCCAGCATCGCGTGCACGGCACGAACGGGGTCGTCCGCATGCACGGTCGGCGCACCGAAGACGACCATGGCGAGCACGCCCTTGTCTCCTCCCGAGACCTGGATGACCTCCCCGCCGAAGACGTCCGCGAGGTCCATCAGGGAGACGACCTGGTCGAGGAACGGCCGCAGGGCGTGTGGTTGCACCGGCGGGAAGCGCACGAAGGCCACGGTCACGACGCGGTGGGTCTCCACCAGCGCCCGCCTCCGTCGCAGCCGCTCCAGCAGCACCGGGGACAGCAGCATGCTGAGGTCGACCGAGCTCTCACGCCCGCCGGTCGCGGACGGCAGGGACCGGACACGGACCACCTGCTGATCGGGGACCACCTCGCGTCGCCCCGGTCTCGCGGAGTCGTGGACCACCACCGCACCGGCGGCGGCCCCCTCCTGCGCCGCGTGCGCCAGGTCGAGTCCGGGCCCGACGTGCACAGGCAACAGTCGGCGGCGGGACCTCGCCACCGCGGTCGCCACCGTTCCGTGCGCGATCCCGATGCGGACCTCGACCCCGAGCGGACCGGCCAGCGTCCTCGTGGCCGTCGTCGCGGTGGTGAGCTCCTGCACCTTCGCCGCGGCGTCGAGAGCCGCCCCCAACGTCGGCCCGCGGGGGCCGTCGAAAACGACCGACAGGCTGTCTCCCCCGAAGGCCACCGGATCACCACCGCCGAGACAGACCACGTCCGTGACGCTCGCGAAGTACCCGCGGAGGACCCGGCTCAGCTCCTCGGTGCCACGAGTCCCCAGCGCCGACAGCCGCTCGGTGAGGGACGTGAACCCCGCCAGGTCGAGGGCCATCGTCGTCGCGCCCTCGACCAGGCTCTCGTCGCTGTCCAGCAGGCCGTGCCGCAGACAGCGCTTCGGTGCCAGCTGCGTGACGTCCGTGCCGCGCTCCTTCCCACCGATCCGAACCGAGGTCCGCTGGACCGGCTGCTAGCCGTCGCAGCCGACGGTGGCGATCCGGCTCCGGCCCTGGAAGCGCTTGCGGTCGGTCGTCTGCCCCGTCAGCGTGGCGGCCGCGTCGATGCACCCGATGTCCGTGTCGCCCTGCCGGAAGTAGTACAGCCGGTCCAGGCGACCGTCACGGTTGACGTCCCGTGGCCGCAGCGACGGTCGCCGCGCCGGCGGGACCACGGCGGGAGCGGCCTCGCCGAGATGCACCGTGCGGATGCGACGTACGCCGAGTCGCGCACTGCCGAAGATCCGGACGGGTACGAGCGCGTTCGGGCGGCCGGGCCGGACCTCGTCGGCCCGCGAGCCGGGACGCAGGTCGAGCCTCGCCGCGACCAGGGGGCGCCGGCAGTTCATCGCGGTGACGCCGACGAAGATGCCGCCACCACCGCCGACGGGGATCAGCCCCAGCCTGTCTCCCGGTGCGACGCCTCGCAGCGGGGTCCTGATCGGCGCGGTCGCGAAGACGAAGTTGTCGCTGACGTGCGGGTTCCCACCGGACGGCACAGGGGTGGACCGTACGGCGCGGGGTCGAGTGGTCAGGCTGGCCACCAAGGTGGCGAGGCGACGCGACCCGTCCGGGTTGAGGAAGTAGACCTGCCCGCCGTCGTCCACCTGCGCGCCACTGAAGCCGTCGAGGCCGCGCGGAGCCTTCCACACCTCGTAGGAGATCCCGCGCAGTGCGTCCGGCGGCACCTCGAACGCGGCAGGGTCCTCACCGTTGGCCACGTCGATGAAGTGGCCGTACCCGGCCGTCGCCCGCAGCCGGTGGGCGCAGGTCTGGGCCTGGGTGCCGCCCGGCGGTGCCACGATCTCCTCGCCGACGGCATCGTCGTGGAAGACCCAGCGGGCCGAGGCGGGCTGGGTCGTGAGGGTGCTGGCGAGCGCCAGCGCGGCGCATGCCGCAGCGATGGTGGTTCTTCCCAGAGGCATGGGTCTGCTCCCCTTTTGCTGCTTGGTTGAGACCCCTTTACGACCATAGAAGCAAGTCGTAGTACGGGTCAACGGTGGATGAACGAAGCCGCGAATGGTTCGCCCGGGACGGTCATTCATGGCCGACGTCCTCGTGCCTGTCCTGGACCCAGGACCCGCACTGGGAGTAGTAGACGTGGCCCGTGCTGTGGCTGTCGGTCCTCACGCACACCAACGGGCCGGATTCGAGCGTCTGGTCGCACATGTCGTCCTCCTTGACTCGGCCTCCGGTGTCCGGTGCCTGGCGGGCCGGCTTTCGGCCCTGCCGGAAGTCTTCATCCGGGACGGCCGGCGATGTGTCTGGCCGGGAACGCAGGGAGGGTCGTGCCGCCGACACTGCGGGATGGAGACGTGCCCTGCGTCAGCCATCGGGCGTTCCACCCCGACTGACCATGCCGATCGAGGTACACCGGAGCACACACGGACGCCCTGCTCCCGTACGCTTGCCGGTGCCCCTGGCGCAGGAACCCGGTGTGAATCCGGGGCGGTTCCGCCACTGTGACCTCCGACCTCGACCGGTTGGATGCAGCCAGACACTGGCCTCGGGCATCCGACCGATCGACGGGGCGAGAACCCCGCAGGAGGGACCCACCCCATGGCTGAGCCGTCGACGCGCATCGCGCTGCTGTCCACGTCCGACACCGACCTGCTGTCCGCGCGTGCCAGCGGCTCGTCGTACGTCTGGGCGAACCCGAGCCGGGCCACCGACGCCGACCTGGCCGCTGCGGTGGCCGGCGCCGACCTGGTCGTCGTGCGGCTCCTCGGCTCACCGCAGGACCTGTGGCCCGGCCTCTCCGCCCCCCGGGACGCCGGCACGCCGCTGGTGGTCCTCGGCGGCGAGATGCAGCCCAGCGCGGAGCTGATGGAGCTGTCCACGGTGCCCATCGGAGTCGCCGCGCAGGCGCACCAGTACCTCGCCGAGGGCGGACCGGGCAACCTCGCGCAGCTGCACGCGTTCCTCTCCGACACCGTCCTGCTCACCGGGCACGGCTTCGAGCCGCCGGCGAGCATCCCGTCCTGGGGGTACGCGGAGCGCCCGACAGCGGCCGGCGCGACGGCTGCGTCGAGCCTCCCGCGGGTCGGCATCCTCTACTACCGGGCGCATGAGGCGAGCGGCAACAACGCGTTCGCCGCCGCGCTGGCCGACGCCGTCGACGCGACCGGGCAGGCGGTCGGCGTGCCGCTGTTCGCCGGCTCGCTGCGGTCGGCCCCCGACGACCTGTACGACGCGCTGGGCACCCTGGACGCGCTCGTGGTGACGGTCCTCGCCGCGGGCGGGAGCGTCCCGGCGAACGTCGGCGCCGGCGGTGAGGACGAGGCGTGGGACGTCGAGCGGATGGCGGCGCTCGACATCCCCGTCCTCCAGGGCCTGTGCCTGACCTCGAGCCGCGCGGACTGGGAGGCCTCCGACGAGGGCGTCACGCCGCTGGACTCGGCCACGCAGATCGCCATCCCCGAGTTCGACGGCCGCATCATCACCGTCCCGTTCTCCTTCAAGGAGATCGACGCGCAGGGGTTGCCGCAGTACGTCGCCGACCCGGAGCGCTGCCGCCGAGTCGCACAGATCGCGGTGAACCACGCCCGGCTGCGGCACCTGCGCAACAGCGAGAAACGGCTCGCCCTCGTGCTCTCGGCCTACCCGACCAAGCACGCCCGGATCGGGAACGCGGTGGGCCTCGACACCCCGGTCTCCGCGGTCCGGATGCTCCGACGGCTGCGGGACGAGGGCTACGACCTCGGGCCCCGGGAGGTCGCCGACTCCGGCTTCTCGCTGCACCGCCTGCTGGACATGGCCGACGAGACCGTGGCCGGGGACGCGCTGATCCACGCCTTGATCGCCGCGGGCGGCCAGGACGAGGAGTGGCTCACCAGCGCGCAGCTCTCCGACGCGCACGTGCGGATCAGCAAGGCCGAGTACGACGCCTGGACCGCCGACCTGCCCGCCGACCTGCGCGGCGCCATGGTCGAGGCGTGGGGCGGGTCCCCCGGAAGCCTGTTCGTCAACGACGCAGACGAGCTGGTGCTGGCGACGCTGCGGGCAGGCAACGTCGTCCTCCTCATCCAGCCGCCGCGCGGCTTCGGCGAGAACCCGGTGGCCATCTACCACGACCCCGACCTCCCGCCGAGCCACCACTACCTCGGCGCCTACCGGTGGATCGAGCACGGCTTCGGCGCGCATGCCGTGGTGCACCTCGGCAAGCACGGGTCGATGGAGTGGCTGCCCGGCAAGAACGCCGCCCTCTCGGCGTCCTGCGGACCCGACGCCGCGATCGGCAGCCTGCCGCTGGTCTACCCGTTCCTCGTGAACGACCCCGGCGAGGGCGCCCAGGCCAAGCGCCGCGCCCACGCCACCATCGTCGACCACCTGATCCCGCCGATGGCCCGTGCGGAGTCCTACGGCGACATCGCACGGCTCGAGCAGCTCCTCGACGAGCACGCGAACATCGCGTCGATGGACCCGGCCAAGCTGCCCGCGATCCGGGGCGAGATCTGGCAGCTGATGCAGGCCGCGCAGATGCACCGCGACCTCGGACTGGAGGACCGGCCCGACGACGAGGAGTTCGACGACTTCATCCTGCACGTCGACGGGTGGCTCTGCGAGATCAAGGACGCCCAGATCCGTGACGGGCTGCACGTCCTCGGCGCGGCGCCGACCGGCGAGGCCCGGGTCAACCTCGTGCTCTCGATCCTCCGGGCGACCCAGGTGTGGGGGGGCGTGGGCAATGCCGTCCCCGGCCTGCGGGCGGCCCTCGGGCTCAAGGACGCCACGGACCTCACCGCGGTCGACGAGGCCGAGGCCAAGGCCCGCGACCTCGTCGAGCGGATGGAGTCGGCGGGCTGGGACGCGGGCGTCGTCCCCTCCCTGCACGACGACCCGGAGGTGCAGCGCGTGCTGGTCTTCGCTGCCGACCAGGTCGTGCCCCGACTCGCTGACACCACCCGCGAGCTCGGCGCCGTGCTGCACGCCCTCGACGGCGGGTTCGTCCCTGCCGGGCCGTCCGGGTCGCCCCTGCGCGGCCTGGTCAACGTGCTGCCGACCGGTCGGAACTTCTACACCGTCGACCCCCGTGCCGTGCCCTCCCGGCTGGCCTGGCAGACCGGCCAGGCGATGGCCGACTCCTTGGTGCAGAAGTACGTCGACGAGACCGGAACCTTCCCGACGTCGGTCGGGCTGAGCGTGTGGGGCACCAGCGCCATGCGCACCAGCGGCGACGACATCGCCGAGGTGCTGGCGCTGCTCGGCGTCCGGCCCGAGTGGGACGAGGCGTCGCGGCGGGTCAGCCGATTGACCGTCGTACCGCTGGACGAGCTGGGGCGCCCCCGCATCGACGTCACCGTCCGGATTTCCGGGTTCTTCCGCGACGCCTTCCCGCACGTCGTGACGATGTTGGACGATGCCGTCGCCATGGTCGCGGACCTCGACGAGCCGGACGACCGGAACTTCGTCCGCGCCAATGCCCGGGCCGACCTGGCCGAGCACGGCGACGAGCGCCGCGCGAGAACCCGCATCTTCGGGTCCAAGCCGGGCTCCTACGGCGCGGGCATCCTGCAGGTGATCGAGTCCGGGACGTGGCGGGACGACAACGACCTCGCCGAGGTCTACACGGCCTGGGGCGGCTTCGCCTACGGCCGGGACCTCGACGGGGCGCCGGCGGCAGACGACATGCGCGCCAACTACCGCAGGATCAAGGTGGCCGCCAAGAACGTCGACTCGGCCGAGCACGACATCGCCGACTCCGACGACTACTTCCAGTACCACGGCGGCATGGTCGCCACCGTGCGCGCGCTGACCGGCTCGGACCCCAAGGCGTACGTCGGCGACTCCACCTCCCCCGACGCCGTCCGCACCCGCACGCTGTCGGAGGAGACCGCGCGGGTCTTCCGGGCCCGGGTGGTCAACCCGCGGTGGATCGCCGCCATGCAGCGGCACGGCTACAAGGGCGCCTTCGAGCTGGCCGCCACGGTCGACTACCTGTTCGGCTTCGACGCGACCACCGGAGTCGTGCACGACTGGATGTACGACCGGCTCGCCCACGAGTACGTCCTCGACGACACCACCCAGCAGTTCTTGCGCACGTCGAACCCGTGGGCGCTGCGCGGCATCGTCGAGCGCCTCCACGAGGCCGCCGAGCGCGGGCTGTGGGCGGAGCCGGACCCGGACGTGCTCGAGGCCATGCAGCAGGTGTACCTGGAGGTCGAGGGCGACCTCGAGGACCGTGCCCAGTGAGCGACCAGCCGGCGACGGAATGAGGGTGCGCATCCTCGGCGTCGGCATGGGGCCCCAGCACGTCACCCCCGAGGTCGTCGAGGCCCTGCGCGGCTGCGACTACGTGCTCGCCGCCGACAAGGGCGACCGCGACGGGCTCCTCGCCGCGCGACGGGCGGTCGCCGCCCTCGCCGGCGTCGAGGTGGTCGCCCTTCCGGACCCGGATCGCGACCGGGACGACCCGGCCGACTACCCGGGCGCCGTGCAGGCGTGGCACCGGGCCCGCGTCGCGGTGTACGAGCAGGTGCTGCGCGAGCGGGGCGGCACCGCCGCGTTCCTCGTCTGGGGGGACCCGTCGCTGTACGACTCGACGATTCGCGTCGTCGAGCAGCTGGCGTCGCGGCTGCCGCTGGAGTACGACGTGCTGCCCGGCATCAGCGCCCCCCAGCTGCTCGCCGCTCGGCACCGGATCGTGCTCCACCCGGTGGGCCGGCCCGTGCACGTGACCACCGCCCGCCGGCTCCGCGAGGCCGTCGACGGCGGGCAGACGAACGTCGTGGTCATGCTGGGCGGCTCGCCCGACCTCGACGGCCTCGAGGACTGGTCGATCTGGTGGGGGGCAAATCTCGGCACGGCGTCCGAGGCCCTGGTCCGAGGCCGGGTCGGCGACGTCCTGGCGGACCTGAGCGCCACCCGGGAGCGGGCGAGGACGGACGCCGGCTGGGTGATGGACGTCTACCTGCTGCGCGCGCCGTGACCGGGCTGCTGGTCGCCGGGACGACCTCCGACGCGGGCAAGAGCGTGCTGACCACCGGGCTGTGCCGTGCCTTCGCCCGCCGCGGCGTGCGGGTCGCGCCGTACAAGGCGCAGAACATGTCCAACAACTCCATGGTGTGCGCGGGCGCCGACGGTCGGACCGCCGAGATCGGCCGCGCGCAGTGGGTGCAGGCGCTCGCCGCGGGCGTCGATCCAGAGCCGGCGATGAACCCGGTCCTGCTCAAGCCCGGCTCGGACCGCCGCAGCCACGTCGTGCTGATGGGACACCCGGCAGGGCAGGTCAGCGCGACCGACTGGGTGGGCGGGCGCCGGCACCTTGCGCAGGCCGCCCATGCGGCGTACGACGACCTCGCCGCCCGCTTCGAGGTGGTCCTCGCCGAGGGCGCCGGGAGCCCGGCCGAGATCAACCTGCGGGCCGGGGACTACGTGAACATGGGGCTCGCCAGACACGCCGGGCTGCCCACCGTGGTGGTCGGGGACATCGACCGCGGCGGGATGTTCGCGGCGATGTACGGCACGGTGGCGCTGCTGGAGGCGGCCGACCAGGCCCTGGTGGCCGGCTTCGTCGTCAACAAGTTCCGCGGAGACGAGGCCCTGCTCGCTCCAGGCCTCACCACGGTCGAGCGCATGACCGGCCGCCGCTTCTTCGGCGTGCTGCCGTGGGACCCGAGCCTGTGGCTCGACTCGGAGGATGCGCTCGACCTGGAGGGACGCCGCTCGCCGGGTGATCGCTCCCTTCGCGTCGCCGTGGTGCGGCTCCCCCGGATCAGCAACTTCACCGACGTGGACGCCCTCGGGCTCGAGCCGGACCTCGACGTGGTCTTCGCGTCCCATCCGCGCGAGCTCAGCGACGCGGACCTCGTGGTGCTGCCGGGCACCCGGTCTACCATCGGTGACCTGGCCTGGCTGCGGAGCCGCGGGCTCGACGAGGCGATCCTCGCGCACCACCGAAGCGGGCGGCCGCTGCTGGGCATCTGCGGCGGGTTCCAGATGCTCGGGCACAGCATCGCCGACCCGCTCGGGGTCGAGGGCGGTCCCGGGGCTCGGGTCGACGGGCTGGGTCTGCTCGATGTGCGAACCGACTTCGCCGAGACGAAGACCCTGCGCCAGCCCGTGGGGACGGCGTTGGGGGCGCCTGCATCGGGCTACGAGATCCACCACGGCCGGGTCAGCGTCGGCGACGGAGCCGAGGAGTTCCTCGGCGGCGCCCGGTCCGGGAACGTGGTCGGCACCATGTGGCACGGCAGCCTCGAGGGCGACGCCCTGCGGGGTGCGCTCCTGGCAGAGCTGTTCGGCCGGACCCCCTCGGCCGTGAGCTTTCCGGCGGCGCGAGAGGCCCGTGTGGACCGGCTCGGCGACCTCGTCGAGGAGCACCTCGACGTGGCGGCGCTGCTGGCCCTGGCCCGCAGCGGTGCTCCCGCCGGCCTCCCCACCGTCCCGGCCGGAGGCGCGGCATGCGGCTCCTGATTCTCGGCGGGACGCGCGAGGCCCGCGAGCTCGCGTCCCGCCTCGTCGAGGCTGGGGTGGACGTCACGAGCTCGCTCGCCGGCAGGGTGGCGCGTCCCCGGCTGCCTGTCGGCGCGGTGCGCGTCGGAGGATTCGGCGGGGTCGCCGGCCTGCGGGCCGCGCTCGTCGACTACGACGTCGTCGTCGACGCGACACACC
>DASQDP010000190.1:0-3360 GCA_035634095.1 Nocardioidaceae bacterium | reverse complement strand
GCCCGAGGCCACCGTCGACCTGGCGCACGGACGGGTGCTGGTGCTCTACAGCGACGGCCTGGTGGAGACCCGCGCCCGGGGGCTGTCCGACGGCATCACCGAGCTGCGCTCGCACCTTGACGGGATCCCGGCGCGCCGCTGCCAGCCCCGGGAGCTGTGCGCCCGCCTCGGCCAGCTGATGACCGACTCGCGCACGGACGACGACGTGACGCTGCTCGCCGTGGCTGGTGCCGCCGCCGACGTACGACGGGCGTCCACGCGGCTGCCCGACGACACCACCGCCCCGCGTGAGGCGCGACGCTTCCTGACCCGCACCCTGCACGCGTGGGACGTCGAGGAGGACACCCTGGATGCCGCCGAGCTCTGCGTCTCCGAGCTGGTCACCAACGCGGTGATCCACACCGCGACCGCGGTCGAGCTGGCCGTCCGGCTGGATGCGGACCTGCTGAGCGTGCTGGTCCGGGACGGCGGCGGGGTCGGAACCGTCCAGCAGCGCACCCTCGATGAGGACCCGCTGACCGTCTCCGGGCGCGGGCTCGGTCTCGTCGAGGCGATGAGCACCGCGTGGGCCGCCGAGCACGGCGCCGACGGCACGACCGTGTGGTTCGAGCTCGAGCGCCCCGCCGCCGGTGCCGCGTCACAGCCGGGCTGAGAGCCCGGCGGTCCAGCGCGGCCGGCGTCCTGCTCAGCGGCGGACGAGCCGGCCCCACAGGTGCGGCTGCAGGACCTGTCCCATCGCCGCCATGTCGTACGCCCACATCAGGTCACCGTCCACGAGCCCGTAGAGGCGGTGACCGGCCGCGACCTCCTTCGCGCTGTCGGTGCGGACGACGGCGTCGGTCCGGATCTCGATCTTGGGACCGTCCACGCTCCCGTGCCACACCTCGACGAAGCCGGTGTTGTGGGCCAGCAGCCACTCCAGCTCGCCCTCGGGACGGGGACGCAGGAAGCCGGTCTCGATGGCGGCGTCGCGCACCTTGGCGCCCTGCTCGTCGACGATCCAGGCCCGGCTCAGGTAGTGCAGGAACGGTCGGCCGTCGTGGGTGAACACGCACTCCTGGCCGAAGGAGAACGCCTCGATGGTCGGGTAGTCGCCGTGCCCGTTGCCCTGCCAGGTGCCGAGCAGCCAGGCGATCGGCGCGCAGTCCGGGTGCAGGTCCGCGGGCAGCTCGAAGGGCATCGCTCGGCTGCTACTCGGTCTTGAAGAGCCGGTAGAGCACCAGCAGCGAGACCCAGCCGCTGAGCAGCACGACGAGCGCCATGAGGGCGATGAGGACGGCTTCCATGCTCGCCAGTCTACGAGGCAGCCGATGTGAGATCGCCTTTGGACGTACCCTGGTCGGCGGACGACCGGTTTCGTTACTGTAAAGAAGTACCTCCAGTCTCGGGGCGGGGGACGGCGAATCGAGGACTCGTGGAACTGCGCGACTACATCAGGGTCGTCCGTCGCCGCTGGCGCATCATCGTGGCGGCCCTGCTCACGGTCCTGGCGGTTGCGGCGCTGGTGACCTACCAGACCACCCCTCAATACCAGTCCGACGCCCGGCTGTTCGTGTCGACCACGGACCAGTCCGCGAGCGAGGCGTTCCAGGGCGGCACCTTCGCCATCCAGCGGGTCAGCTCCTACGCCGACCTCGTCAACGGCCAGGAGCTCGCCACCCGGGTGATCGACCGCCTCGACCTGGACATGGAGCCGGTCGACCTGTCGGAGAAGATCACCGCGACCGTCGTACCGGAGACGGTAATCCTGGAGCTGTCCGTCACCGATCCCGACCCGCGGCAGGCACAGCGGATCAACCAGGCCGCGGCCCAGGAGCTCACCGGGTTCGTCGACGAGCTCGAGACGCCGCCCGGCCAGGCCAACGCCCCCGTCAAGGCGACCATCGTGGACCGGGCCAGCCTGCCACGGGCCCCGGTCGCGCCGCAGCCGCTGCGCAACCTCGGCCTCGCCGTGGTCCTCGGCCTGCTGCTCGGGGTCGGGCTGGCGGTGGTCCGCGAGCTGCTCGACACCAGCGTGAAGGGGCCCGCCGACGTCGCCGAGCTGACCGACGTGCCGGTCCTGGGCGGCGTCCTGTTCGACCCCCAGGCCGCGAAGAGCCCGCTGCTGACCGACCTCTCCCCGCACTCGCCCCGAGCGGAGGCGTTCCGCATCCTGCGGACGAACCTCCAGTTCCTCGACGTGGACAGCCGCCACAAGGTGTTCGTGATCACCAGCTCTGTTCCCGGCGAGGGCAAGACCAGCACCGCCAGCAACATCGCGCTCGCCCTGCAGACCGCCGGGCAGCGCACGCTGCTCATCGACGGCGACCTGCGGCGGCCCCAGCTCGCCAAGCTGTTCTCGCTGGAGGGCAGCGTCGGCCTGACCTCGATCCTGGTGGGGCGCATCGACCTGCACGAGGCCGTCCAGGAGCACCGGTCCTCGGGGCTGTCGGTGCTGACCAGCGGCACCCTGCCTCCGAACCCGGCCGAGCTGCTGCAGTCGCACGCCATGCACGAGCTGCTCCAGACGGCGCGCGCGGCCTTCGACGTCGTCGTCATCGACACGCCGCCGTTGCTCCCGGTCACGGACGCCGCTCTGATCGCGGCGCAGGGCGACGGCGCGGTGATGGTGCTCCGCGAGGGCAGCACCACGCGGGACCAGCTCACGTCCTCGCTCTCGCGGCTCGAGGCGGTCGGGGCGCGGCCGCTCGGCATCACGCTCAACATGGTGGCCCAGCGCGGCCGGACCGGGGCGGGCTACGGGTACGGGTACGGCTACGGCTACGGGTACGCACCCGAGCCCGGACGCCGGCGCGAGGAGCAGAAGGCCGCTCGCTGAGCCGGCCCTCCGCCGGAGCGCCTCAGCGGCGCTTGGTCGCCAGCAGCTCCCGCGCCTCGGCCGGGGCCATCGGGGTGCGCTGGGCGATCTCCCCGAGGCGTACGGCGCGCGTCACCAGCTGCTCGTTGTGCTCGACCGGCACGCCCTTCGCGAGGGTGAGCACGTCCTCCATGCCGACCCGCAGGTGCCCGCCCTTGGACAGCGACGCCAGCGCGACGGCGAGCGTGGAGCGCCCGATGCCGGTGGCCGACCAGGACGTCACCTGCGACGGGAGCGCGCTGACGGCGGCGACCAGGGCGTCGGCCGTCCCGGGCATGCCGCCGGGCACCCCCATCACCAGGTCCACGTGCACGCGGCCGCCGTACGGCAGGCCGAACCTGTCGAGGAGCCGGTGCAGGGACGCGACGTGGCCGAGGTCGAACAGCTCGAACTCCGGGACGACCTCGCGCTCCTGGGAGAGGCGGTAGAGCTCGGTGACGAACGGCCACGGGTTCGAGAAGACGTCGTCGCCGAAGTTGGTCGTCCCCATGGTCAGGCTGCAC
>DASQDP010000189.1:0-60195 GCA_035634095.1 Nocardioidaceae bacterium | reverse complement strand
CTCGAGCTCATGGAGCACCACCGCTGACAGCCGGCTGTCGTCGAAGGAGTCGATCTTCTCCACGTCGATCCCGACCGCCCCACCCGTGGCGACAACGACCGCCGTCAGTCGCGTAGAGCGGCTCAGGCTGACCGTCGGAGGAGGTGAGGTTGACCACGGCACCACAGAGCGAGCACCGTGCTCACCGCTGCCGCACCTTGGGCACAAGCGGTTCAGCCGGACCGACTCAAGGTCCACCCCGCACAGGCGGCTCACCTCTCCGCGGACGAGCCGAACGGCGTCATGCCTCTGTGGCGTACGGGTCCACACCACCGAAACAGACATCAACTGCTCCTCACCCGTGAGCCCAGGTCGATCTCTGAAGCGAGACAGCCGAGACACCTCTCGTCTAGACAGCGGTTTGACCGCGCACCAAGCGTTCAATATAAGAAGCTAGACGATGCGTAGCGTGCATCGCCAGGCGCCGGCAGTTCGGGGGCCGCAGGAGAGGGGTGCAGCACGTGACCGCCGAGGAGATTCCGACCGACGACCCGTTGGTGGCCATGGCCAGGGAGCAGGCGTGCCGCCTCCTCGACGGCAACTCGGAGCGGGCTCGACATAGCGCCGGCGTAGCGGCTCGAGCGTGGACGCTCTCAGCCGCGGTATCGCGTACTGAGGTGAGCGTGCTGGTCGCCGCCGCCTGGCTGCATGACATCGGCTACGCGACGGCCCTCCAGGACACGGGATTCCATCCTCTGGACGGCGCCCGGTATCTGCGGTCGACAGGTTGGGACCCCCGCATCTGTGACCTCGTCGCACACCACTCCGGCAGCCGGTTCGTGGCCGCCGTCAACGGACAGCGTGCGGGGCTCGCCGAGTTCACCTTCTCCGTGGACCCAGTGACGGATGCGCTGACCGCCGCCGACCAGAGCATCGGCACATATGGCATCCCACTCACGCCTCACGAGCGAATGCGAGACATGCTGCAGCGTCACGGACCCAACTCGCCCAACGCGCGGGCGCACCCGCTGAGAAGCGACTACTTGAGCGCGGCTTCTCGTCGAGTCGAGCAGCGGCTCGCGAAGGGACTGGCCGGCGACATCAAGGCCGTCATCCCGGTGAACCAGTCGCGCGATCGATCGCCGACGAGCTTGGTCAGCTGACGCACGGCTACGGACATGGCCCCTCCGGCCACCGGGATCCCGCGCGGGCCGTGACCTGACGCGCGCCCTGCTGCTGCATCAGCGCGTCTTCGAGGACACCGAAGACGGCCCCCAACTGCGCGAGGACAGGCGCTTGCTCGCCAGAGTCGACGATGGCGTCCTGCACGTTGCGAAGGGATGGGAGGCGCACGATGCCGCCTTTCAGAACGCGTAGCGGACTCGGCAGTAGGGCATGGTCTCGGCGATCAGGTCGGTCAGCTGGTCGACCCAGTGGCCCTTCCAGCCGGTGCGGTAGCGGACGTTCTCCTGACCGCTCTGGCTGCGCTTGCTCTGCTGGAGGTCGGGGCGCCAGATGAGCTCTTCGCCGCGGGGATGCCATTCGAGGTTCACCTCGTGCAGATCCTGGTTGTGGGTCAGGAAGATGACCTCGCAGGCCAGCTGCTTCTTGGCCGGGGCGCCGATGGTGGAGTCGACCTCCTCGAGGAGGTCGCGCCACTGGTCGAGCCAGCCTTCGTGGACGACGACCGGGCTGAAGTTGAGGTGGACCTCGTAGCCCGCGGCCACGAAGTCGTCGATGGCCGCGATACGGTCCGAGATCCGGGAGGTGCGTAGATCGAGCCGCCGCGAGACGTCCTGGGGCATCAGCGAGAACCGAACCCGGGTCCCGTGACGTGGCTCGTAGTCGAGGAGGCCCCGGTTGACGAACTTGGTCGCGAAGCTGGCCTTCGCGTTCGGCAGCCTGCCGAACAGGTCAACGAGGTCGCGGACGTTGTCGGAGACGGCGGCGTCGACCGAGCAGTCGCCGTTCTCCCCGATGTCGTAGACCCAGTCGACCGGGTCGCACTGGTTCGCCTGCGCCTTGGTGCCCTGGCGCCGGGCGTGCCGTTCCACGTACCCGAGGATCCGCTCGATGTTGACGAAGACCGTGATCGGGTTCGCATAGCCCTTCCGACGAGGGACGTAGCAGTAGGAGCAGGCCATGGCGCAGCCGTTGGACGTCGACGGGGCGATGAAGTCGCTCGAGCGGCCGTTCGGGCGTGCCGTCAGACTCTTCTTCGCCCCCAGCACCAGGACGCCGCTCTTGGTGCGGACCCAGTCGCGGACGTTCCCCGCATTGCCGTAGAGCCCGGGAATGTCCTGGTGGGAGGGCACCTCCAGGAGCTCGGCCTGTGGCCACCGCGTGAGGATCTCGCGGGCGCGCGGGTACTGGCCGATGTCCGGCTCGTGGTAGATGGTGGTGATGTCGAGCATCCGCTCGAGCGCAGTCGTGGGCATCGTCCGTACAACGACGCAGCGCCTGCCCGGATTCCGTCCTCACCGGGGCGACACCAGTGGCCGTTCTGGCACCGGCTGCACTGGCGTGCTCACGTCTTGGTATGGGGGTCGGCGGAAACCGGGCTGGTCTGGCGTCGCCGCCAGAGGATCGCACCACCCACGCCGAGTGCGGCGAGCGCGGCCGCAGCGAGACCCGTGCCCGATGTCGAGGTCAGGCCCGATGGCCCTGAGGGTGGTGCTGGTGACTGTTCCGTTGGTGTCGTCGACGGCGGCGGTGCTGTGGTTGGCGCAGCGGGAGGTTCTTGCGAGGCCACCTGCACCTTGGCTCCGATCGGCGCGTTGGCGCGGAGCCATAAGGCCGCTTCACCGTTGCCGGATAGGACGTAGCCGTCGCGGGGAACGGTCATGTCGCCGACCTTGTGGGCCACCTCCTCGACGCGACCGTCCACCACGGCGACCTCGGTGCCGTACTCGTTGGTGCCGGTGGTGAGGGCTCCCCCTTCCTCACGGGTGTAGCGGACCAGGTAGCCGACCGCGCGGTAGATGTTGTGGCCGGTGATCGGGAAGGACCGTGGGCCGATGACGGCCCAGCTGCGGGGTCGTTGCCGTCCTCCGGCCGGGGTCGCTCGTGCTGGCTTGAGTGGGCCGCCGATGACCTGGTCAACGCTCTTGACCGAGGTGCTCGCCGGTCGGTCCGCGAGCCAGGCGACGAACGCGGTGAAGGTCTCGATGCTGACCGCGTTGCCTCGGCAGGTCTCCGAGCAGATGTGGTGGAACACCAACGGCACCCAGCCACCGGTGCTGGTCTCGGCACCGGTGACGTAGTCCTTCAGCCGCTGCAGCGAGGTGCTTGGTCGCGCCGTCGCCGGGGTCCGGATGCGCCATCGGTCCAGGGGCGGCAGCGACTCGGCGCTCGGGCACCTCGAGCAGCCGTAGCCGGGGGACCGGAGCCCAGGGAGAGCTCGCGCGCTGTTGTAGCCGCACTCGCGGGCGGTCCGGACGGCGTCGGCGTCCACCGATCCCAGGGGGTAGGCGAAGCTCGTGACGCGGAACCCCATGGCGATCAGGTCGGCCCGGTCGTCACAGACCTGGCGGCGCACCTCGTCCTTGGGTGCGGTGGCGAGGTCGATGTGGCCCAACGTGTGGCCGCCCACCTCGAACCCGCGCGCCTCGTAACGCTTCAGCAAGGTCCGGGTGAGGAAGTTCGAGGAGGAGTCGATGCGCGGGCTGTTGACGTACAGGGTGGCGTTCATGTCGTAGCGGTCGAGCACCTCCAACGCAGCCGCCTGATCGGAGAAGGTGTCATCGAAGGTGAAGGTCACCACCGTCGGTGCCGACCGTTCGGACGGTGCAGCAGCCGCCGCGGCAGCAGGCAGCAGCCCACCGCAGGCGACCAGCGCCACGCCGGCGACCAACCTTCGCCATCGCTCCAGGCCGGCGCGCGACCACCGGCCGGCCGAGACATGGCGCAGCACCCCCATCCAGCACCCCCGCTCCTACCGTGCCGTCTGCTGCCCCCCGCAGCTGTCCAGACAGTATGAGCGCTATGGCCCGATATCAACAGAGTGAAGATCTGTTGACCGATTACCCCGGGCCAACGGCGGCAGCACGATCTCGTCGATGCAAAGGCAGCAGCCGGGTGGCTGCTGCCTTGCTGCGCGTGGCGGCTAGTCGGGGTCGCGGTGGAGGAACATCCAGGCGGCGGCGCTGGTGAAGACCACGGCGTACCCGATCAGCGCCAGTCCGCTGGCCAGGATGGTGCTGACCTGGTGGGCGGCGGGATCGACGAGGGTGGTCGCGACCCCGGTGGGTGTCCAGTCGCCGATGCCGGGTTCTCGCAGGACGACGGGCAGCAGAGCCTCGCCGACGAAGTACCACAGCAGCAGGGCGGTGAGGGCCAGGGCGGTACCCCGGGCCAGCATGCCCAGGGCGGATGCGAGCACTGCGATGAGGGCGCCTGCGAGTACACCCCCGGCGACTCCGGACCAGGCCGCGGCACCACCGGCATCCAGCGTGACGCCGTCGATCTGTGCGGTGACGAGCACCGCCGCAGTGGAGGCGGCCATCCCGAGCAGGGTCAAAGCTGCTCCGTAGCCTGCCATCGCGATGGCCTTGGAGATCAGGACGTTGGTGCGACCAGGGGTGGACAGCAGCGTGGTGCGCATCGTGTGGTGCTGGAACTCGCCGGCGCTGGCGAGGATCGCGACGACGGCGGCCAGGAACCACATCGGCGCGGTCACCGCGCGGGCGGCCTCGGTGACACCCACCGTGGCGCCGGTCTTCTGCATGAGGACACCGCCGACGCCGATGGCTGCTGAGAAGATGGTCCCGGCAGCGAGCAGGAGCGCTGGCAGGCGGAGGGTGCGAAGCTTGAGGTACTCGGACCGCAGGTGGCCCGGGGAGAGAACCGTTGACATCAGGAGTGTCCGTTCTGGATGAGATCGAGGAACAGCTCCTCGAGGGAGGTGGCGGCGCCCTGGGAGACCAGGTCGCGCATGGGCCCGCTGGCGACCAGTCGGCCGTGGTCGATCACGACGACGTCGTCGACGGTCTGGGCGAGCTCCGCGAGCTGGTGGCTGGAGACCAGGACGGTGCGGCCCTGGTCGGCGAGGTCTCGCAGCAGGGTCCGCAACCATCGCACGCCCATCGGGTCGAGTCCGTTCGCGGGCTCGTCGAGCACCACGGTCGGCGGATCACCGAGGAGCGCGGCGGCCAGCGCTAGCCGCTGACGCATGCCCATCGAGTAGCCGTTGACCCGTCGGTCTGCGGCGGCGGTGAGGTCGACCAGCTCGAGGACCTCCTCGACCCGGCGGTCAGGGATGCCGTTGGCGGCGGCGAGGACCCGGAGCGCGTCCCGGCCACGTCGGCGGGGGTGGAACACGTCGGGGTCGATGAGCGCCCCGACGACTCGTGCTGGGTGGGGGAGCTCGGCGTACCGGCGTCCGTCGATCCGTGCCGTGCCGGAGGTTGGCTGGGTGAGTCCCAGCAGCATCCTCAGGGTGGTTGACTTGCCGGCGCCGTTGGCCCCGACGAAGCCGGTGATGGACCCGGCCTCCAGGGTGAAGCTGAGGTCGTCCACGGCGCGCATCGGCCCGTACCGCTTGGTGATCCGGTCGATCATGATGGTGGCCATCAGGGCCCCTCTCGTCGGTTGTGTGGTCGAGAACGATCCTGGCCGTCAGCGCCGGTCATGGCGTCCGCCTCACGGACGCATTCGGTCTGCTACTGCGGTGCCGCGCGTACTCCTCGTGGTGTATGCGGGGTGACTCTCCGGGAGGGACGACGGACCGGGTGGTCGTGGGTGATGATCGACTCACAGCGACCATGACGACCGGGAGGAGGCCGATGCACGTCCTCAAGGGCGCGGTGGTCCCGGTCGGCTGTGCAGTTCTGCAGACGGTGTCGGTGGGCACCGGCCTGCCCGATCGGTCGCCCGGGAGCACAGCGGCTGCGACCGTGCTGGGGTTGGCCTCGGGCCTGGCGTTGTTCGGCCGTGGTGTGGCACCTCTGGCGGTGCTGGCCGCCGCGGTGGTCGGGTACTTCGCGCAGGTGATCGTGGGAGGGCCGGCGCTGCCGGTCGCAGTCTGCGTGATGGTGTTCGTCGTGGCGGGCGGGTACGGCGCCGAGGAGCGCCGCCCCGTGCACCCGCCGACTTCGACCGCCGTTGCGCTCCTCGCGGGACTGGCCGGTGTGGTCGCCCCTCTGCTCGCGACAGGGTTCCTCGCGGAGGCCGCCGGTTACGGGCTCCTCTGCTCGGTGGCCGGAGCCGCGGGCCTCATGGTGGCGCTGAGGGCCGGCCGCGACCAGCAGCGGCGTACCGAGCTGGTGATGGCCGAGCGACTCCGCATCGCCCGCGACCTGCACGACGTCGTCGGCCATGGCCTGGGAGCGATCACCATGCAGGCCGGTGCCGCCAGGCTGGCTGTCGGTGCCGGCGCCCTCGAGGACGCCACCCGGGCGCTGCTCGACATCGAGGCGGCGGGACGCGGCGTCCTGCGAGAAGTCAGGTGGCTGGTCACCTTGCTGCGGGAGGACGAGGAGCATCCTGTCCTGGTGGACGTGGTCGAGCTGGTCGAGAACGCGCGACGGTCGGGCCTCGACGTCGACCTGGAGGTGGACGGACACCTCGACCGTGTGTCGCCCCAGGCCGGTGAAGCGGCCTACCGGATCGTGCAAGAAGCCCTCACCAACGTGCTGCGGCACTCGGACCGGAAGGAGGCGGCCGTGTCCATCACGGTGGCTGACACGCTGCACCTCGAGATTCTCGACGCAACTGCTCCCGTGGTACCGCAGGCCGATGTGCAGGAAGGCAACGGGGTACGAGGGATGCGCGAGCGGGCCGCTGCCACCGGTGGGGTGCTGTCCACCGGGCCCGGGCCGGACGGCCGCTGGTCGGTGCACGCCGAACTTCCCCTGGGACGGTCCTGATGACGATCCGCGTGGGCATCGCCGATGACCAGGCGATGATCCGCAACGGCTTCCGGCTCCAGGTGCAGTACGCCGACGACCTGGAGCTGGTGGGCGAAGCGTCCAACGGTGAACAGGCCGTGTCCCTGGCCAGGTCGCAGACGCCCGACGTGCTGCTGATGGATGTCCGGATGCCGGTGATGGACGGCATCGAGGCGACCCGCCGGATCAGTGCCGACCCGGACCTGGCCGGCGTCAAGGTGCTTGTCCTGACCACCTTCGACCTCGACGAGCATGTGTACGCCGCTCTACGCGCCGGCGCCAGCGGGTTCCTGCTCAAGGACACCTCCCCCGAGGACCTGCACCGCGCCGTCCAGGTCGTCGCCGAAGGCGGCTCCCTGATCAGCCCTCAGGTCACCCGGCGGCTGGTCGCCCAGTTCTGCTCACACCCGCCGACGGTTCAGGGTACGGCGAAGCTGGCCGGACATCTCACCGAACGCGAGGTCGAGGTCTTGCGGCTGGTGGCGCGGGGACTGTCCAACGCCGAGCTGGCTCACGAGCTCACGCTGAGCCCGTTGACCACCAAGACCCACGTCAGCCGGATCCTCACCAAGCTGGGCCTACGAGACCGCGCACAGCTCGTCGTCGCTGCCTACGAGAGCGGCCTCGTCACACCGGCTGCACCCTCGCAGGCGCCGAGCGACGGGACGACCTGACTCGAGGTCGCCGAGCGACAGCTCTCGACGTCCGACGGCCGGTTGGTGGCAGCACTGCTCTCTTCACGCCCATCGCGCGGGCGTTGCAGCGCCAACGCCGCGACCACGACACACAAGGCGATCCTTGGCTGGGCGCTCCGGGGTGGGCGTCGCCGGCGGTGCATTCGCTGCTGCAGCTCTCAGCTCGTCCTGGCCTGCCGCACGATGAGCCTGGCCCGCAAGCCATCCGTCCATCCGTGCTACGCGCACCGGCCCTGGCAGCCGCCGACCGCATCGGTGGCACGCCGGTCATGGCCTGGGCTCCACGTCTGCACACGTCCAGCCCCCACCTCATTCCGCAGAGCGTTCCGACTACCGGCGCCGAGGGGCTGGGTCGGAGCGGGCGACGACGTCGTGGCGGGGTCGACGTCGCGTCATGACGGTGCTCCTCACGCTGCTTCGCGCCACGAGCAAGGCGCCGATGATGCAGTCGTGGTGCCGCCGCGCGGGTCACCGACGGTGTGCAGGTGACGCGTTGCCGCGGCACCGCGTTCGGAGCGGATACGGTGAGCCGGGAAGAAGTCTCCGGCGTAGTAGCCGTTGTGCGGGTGCACCCAGCCGCGGCAGGTTCCCGTCTCTTCCTCGATGATCTTTGACTGAGCCATGATGTCGCTTCCTCCTCGATCGGTCTGACAGCTCCACCGTCTCGCCGGGCAGGGTTCGCTCGCACCGGCGCGATGGCCAGGTTGTGACGCGCCAGCCTGCCCTCGCGATCGTCCCGGCGCGCTGGGATGCGCTCGCTGTCGGTCGCGGGAGTGCCGCGAGGGCCGCTGCAGCGGGGCTGCGGCGACCCTCTCGGGTGGGGCGTTAAGACACGGAGGTGACTTCCTCCGAGGTGGTTGGTAGGGGAAGGAGGCTGGAGCGTCCGTCCCGGACGGCTGCGACGACCTTGCGGATCTCGTCGAGCACGAGGCCCGGCTGTGTGTGCTGGATGTCGTGGCCGCTGCGGCGGGCGATGACGTGCTCGGTGCCGGGGACCAGGTGCACGAGCGCCCGTTGCAGTTGCGCCCAGACGCGTTCGGCGATGTCCCGGTCCGGGCCGGGTGGGCCTTCTGGGACGCCGTGGCTCAGCACTGCCACCGGCATGGCGCCGAGCGGCCGCCTGGCGAGCTGCCTGCGCGCCTGCCGCTCCGCGGCGCAGATGTCCATCTGCTCCCAGTCCTCCTGGAGCGGCTGAACGGCGCAGAGCTGCCGGTAGGCCGCGTCCCACTGCTCCGGTGGGATCTGGTGCTTGAATGCGTGGAAGGTACGGCGGTGGTAGCGCGGGTGGACCCCGTCGATGAGGACCAGCCCTACGACCTGTCTGGGGTGTCGGCTGGCGTGGATCAGGCTGAAGAGGCCGCCGTTGGAGTGGCCGGCGAGGACGTAGGGCTTGGGGACGTTGGCGATGCGGAGCAGCCGGTGCAGGTCGCGAACCCGGTCGTTCCCCGTCCGTGGCGCTGGTGCGCTGTCGCTGCGCGACGTCGGGCCGCCCTGGCGGGCCGGGTCGTAGCTGCAGGTCCTCGTCGTCCGGGACAGCCGGCCCTGCAGCGTGTACCAGTCGGTCGTCAGCCCGTTCTCGAAGACGACGGTGGGACTGCCCTTCCCGGTGCAGCGCAAGAACAACCGCCGGCCTCCGACGTCGTACCACCCGGAGTAGCGCCCGCGAGGCACGAGGACGGGGTTGGCCTCGGTGACCGCGAGCGAATTGATGAGCCCCGTCCGCCGGGTGACCGCGATGGGGACCTCGGCCCGTCCCGCGCCGTTGGCTGACGTGAAGAGCGCCATCGCCTGGTGTGACCGCGGCGGATACGAGAACCCGACGAAGCGGAGCGCGCCGAACGTGTCGAGGGTCTCCCTCATTGCCACGACGAGCTCGGGGGCAGACGTCCCGCGGCCGGCGAGCATCGCGGGTGCGACGTGGGCGCGGACCTCGCGCTCGGTCAGCGTGGCTGCGGCGCCGCCGAGCTGGCGGCGGACCCATGCGAGCTGGCTGCGTACCGGGGACGCCGGCAGCCGCGGTTCGGCTGAACAGGCCGTGACCTCGTAGGCGTCCCTCCCGGGGCAGTAGCGCGCCTCCGAGTCGGCGGCCTGCGCGGGCCCGGTCAGTACGGCGGTCACGCTGCTCGCCGACAGCAGGGCTGCGGCGATGGTGGTGCGGGTCATGACTCCTCCTCGGACGGATCGGGTGGACAGCGGGCCGGTCGCAGCGGGCCGTCGAAGCCGGTGACCGAGCCGGGCTCGAGGTCGAAGCTGAGGCCATCGACGGCGAGGACGTCGCCGTACCCGTTTGGTGCGCCCCTGCAGGCTGATGCTGGACATGGGCCCTACCCTGGCCCTCCCGGCCGCTGCGCGACGTCCGCCAGGAGGAGGTAGTTCCACGGAGGCGGAGTACAGCCCCGGCGGTACCGGTACTCCTGCAGCTGTACGTCGCACGCTTGCGGAGCTGGTCAACCGACGGCTCCCGGCCGAGTCGGCGGCATCGTCCGCAGCGCAGAGAGCCGAGCGCATCGAGGAACGAACCGACCTGGCGGCAGGGCAGCCCTGCGTCGGGAGGGCAGTCGAACCAAGGGTGGTCGGGGCTGACGAACGACGTCTGTAGCGATCAGGAGCGCGGCCAGCCGTCGAGGTCGCCGGTCACTTGTCCACGGTGATGGCGACCTTGCCGCGGACATGCCCCGCCTCGAGCTGCCGAACGGCGAGCGGCGCATCGTCGAGCGGAAAGGTGCGGTCGATGCTCGGGAGGAGCCGGCCGGCCTCGATCAGGTCGGTGAGGCGGTCGTAGTCGCTGGCGCGCTCCTGGGTGACCAGGAGCGCCAGACGCTGCCGGAGGAAGACGGAGAGCAGGACGCCCCGCAGCTGCCTTCCCATGCCGATGAGCCGTCCAGCGTCCTCTCCGCCGACGAAGACGGCGGTCCCCCGGGGCGTGAGGGCCCGCCGGAGGCGCTTCAGTGACGGGTTGCCCGCGATGTCGAGGATGAGGTCGTACCGTCGGGGTCCCTCCGCGAAGTCGTCGCGGGTGTAGTCGATGACGTGGTCGGCTCCGAGCGAGATGACCAGGTCCGCCTTCGCGGGGCTGCAGACGCCGGTGACCTCGGCCCCGAACGCCTTCGCGATCTGGACGGCGTAGCTCCCGACGCCACCGGAGGCACCGACCACCAGGACGGACTGGCCAGCCTGGACCCGACCGACGTCGACGAGCGCCCGGAGCGCGGTGGCCGCCGAGACCGGCACGACGGCGGCCTGGGGGAACGAGAGGTTGGCAGGCTTGCGGGCGAGTCGGGACTCCCGGGCGACCGCGTACTCGGCGAACGATCCCGGCGCCACGCCGTAGACCTCGTCGCCGACCGCGAACCGTGTGACCGCCGCGCCGACGTCGGCGACGGTGCCGGCGACGTCGCGTCCCGGCACGGGGTTCCTCGGGCGCTTGACCCCGATCGCGAGCCGGGCGGCGTAAGGCTTCCCCGTCATCAGGTGTTCGGTCCCACGGTCCAGTCCGGCCGCACGGACCTCGACGAGCACGTCGTGCTCGCCGATCACCGGACGCGGGACGCGGCCGAGCCGGAGGACCTCCGCGGTCCCGTAGCGGTCGTGGACGACGGCGCGCATCGTGCGGTCGGCGAGAGTGGTCATCACAGGTTCTCCTTTGTCCGGTGGCTGCTCAGATGGGAGGAAGGGGGTTGTACTGGATCTCGCGGCGGACCTCTCGGGCGCGCTCGACATCGGCGAGCCGGGCCACGAGATGTAGCGCCATGTCGATGCCGGCGCTGACTCCGGCGCTGGTGACCAGGTCCCCGTCGTCGACGAAACGCGAGCTCACGTCGGGATTGACCGTCGGGTCCAGCTCGGAGAGCAGGTTGAGGGAGGCCCAGTGCGTCGTCGCCCTGCGGCCGACCAGCAAGCCGGCGGCCGCGTAGACCAGGCTGCCCGTGCACACCGACGTCATCAGGGGAACCGTTGAGCGCTGCCGGCGGACCCACTCGAGGTGGTCACAGTCGTGCAGCAACCTCCTGGTGCCCGGACCGCCGGGATGAACCAGGACGTCCAAGGCCGGGGCGTCGTCGATCGAGCTGTGCGCGCCGAGCACCAGGGTCTTGGCGCTGCGGACGGGTCGGCCGTCGGGCGAGAGGCAGAAGGCGTCCCAGCCGTCGTCGGGGTGCTGCTGGGTCCAGGCGGAGAGCACCTCCCACGGGCCGACGGCGTCCAGCTCCTCGACCCCTTCGAACAGGAGGATGCCGATCTGGCGTCGCCGCCCGCGGCCAGCAGTCGGATCTCCTGCGGCGTGGGGTTGTGTGTCGTTCATGCGGTCGAGCCTCGCGTCATCCGGCCCAGGTCGCCCCGGTCAAACGGCCAGCATCCCATCGCCCACGGGGCGGCTGCGAGGTAGTTTCGTTCCGTGCTGGTCGGTCGCGACCCGGAGCGACAGCTCCTGGGAGCGCTTCTCGAGGGGGCGCGAGAGGGCACCGCGGGGACGCTGGTCCTGCGCGGGGAGCCAGGCGTCGGCAAGTCGGCCCTGCTCGACGAGCTCGTGGCGCGCGCCGCTGAGGCCACCGTGCTGCGGACACAGGGGCTCGAAGTCGAGGCTCCCCTGGCCTTCGCGGCGCTGCATCGGCTGCTTCGCCCACTGACCAGCCTTCGGGGAAGGCTCCCGGGACCGCAAGCACGCGCCTTGCGGGTCGCGTTCGGCGAGGAGGAAGGTGCAGCCGTCGAGCCCTTCCTGGTGGGGGTGGCGACGCTGTCGCTGCTCACGACCGCGGCGGAGGCGAACCCGGTGCTGTGCATCGTGGACGACGCGCACTGGCTGGACGCCGCCACGGCCGGCGCGCTCCTGTTCTGCGCTCACCGGGTCGGTGCGGACCGGGTGGCCCTGTTCTTCGCAGCGCGGGACGGCGTCTGGGGGACGTTCGACCCGCAAGGGGTCCGCGAGCTCGTCGTGACAGGTCTCGGTCCGGACGCCTCCCGCGCCCTGCTCGGGACGCGTCTCGGCAACGCGACCGGGTCCGAGGTGGTGGAGCGGATCCTCACCGAGACTCGCGGCAACCCCCTGGCGCTGCTGGAGCTTCCCGCCGAGCTGACCCCGGACCAGCTCAGCGGTGTGGACCCCCTGCCCTCGCAGCTGCACCTGACTGCTCGGGTCGAGAAGCTCTTCCTCGACCGGAGCCGCCGGTTGTCTCCGAGGGTGCAGAAGATGCTGCTGCTCACCGCAGCGGACGACAGCGGTGATCTCGACGCGGTGCGGCGGGCCGCAGCCGCGCTGGGCCTCGACGACTCCGACCTGCAGGCGGCAGCGGACTCGGGGCTGCTCATGGAGACCGCTGCTTCCCTGTCGCTCCGTCACCCGCTCGTCCGGTCGGCGGTCTACCAGGCTGCGACAGGAGCGCAGAGGCGGGAGGTGCACCGGGCCCTCGCGGATGCGCTGTCCGGCCATGGCGATCCGGACCGGGAGGCCTGGCACCGTGCGTCCGCCGCCGAGGGACCCGACCCGGAGGTGGTGGGTGCCCTGGAGCTGGCCGGCACCCGGGCCCAGCGACGGGGCGGGCACGCGGCAGCGCTCGCGGCGTACGAACGCGCTGCGGCGCTGTGCGACGAACCGGCCAAGCGAACCGAGCTGACCTTCGCCGCGGCCAGGAGCGCATGGGCCTGCGGCCGTGCCAGCCAGGCCCAGGCGCTGCTGTCGAAAGCGCGCGAGGCGACCGACGATCGACTCCTGCTCGCTGACATCGCACGCCTGCGTGGTCACATCGAGGTGAACCTCGGGTCGGCGGCCGAGGCGCACCGGATCTTCGTGGAGGCCGCCGAGGCGATCCATCCGATGGATCCGGCCAGGGCCCTCGACCTCGGCGTCGCCGCCGCCGTCATGCGTACCTTCGGCGCTGACAGCGGTACGCCGATGCCGGCTGCCGAAGCGCTGGTTGAGCCCGTCGCCGGTGATCCGCCGAGGACCCTGTGCCTGCGTCACCTGCTGGGCGCGATGACGCAGGTGGCCCAGGGCGACTGGTGCGCCGCCACCTCTTCCCTCGACCGCGCGCTGGAGCTGGGCCACCAGGTCGACGACCGTGACGTGCTGTGGAACCTCGCCAATGCAGCCCTCCAGCTGGGGGACGATCGGGCGCAGCAGCACTTCTACGGTTACGCGCTGTCGCGAGCGCGGGAGGCCGGTGCGGTGACGGCAGTGGTCTACTGCCTGCAGAGGCTGTGCTTCGGCCAGTACCTAGCCGGTGACCTGGTCGCGGTGCGCAACAGCGCCGAGGAGGCCATCGCCCTGGGTCGGAGCATCGGCCAGCCGGCGATGACGGCCCCACCCATCGCCTGGCTGGCGCTGCTCGCGGCACTTCAGGGCCGCGACGACCACGACGACCACCTCGCCCAGCTCGAGGAGCTGGTCGCGGCGCACCCCCTCGGAATCCTGTCCGACCCGGTCCACGACCTGACCCGTTGGGCCAAGGGGTCACGCGCCGCCGCCGCCGGCGACAGCGCGGGCGCCATGCACCACCTCGCCCGGTTCCGGTTGCCGGTCCTCGCGCGGATGTCCGCCGGGGAGCGCATCGAGGCGGCGGTGCGCGCCGGGGACACGGCGGCCGCTCGTGGCTGGACCGAGGAGCTGGCTCCTTTTGCGGACGCCACGAGCAGGTCCTGGGCGCTGGGCACCGTGGCCTTCGGCCGGGCGCTGACAGCGGACCGGGCCGAGGCCGATGCGTTGTTCCGACGGTCCCTGGCCTGCCATGCGAGTGCCGGTCGGCCGCTTGACGAGGCGCGGGCGCAGCTGGCCTACGGAGAGTGGCTGCGCCGCGGCCAGCGGCGGGTGGACGCCCGGCAGCACCTGCGCGAGGCCCTCGAGACCTTCGAGGACCTGCGGGCAGAGTCTCTCGTCGCCCGGGCCAACCAGGAGCTGCGTGCCTCCGGGGAGACCGCCCGCAAGCGCGACCCCTCTACGTTGGTCAGGCTCACCCCCACGGAGCTGCAGATCGCACGGCTGGTGAGCTCCGGCCTGTCCAACAAGGACGTCGCGGCCCAGTGCTGGATCTCTCCCAGGACGGTCGCCTTCCACCTGCGCAACGTCTTCGCCAAGGCCGGGGTCACCTCCCGGGGCGAGCTCGCACGGCTCGATCTGGCCTGACGCCGATCCCGGCCATCTGACCGGGGTGATCGGTCGTCATCGAGTCCACGCTCGGACGCAGTGCACCAGAAATGCGTGGCCACCGGCCAGCACACCACTGCGAGAGCGAGACCGCCATGACCGTCGACATCCAGCCCATACGCGACCACGATGCCGGCCACGGCCGGCGTACAGGGACCTGGTCCGACGCCCGCGTCGTCCTCGGCTCACTGGTCCTGGGAGCAGTGAGTGCCCTGGGTCTGACCATGGGGGTCTTTCCTGGAGCCACCGAGGCGGTCGTCACCGGTTCGCTGCTCGTCGGCTTTGGCGTCGGCTGGGCCGCGCTCGCCGTTGTCTCGTGCTGCCACACCCCCCGACCGCAGCGCTGGGCTCGTGTCCCTGCGATCGCCATGTCGGGCACGGGCGCGGGACTCGTCGCCTTCTCCCCGGACCACTCGTCCCTCTCGGTGCTCACCTGGGTGTGGCCCCCGCTCATGGTGGCCCTGGTGGCCTGGATGGCCGTCCAGGCCCGTCGAGCCCTTCCGGGGCGGTCGCGTCTGCTGCTCACCCCGGTGTTCGCAACGTTGGTCGTGGTCGCCGTCGGAGCCCTGGCCCAGAACGTCACCTCGCTCCGGGTCGGGCGCGACCACCCGGCTCCGGGCAGGACGTTGGCAGTGGGCGACCACCGACTGCACCTCGACTGCCGAGGGACGGGCGGACCCACGGTCGTCCTGTTCAGCGGCTCGGGTGAGTTCTCCGCCTCGTGGGCCCGGATCACCGGCCAGGTCAGCGGCAGCACGCGGGTGTGCGCCTATGACCGCGCCGGCCAGGGCTGGAGCGATGACGTGGGCGAGCCGCAGGACGGCGTCACCGCAGCAGCCGACCTGCACACCCTCCTCGTTACGGCCGGGGAGCACGCTCCCTACGTCCTCGTCGGGCACTCCATGGGCGGGCCGTACGCCTTGACGTACGCCGCGCAGTACCCCCAGGACGTCGCCGGCATGGTGCTCCTCGACAGCTCCAGCCCGCGCCAGTTCGCCGACATGCCGGCCTACCCCCTGCAGTACGAGCTGATGACGCGTGCCGTGTCCCTCCTGCCCACCCTGACAAGGGTCGGGCTGGGCCCCGTGATCGGCCCCAGCTCGCACCTCCCCGGCGCCGAGGGTGACGTGGTGGAGGCCATGGGCTCGACGGTCCGCGCGCAACGCAGCGCACGCGACGAGCTCTCGATGGTCCCGCGCCTCCTGGAGGATTCGCAGTCCCTTTCCACGCTGGGGGACCGACCGCTGGTGGTGCTCACCGCCTCGGAGAACCTCGGCACCGAGGGCTGGGCCGCGGCCCAGGACCGGCTCGCCGCCCTGTCGAGCGACAGCGTCCACCGCGACGTCCGCTCCTCCCACGCCGGCCTGGTCGACGACCCGAACGGCTCGGACGCCTCGGTGACCGCCATCGAATCCGTCGCCCGGTCCGTGAGCACCGGCTCACCCCTCTCGGCGTCCTGAGACTCACCACCACCGCCCTACTCAACCTGAGGAGCATCCGATGTCCCATGCACCCGCCCACCACGGCCACCCGGTCGAGCACCAGGAGGACGAGGGCCCTCGCCAGTCCTGGGCTCTGCTCGGTGTCGCACTCGCCGCCCAGATCCTCGTCGTCCTCGACATCTCCGTGGTCAACACCGCCCTGCCGACCATCGGCCGGTCGCTGCACCTGGCCGGCGGGGACCTGCAGTGGCTGGTCACCGCGTACCTGATGATGTCGGGAGGCGGCCTGCTGCTCGGCGGTCGGATCAGCGACCTGCTGTCCCGGCGGCGCGTCTTCCTGACCGGCCTCAGCCTGTTCACCGCCGCCTCGCTGGTCAGCGGGTTCGCCGAGACCGGCACTCAGCTGGTCGCCGCCCGGGCCGTCCAAGGACTGAGCGCCGCCTTGTTGACCCCGTCGGCGCTGTCGCTGATCACCACCACCTACTCCGGGGCGCAGCGCAAGGCCGCCCTCGCGTTGTGGGGGGCCGTCGGCAGCCTCGGGGTCGCCGCGGGTGTCCTGGTCGGCGGCGCCATCACGACCTGGTCGAGCTGGCAGTTCATCTTTTGGGTGAACGGCCCCATCGGTGTGGTCGCCCTGCTCGTCGGTCGACGCGTCATCGCCCGGGAGAGGTTCTCCGCTCCCGCGCGCTCGGCCTTCGACGTCCCGGGAGCCGTGACGGTGATCGCCGGGCTCGCCGCCCTCGTCTACACCGTGGACGGCACCGCCACGCACGGCTGGTGGTCGGCCCGGACCCTGGTCGGCCTGGGTACGTCGGCGGTGCTGCTGTTGGCGTTCCTCAAGGTCGAGCAGCACGCCACCAGCCCCCTGTTCCCGCCGCACGTCTGGAGGTTGCGCTCCCTGGTTTCTGGAACGGCGGTGATGCTCGGCGTCACCGGGATCCTGGTCGGCACCGTCTTCCTGGCGTCGATCTTCATGCAGACGGTCATGGGCTTCTCCGCCCTGCGGACCGGTCTGGCCTTCCTGCCCTTCGCCCTGGCGATCACCGCGGGCACGGTCGTGGCCCGCCACCTCCTGGCTCATGTGACCCCGCGCGCGATCGCCGCAGCCGGGCTGGCTCTCGGGGCGGCGGCCGCAGTCCTGCTCTCCACCGCCTCCGCCGGCTCCCAGTACGCCACCGGCCTCCTGCCCGGTCTGCTGGCGCTCGGGCTGGGCGTCGGCATGGTCTTCGTGCCTGTGTCGGTGACCTCCCTGATGGGGATTCCCGACTCGCACGCCGGTGTGGCCTCCGGGTTCTTGATGACCGGCCACGAGATCGGGGCCGCTCTCGGCGTCGCCGTCCTGTCCGCGGTGGCCAGCAGCGCCGGCTCCCTCGCCACCCACGACGGTGCCGTGCACGGGTTCTCCCGCGGTCTCGTGGGCGCTGCCGTGGTCGCCGCCGTCTTCGCCGTCTTCGCGCTGCTCCGGATGCCTGCTACCCGCGCGGCGGCCGGCGCCGGCATGCACCTGCACTGACCGACCACCCGAACGCGTCAGCAGTCCACCGATCCGCCTCGAGGAGGGCCCCGTGTCCGGCACCCACACCGCCCCTGACGACCGACGCCTCGTCGGTGAACGCCCACGCCCTCGACGCATTGCCGAGGGGGTCGGCTTCGTGGCTGCCTGGGTGGGCCTTGGCTACCTGCTTCCTGTCAACGCCGAGGCCTACCTCCTGATGGGCATCCCGCTCACGGTGGCCTTCCAGGTGCTGGTGCGCCGGCGGCCGATACGGCAGCTTCTGGTCCGAGGCGGCGGTGCAGGCCCGCTCCGTCCTTCCAGGCTCAGCCGCCGTGACGTGGCGCTGACGGCCCTGCTCGCCCTCGCCCCGCTCTGGTGGGGTCTGGAGGCGGTCACCCGCGGCGACCCGTGGGTCATCGCGTGGTACGCCGCGGCGGTCGTCGGCGCGGCGGCTGCGGCGTACGCCGTGAGCTCGACGTCCGTGCGCGGCATGCTCCGAGCTGCCGCGCTTCCCACCGCCGTCGGAGTCGTGGGCAACGCGCTGATCATCGGTGGCGTCCACCTCGCCACGGGCACCTCCATCGACCTCGTGGCGATGCCCGGCAGCGTGCTGAAGTGGCTGGTGATCTACTTCCCGGCGACTTTCGTCATCGAGGAGGTGGCCTTCCGGGGCGCCCTTGACGCCCACGTCCACCACCCGGGTGAGGGACGAGGTCGGGGATCGGCAGTCCTGGTGTCTGCGCTCTGGGGGTTGTGGCACCTGCCGGTGTCGGGCGGGATGCCCTTGCCCTTCCTCCTGCTGTCCCTGCTGACCTGGCACTGCCTCGTCGGCGTGCCGCTGTCGTTCGCATGGCGCCGAAGCGGCAACCTGAGCGGTCCGGCGTTCGCGCACTCGGCCATCGACGCCGTACGGAACGGCCTCATCGGCCTCTGAAGCTCCAGCCACCACCCGTCCCGCCAGCTCGCAGGTTCACGAGCCGACGGTGGGGGGTGCCGGCCGCGGGGTGAGGGTCAGGATCGACAGCCCGGTGCGGCGGATCGCGGCCACCAGCTCGTCGTGGGTGGGCGCGCGGCCGACGTGGATCCTGATGCCGAGGCGCCGTTGCGCCGGTCCCCGGCCGAGCTCGGCGATGCGTCCGGCGTACACGCCGGCAACCCGGTCGGGGTCCTCGTCCAGCTCGACGCGCATGGGGAGCCGATTCCCGCGAAGGGAGACCTCGATGTCCGCGCCGCCGCGAACGTTGGCTCGCCACGGCGAGTCGGTGAAGACCTGAAGGCGTCCCGCGACGCCGCGGTAGCCGACCGGGATGTCGTAGCGCCGACTGCTGCGCCGACCCGTGAGGTGGAGGAGCAGGACCGCGCCGTCGAGCAGCGGGTGCGCCCGCGAGCGCAGCAGCCGCCGCACCACGGGGTTGATGGCCCGAACCAGCGCTAGTGGCGGCTTGCTCCGGGTGACAGCGAGGGGGGCGGGGTCCATGGGGTCATCCTCCTGGGTCGAAAGGGTCGTCGAGTGTCGTCGGGCGAACGCGTGGCATTCCTCGGGGCGGTCCGCCGGCGATCAGCTGCACCCTCGTCGACGCCCCGGGTGAGGCCGTGGGCGAGGGTGCAACCAGTCCCGGACCCGCCACCACCGACGCGCACGTCGTAGCGTGGCGGTGTGGACCTCCTGGTCGCGGCGCTGGTGCGCGACGTGCGCCGCGCTCTCGTCGAAGCGGCCGATCCGACCAAGGCACCGCAGATGCAGAGGTACATGAAGTCCTCGATGCCCTTCCTCGGGATCAACGCCACGCCGTTGCGGAGGCTCTGCGCCCGCCTGTTCGACGCTCACCGGCTCCCCACCGAGGCCGCGTGGCGTGAGGCGGTGCGCCTGCTGTACGACGAGGCCGCCTACCGCGAGGAGCGCTATGCCGCAGTCGGCCTGACCGGTCACCGGTCGTATCGGGAGCACCAGCACCCGGACACGCTGGGCCTCTACCGGCACCTGGTCGTCGCGGGCGCCTGGTGGGACCTCGTCGATCCCATCGCGAGCAACCGTGTCGGCCCGATCCTGCGGGCGTTCCCGGATCCGGTGTCGCCAGTCGTACGAGCATGGGCGGTGGACGGGAGCCTCTGGCTCCGGCGCACGGCGATCCTCAGCCAGCTGGGCAGCAAGGACGCGACCGACACGGGGCTGCTGCGGTACGTGCTCGAGCAGAACCTGACCGGCAGCGCCCACGGAAGCGCGTTCTTCGTCCGCAAAGCGGTCGGCTGGGCGCTGCGCCAGTACGCGCGGCAGGACCCCGACTGGGTGACGGCATTCGTCGCTGACAACGACGGTCGCTTGGCGGGGCTGTCCCGGCGTGAAGCGCTCAAGCACCTGCGGTGAGCGATCGACAGCGCCACGACCGACGCCCTGTCGTGAAGCCGGGCGTAGCGGACTCCCGTCCAGCAGCGCGACACGTCGGCCGGCTCGGCTCATGTCGAAGACCAGGCGTGCCGGAACGCGTCCAGCGAGGACCTCCTCGAAGGCCTCGTTGACGTCCTCGAGCTGTCGCGGCTCGGTGCGCACCCTCCGGCACAGCGCCGTAGGTGCGATGGTCGGCTGCCAGCGGGCCGAAGGTCCCGTCGGGTCCGGCCGAGCGGCCCTGCAGCGGAGCCCGACGAGAGACCAGGCTGAGGGCAGGAGAAACGCTCTCCTCATGGTCAGGAGGCAGGGACATGACCGCACAACCGGCGACCACGGTCGTGGTAGGCGTCGACGGGACAAGGGACGGCGAGCGTGCGATCGAGTACGCCAGTGCCCTCGCCGCCCGCGAGCACCTCGATCTACGGCTGGTCCACGTCCCGCACGAGTACGCGATGTACGCGCCGATGGCACCGTACCTGCCGCAAGTCACGATGCGCGAGATCGGTGACATCGGTGAGTCGGTGCTGCAGGAGGCCGCCAAGCACGCCGAGGAGAACGGCGTCCCCGGTGAGCGCACCAGCACGGTGTTGGCGTGGGGACCCCGCACCGAAGCCCTGTTGCAGCAGGTCGGCGACGCGAAGTGCATCGTGCTGGGCAGCCGGACCTCCACGGTGCAGCACCTGCTGACCGGAGCCACGTCCCTGTCGGTCGTCGCGCACTCGGTCGTACCCGTGCGCTGCATCCCACCGGCCTGGTCGGGCCCCCGGTCAGCCGCAGGGCGCATCGTGGTCGGAGTCGACGGCTCGAAGGCAGACGCCTTGGTCCTGCAGGAGGCCTTCGCCGAAGCGGACGCCGCTGGTGCACGCATCGAGATCGTGCACGCCTGGCGACCCGTGTCGCCGTACGACGCTGCGATCACCGGTCGAGTCCTGCGCGACGACTGGGACAAGACGACCCGCGAGCAGCTGACCAGGTCGATCGAGCTCGTGGCCGCAGCCCATCAGCGGGTCGTCTGGGAGCTGCGTCTCGACTACGAGCGCGTCACTGTCGCGCTCCACGAGGCCGCCGCACAGGCGGACCTTCTGGTGCTGGGCCGGCACGGCCACCGAGGCCCTCTCGGTCTCCTGGTCGGGTCCACCACCCGGACCCTGCTCCACCACGCGCCCTGCCCCATCGAGGTGGTGCCGCTCCGTGAGGACGATCGCTGACGTCGGTGCTGCACGAGGAAGGGGGCCTGCGAGGAACGGTGCGGCGGCGGGCGGTGCCGGTCTACTTCGTCCTGTCGTGCGCCGTGTCGTGGATCTGGTGCCTGCCGTGGCTGCTGTCGTCGTCGCCGCCTTGGCGGACGGCCGCTCAGGACTCCGCGACCTGCTGTCACGGGCCACGCGCTGGCGGATCGGGTGGACGTGGTGGCTCCTGGTCGCCGGCACACTGAGCATCGGACTGCTCGGTGTGCTGGTGCCCCTCAGCGTGGGGCGGGACGTCCCGCCGCTCGCCGACTTCACGACGTACACCGGGATCGGCGGGATCAGCCCGCTTGGCGTCGTGGCCGTCGCGTTCCTGGTCAACGGAGTGGGTGAGGAGACGGGGTGGCGTGGATTCGCCGTCCATCGACTCCTGCGCGACCACAGCCTCACCGCCACGGCCATGACGGTCGCCGTCGCGTGGGCGGCATGGCATCTGCCCTGGTTCTGGCTGGTCGACAGCTTCCGGTCGATGGGGGTGCTGGCGGTCGGCTGGCTGGTCAGCCTGGTCGCGGGGTCGGTCGTCCTGACGTTCCTGTACCAGCGCAGCAGGAACAGCATCCTGCTCGTCGCCGGCTGGCACACCGCCTACAACCTGACCTCCGCCACGGAGGCCACCGGGGTGGTGGTGGGCGCGGTGGCCGGTCTCCTCGTCATCTGCGCCGCGCTGTGGGTGCTGCGACGAGAACGGACACCCTTCCAACGACGAGAGACGGACGAGCAAGGGCTCGAGGGAGGGCCGAGATGACCAGCGCAGCTCGATGGCTGGTCGTGGCGCTGCTCGGCGTGCACGGGCTGATCCACCTGCTGGGGGCCGCGAAGGGCCTCGGCCTGGCGCGGGTGGCGCGGCTCCAGGAGCCGCTCGGGCCGATGATGGGAGCGTTGTGGATGCTCGCCGCTCTAGCGGTGCTGGCGGTGACGGCCATGATCGCGCTCGGGCCGCCGAGCTGGTGGTGGCTCGCTGCGGTGGCCGCGGCCGTGCTGTCGCAGGCGCTTGTCTTCACCAGCTGGAACGATGCCAAGGCCGGGACCGTCGTGAACGTCGTGCTTGTGCTGGCTGCCGTCGTCGGCTTCGCCGGCTCGGGGCCGGGAAGCTACGAGGCGCGCTGGCAGCAGCGGGTCGACGCGGCGGTGGCCGCCGCTCCGGCGCCGACCGGAGTGGTGACCGAGGCCGATCTCGACGGCGTGCCGGCACCGCTGGCGAGGTACCTCCGACGCGTCGGAGCGGTGGGGAGGCCTCGTGTCACCGAGTTCTACGCCGTCCTCCACGGCCGCATCCGCAGTGGACCGGGCAGCCCGTGGATGCCGTTCACGGCTCGGCAGCTCAACACGTTCGGTCCCCGGCCGCAACGGCTCTTCCTGTTGCATGCCACCAGGTCCGGACTGCCCGTGACCGTCTTCCACGACTATCACGACGGGACCGCCACCATGGGGGGCAAGGTTCTCTCCCTGGTGCCGATCCTCGATGCCTCCGGGCCGGAGATGGACCAAGGCGAGACCGTCACCGTCCTCAACGACATGGCGGTGTTCGCCCCGGCAGCGCTGATCGACGCGCGGATCACGTGGGAGCAGCTCGACGGGCGCCGCGTCAGGGGAACCTTCGTCAACGGCAGCCAGACAGTGGACGCTGAGCTGGTGTTCGACGCCTCCGGCGACCTGGTCGACTTCGTCTCGGACGACCGGTTCGCGGCCTCCCCTGACGGCAGCACCTTCACGCCCCAGCGCTGGAGCACCCCGCTCAGTGAGTACACGCAGCTGGCGGAACGCCGGGTCGCTGCTGCAGGCGAGGGACGCTGGCACCGTTCGCAGCCCGACGGCAGCTTCACCTACATCGAGCTCCGGCTCGACGACATCACGTACAACGACGGCGTTCCGCAGGACGGTGGCCAGGCGGTCGCCCACGCCCAGAGACCTTGACGGGTCAGCGGTCGGGGAGCGGGTCACCGTGTCCACCCCTGCCCTCACGGCTGTGCCGTCGACGTCAGGTCGCTGCTCCCACGCGCCGCAGCCGCTCGGCGGCCTCCGTGTCGTGGTCCGATGGTCGTCCGCGGTCGTCACGACCCGGCGCCGATGCGGCGATCACCGGCGGCGGCCCGGAACAGCAGGCCCGCGACGCCGAGCAGCCACATGCACCACACGACGTACCCCGCGAAGTTGCTCAGGCTGGCGACCTCGACCCACGGGACCGCCACCCCGGTGGCGATGAGGCCGGCGGCCATGTTGCCGATCAGGGCCACCCAGCGGGGCATGACCGTGCGCCGCAGGCCGCTGACGATCAGGACGGTGAACGTTGCGGTGAGTGCGTAGCCGAGGGTCTCGCCGATCAGGTTGCCGAGGACCGTGTGCAGCAGCTCGAACCGTTCCTCGGCGGCCGCCCGACGGGACGGGTCGAGAGCGTCGCTGCTCAGGCCGGGGACGAGGGTGACCCAGCGTTGCAGTCCGATGACCTGGACCGTGGCTGCCGCGATCCCGACACCGGTGATCCATCTGCCGAGCGTCCCGGTGACGAGGCGGCCGAGGTAGAGGCCCGCCGGGGCCATGAGCGCGGCGCTGATCACCAGGACGAGGAACCAAGTCCCGACGGCGGTCTGGTGCTCGCGGTACAGGCGAAGGATCTCCGAGGTCGGCTCCTCGAGGACCTGCGGGTACTGGAAGACGGCGCCGAGGACCGTGAACCCCGCGATGGCGAGGAGGGACGCGAGGGCGAGGGCGGCCCCGGCGAGCCGTGCGGTCGTGCGGGTGCGGGTCTCGGGGGTGCGGGGGAGGACCTGGGTGGTCACGATGGTGTCTCCTGTCGGTGTTCGGGTGGTTGAGGCGCTTCGTCAGGCGGTGGCAGAGGTGGGCGCCTCCTCGCGGTACCAGGCGAGCGTGGCGTCGAGTGCGTCGTCGAGGGGGGTGGCCACGACGTCGAGGGCTGTGCGGAACTTGGAGTCGTCGACGACCCAGGGATCGGTGAACTGGTAGAGGGTGTGCAGGTACTCGCGCAGCGGAGGCTGCACGACTCCGAGGGCTCGCAGGGTGGTGCGTCCCGCGGCGAGGAGGCGCGGACGGTGACCCGCTGCCCGGTAGACCTGACCGATGATGTGGCGGGTCGTGCGGGCCGGGGCGACCGGCAGGTGCCAGATCTCCCCGGGGGCCGTGGGAGCGGTGCCGAGGGCGACCAGTGCTGCCGCGACGTCGGGCACGTAGGAGTAGCTGTGCGGCTGGTCCGGGTCTCCCATCACCTGGGCTCTCGCGCCGGTGAGGGCGGTCGCGAACACCGTTGCGCCGAGCGCGGAGCTCACTGCTCCGGGGCCGAAGAAGTCGCTGGCGCGGCCGATGGCGACCTCGACCTGCCCCGCAGCGTGGGCGCGCTGCAGCTCCGCTGTCATCGCCGCCCGGGTGCGGGACTTCGTCGAGGTGGGCTGCGCGGCCATGGTCTCGACGAGGGCGCGGCCCCGCGGCGGACCGTAGGAGTACAGGTTGTCCAGCACCACCAGCCGGGCCTCCGCGCGGGCCGCGCCCGTGAGGACGCCGCGTTGCAGTGGCGGGAACTCCCGGTCCCACCGTGCGTAGTTGCTCGCGTTGAGGCAGAAGTAGACGACGTGCGCGCCGGCGCAGATGCGGGTGGTGGAGTCCGCGTCGCTGGCGTCACCCGCGACGATCCGGGCGCCCGCCAGGTCACCGCGTCCTGCGCGGTTGACGGCGACCACGTCGTGGCCGTCGGCGACGAGCCGCTGGACGAGCGGTCGGCCGACCTGGCCGGTCCCGAAGACCACGTGGCGGGTCACGACGCACGCTCGGCAGTGTGGACCCGGTTCAGCACTACCGGGAGTACGGCGGTGAGCAGCGTGGCCGTGAGCGCCCCGGAGGACCCGAAGACGGTGAACTGCAGGTCGACGTCGATGCCAGCGGACGTGGTGACGGCCCACCCGACGGCGAAGGTCCCGGCGAGGAACATGGGCCAGACCAGAGAGAGCGAGCCCAGGCGAGGGGCGAGCACGGCTGCCTGGGCAGCTCCGACCAGGGCGCCGGTGACCGCGCCCTGGATCACCAGCGAGCCGAGGTCGGTCCGGTAGTCGACCAGCGCCGCACCGGCGGCCACTCCCGTCATCAGGCCGACTGCGGTGGCGAGGATCCACGCGACCGGGCGGGGCAGCGGCCGCCCGATGGCCCAGGCCTGGACGGCACCGAGCACGGCGCCGGTGAGGAGACCCCCGGCCACGGCCGGGCCCGGGCTGTCGACACGGCCGACGAGCAGGTAGGCGGCGTACCCGCCCAGGGGATAGCCGGCGAACGAGAGCATCCAGCGTCCGAGGACGCGCCTCGCTCCTGGTGACTGCGCGGTGCCGGTGGGGCTGGCCGCGGACTGAAGGTGTGTCATCGGGTTCTCCTGGTGGTGGGTCGGGCTCGAGGCGTCGTCGTCGGTCATGGGCTGGTGGTCGTGCGACCGGCGATCCAGGCCGCGAGCAGGCTGTCGGGGTGCTCGCAGAGGTGGTCGCGGATGAGCACGTGGAGCAGGTCCGCGTTGCCTCGCAGGTGCGCATCAGCGACCGCGACCAGCTGGCGGTCCCTGGTCGTGGTGGCGTGGCCGGCGGCTCGGGTGAGGTGGTGCAGGTCGCCGGTCAGGATGGCGGCGGCCACCAGCACGGGTGCCGAGGCGGACGTCGCTGCGAGCGCGAGGATCTCGGCGGGTGCGTCGGGATCCTCACCGAACAGGCGGGACAGAGGAGCGGTGTTGTCGGGCACACCTGCACTGTGTGCCTCGGCCCTGACGATGCGCTGACGACGCCTGACGGTGCCTCACGACGTCCCGACGGCGGGCGGGTGGCGTAGCCTCGGACGGTGCTGACTGTCGCTGTTCTCGGCGCGGTCGAGGCGCGCAGGGATGGTGATCGGCTCTCGGTGCCCACAGGCAAGACCACCGAGCTGCTCGTCCGGCTCGCCCTCGACGCAGGCTCCAGGGTGCGGGTCGAGGCCCTGTTGGAGGATCTGTGGCCGGAGAGCACGGGCCGCAACACCCTCCAGTCGAAGGTCTCCCAGCTCCGTCGTGCCCTCGGCGACAAGGATCTGGTCGTCGGCGAGGACGACACGTACCGGCTCGCCGTCGAACCGGCCGACGTGGACGCGTTCCGCGTGGTCGACCTGGCCGGCAGAGCCTCCGCGGCCAGGCGGGCCGGCGACGCCACGGCGGTCCTGGCAGAGGCCAGCGAAGGGCTGCGGCTGTTCCGGGGCGAGTTCCTCGTCCAGGACGGTGACTGGGCGATGCCCCACCGCGTCCGTCTCGAGGAGCTCCGCCTGGGCCTCCTCGAGGAGGTGATGGCGGCACGGGTCGACCTGGGGTCTGGCGGGGACCTCGTCGGTGAGCTGGAGACGCTGGTGACCACGCACCCGCTGCGCGAGCGGCTGTGGGGCTCCCTGATGACGGCGTTGTACCGAGGGGGACGGCAGGCCGACGCGCTCGCGGCGTACGCCCGCCTGCGGAGGCTGCTGGTCACCGAGCTGGGCATCGAGCCGGGGCCGGACCTGCGGGCGCTCGAGCAGCACCTCCTCCAGCAGAGCGCCGTTCTCGCGGGCAGGTCTGAGCCCACGGTCACGGCGCCGGGCAACCTGCCGCGAAGCCCCGCCGGGTTGTTGGGGCGTGAACGCGAGCTCCACGCCCTGGGCGAGCTTGTCACGAAGCACCGGCTCGTGACCGTGGTCGGACCGGCAGGAGTGGGCAAGACCCGGTTCCTGATCGAGGCGGCGAAGGAGCTGACGGCGCCCGGCGGTGCCTGGCTGGTCCGTCTCGAAGCAGTCGACGAGTCGGCCGACCTTCAGCAGGTCGTCGCAGAGACGCTGCACGTCAACGGGCCCACCGAGCTGCGCGAGCGGCTCACCGGCGCCCGAACCGTCCTGCTCCTCGACAACTGCGAGCACGTCGTCGACAACGTCGGAGCCTTGGTCGGCCCCCTCCTCGACGAGGTGCCCGGCCTGCTCCTCCTCGCGACCAGCCAGGTACCGCTGGGGGTGGAGGGCGAGTTCGTCCTCCACCTCGAGCCCTTGACCATCGAGGACTCGGTGGCGCTGTTCCTGGCGCGTGGTCGGGAGACTCGACGCCAGCTGGTGGTGAACGAGGACACCACCGAGATGGTCGAGCAGCTGTGTCGGTCCCTCGACGGGCTGCCGCTGGCGATCGAGCTCGCCGCCGCGCGGGTGCGGTCGCTGTCGGTGGCCGACATCGCCCGACGCCTCGACGACCGGTTCTCCCTGCTGCAGGACCCCAGCAGCCACCGGACGGAACGCCGACGAGGGCTCGCGGGCGCCATCGGGTGGAGCTACGACCTGCTCTTCCCCGACGACCAACGCGGTCTGTGGGCCCTGTCCTGCTTCGCCGGAAGCGCCTCGCTGGAGGCCCTCGAGCACGTGCTGGTGGCCCTCGACGTTCCCGCCGGGGCCGTGGTGGACGTCCTGACCCGGCTGGTGGACCGTTCGCTGGTCAGCGTCGACGACGCCGGAGGTGGACAGGTGCGCTACCGGCTGCTGGACAGCATCCGTGCCTACGCCGGCGATCGGCTCACCGACGCAGGGCTGGCGGGTACGGCGTACGGCGCGCACGCCGACTGGTACGCGGCGACGGCCGAGTGGTGCGCGGAGCACATCCGGGGGAGCGGCCAGCCCACCTGCCTGACCATCGCCCGTGCCGAACGAGCGAACGTGGACGCCGCGCTGGCCTGGAGCAGGACCCACGACGCGGAGCTCGGGGTCCACATCGCGGTGGGGTTCGGCTGGACCTGGGTCGTCCTCGGCGACGGGAAGGCAGCCGCGGCCAGGATCCGCGGCACCCTCGGCCCCACGACGCTGCCGCCGCAGCGCGCCTCGGCGTTGATGCTCGCCGGCTGGCTGGAGGCCTCCGCGGGCGACGTCGCTCTCGCCCAGCGCGACCTCGACGAAGCCGACGCCGCGATCGGCCAGTCGGACGGTGAGCTGGCCCGGGCACAACTGGCCCGCCATCGCGCGTTCGTCGCGTTGCAGCAGGGTCAGCCGCAGGTCGCCCTGGAGTGTGCCGCGGCCAGCGTGGCGACGTACCGCCGCGGAGATCTGGTGTGGGAGACGGCGGCCGGCCTGGTGCTGGCTGCCTACGCGGCGCTGATGCTCGGCGACACGACCGCCGCGGCGCGCGACGGCGCCGAAGCGGAGAGGATCCTGACCCCGTTGGGTGACTCCTGGGGTCTGGTGCACGCCCAGGCGATGCTCGGCGGTCTCGCACAGGCGGAGCATCGGTTCGACGATGCCGTCGGCGCCCTCTCCGCTGCCGCGCGGGAGGCCACCGCGTTGGGCTTCCTCGGACAGGCGGCCCTGCACCTCGGCTCGCTGGCCCGAGCACAGCAGCGAGCCGGACGCCCGGTCGAGGCGAGGGTGTCCTACCAGGAGGCTCTGCGTGCGGCCTCGACCAGCGGCGACGGCCGGATGGCGGCGACGGTTCGGCTCAACCTGGCACGGCTGCTCCGGAGCACCGGCAACGGTCCGTCAGCGGTGCGGTTGCTGACGGAGAACGTTGCGTGGTACGCCGGCGCCGGTGGTGGTGACGGCGCGCTGCTCTCACGGTGTGCGCTCGCCGCTGAGACCCGTGACCAGGACACGCTCGAGCTGCTGCTGGCCCAGGCCAAGGGCGAGGAGAACCACGAGGTCACCATCCTTGCCCTCGACGCACTCGCCAGGTCGAGCGCCGAGCGCGGCGAGCACCGGCGTGCCGCCGACCTGGTCGCGGAGGCGGACGCGCTCCTCCCCGCCGTCGCGCACGTCCTCGACGACGCGGACCGACCCGACCGGGCCGCAGTCATCGCCACGTGGTCCTAGCGGACGCCTCCACGCCTGCCAGTCGAGGAAGGTTCGACGTCGAAACCGGGGCCAGCTCGGGGGATCTCGACGGTCTGTCGGCGATACAGCCTCAGCACCGCGGCGGCCACCGCGTACACTGGGCGTGCAGGCGACGTGACCGCTGTCCGTGCCCGGGGTGTTTCCCGGCGGAGCCGGTCCCGTTCGTCCGGGAGGGCGGTCCACCGGAAGTGGCCGCGGCACGCCGTACGAGACGTCCGGCGCATCGGCGGGACGCCGAGTGGGGCGACACCCACGAGCGCCGAGTCCGTGCACGAGGAAGGTAGTGGCTGCTTGGCTTCACGACGGGAGCGCCGGTCGAGCGACGGGCGGACGACCCAACGTCCCCACCGGCGCAACCAGGACCAGGAGGGCATCATCCCCGTCCTGGCGATCGCGGTGCGGGAGGTGGAACGCGCGGTCCAGCGCGGGCAGGTGAGCGGCGAGCAGCGCGCCCGGTTCCAGGCAGTCGCGCTGCTGGCCCGTGAGGAGCGCACCCGCATCCGCGACGACCGGGCCCTCTCCGAGGTGCGCCGGGATGCGCAGCTCAAGCGCCTTGACGGCCTGGCCACGATCCTGGCGCAGACGGCGGCGCGCGAGCCGTCGCTGTTCCTGATGCTCGACGAGAACGTCGAGGTCAGCTCACGCACCCGGTTGCTGCAGCGGGAGATGCAGGTGGCCGGTGGCCTCCAGCCCGACCCGGAGGAGGACGACGCCGGTCCAGAGGCCCGCCCTGCAGCTCAGGTGGAGCGACAGGTGGTGCCGCAGTCCGTCGTCGCGGCCCAGCTGGCGAACCCTTTCCGGGTGCCGGAGTACGGCGCGCCGAAGCCTCGGTCGCAGGGCCTCCTCGACGGCTGGGAGCTGATCGGCCCGCTGCTCAACGCGTTCGAGCACCCCGTGCCGGGTGCCTCGGCGTGCATGGTGCTCCCGGAGCCCGGCGAGCTGACGGTCCATCGAGGCCACCGCGGACCCGAGCTGATGGCGCACCAGGCGCGCCTGCTCGCCGCAGTGTCACGTGGCCACCGCACCTTCCTGCTCGCCGACGAGCCAGGGCTGGGCAAGACGGCCCAGGCGCTGCTGGCGGCGCAGGTCGCGAACGCCTACCCGCTGCTGGCCGTCGTGCCCAACGTGGTCAAGATCAACTGGGCGCGGGAGGTGGCGCAGTGGACGCCCGGTCGCTCCGTCACCGTGGTGCACGGGGACGGAGAGGCCATCGACGGCTTCGCCGACATCGTGGTGATCAACTACGAGGTGCTGGACCGGCACGTCGACTGGATCGGCCACCACGGCTTCCGCGGCATGGTGGTCGACGAGGCGCACTACATCAAGAACAAGAAGTCGCAGCGGTCCCAGCACGTCATCGAGATCTCCGAGCGAATCCGCAGGCGGGTCCCGCGGCCGCTGCTGATGGCCCTCACCGGCACCCCGCTCATCAACGACATCGACGACTTCCTGGCCATCTGGCAGTTCCTCGGGTGGATCGACGAACGCAGGCCGGGGCCGGCACTGATGGCCGCACTGGAGCAGACCGGGCTGACCCCCGCCGACCACCCGTTCTACCCCGCCGCGCGGGATGCCGTGCTCGACCTGGGGATCGTGCGCCGCCGCAAGGTCGACGTGGCCGCGGACATCCCGGCCCGCCGCGTCGCCGACCTGCCGGTCGAGCTCGAGGGCTCCGTCGGGCGGTCGATCCGCGACGCGGAGCGCCGGTTGGCCGAGCGCCTGGTCGGGCGCTACACGGCGGCGCTCGAGCGTCGCCGCGACCGGTCCGCGGGCGAGGGCATCGACCATGCCCTGGCGAGGCGGGTGGCCGAGCGCGAGGTCGCCGAGGGATCGGAGACCGGCGCCGGGGACAACGTCTTCGCCATGGTGCGGCGGATCGGGCAGGCCAAGGCGGAGCTCGCCGCGGACTACGCTGCGCAGCTTGCTCGCAGTGCCGGCAAGGTGGTCTTCTTCGCCAAGCACCTGGACGTGATGGACGCCGCCGAGGCGGTCTTCACCAAGCGGGGGATCCGCTACACGTCCATCCGAGGCGACCAGAGCGCGTCGGCGCGACAGAGGGCCATCGACGCGTTCGTCAACGATCCCGACTGCGCGGTCATCGTCTGCTCGCTGACCGCCGCCGGGGTGGGGATCAACCTCCACGTCGCCTCCAACGTCGTCCTGGCCGAGCTCTCCTGGACCAACGCCGAGCAGACGCAGGCCATCGACAGGGTGCACCGGATCGGACAGCGCGAGCCTGTGACGGCCTGGCGGATCATCGCCGCCCAGACCATCGACGCCAAGATCGCCGACCTGATCGACAGCAAGGCCGGGCTCGCCGCGCGGGCCCTGGACGGGTCCGACGAAGAGGTGTCCTCCTCCTCCGACGTCCAGGTGGAGGCGCTGGTCGCGCTGCTGACGAACGCGCTGGCGGGTCACGTCGGCGAAGGCACCGTGACCGCCCTGGGGTGAGTCCGCCGGACCGGGCTCCCGCCAGCCGGCCTCGGCGCGGCTCACCCGGGCGCGTCTCGTGTCCGGGGCAGGGGCCCGGGCACACTGGTGCCATGGCGTCCGATCCAGCACCGCAGCCGTTGACCCCGCTCGAGGACGAGGCCTGGCGCGGCCTGATCCGGCTGATGGTGGCGATGCCCCGGGCGATCGACGAGGACCTGCTGCGCAGGGGCGGTCTCAGCCTCACGCGGTACGTCGTCCTGATGCGCCTGTCCGAGGCGCCGGACCAGGGCCTGCGGATGAGCGACCTCGCACAGGCCGCCTCCATCTCGCCGAGCAGGATGACCCGCATCGTCCAGTCCATGACCGCCGAGGGGCTGGTCGCCCGCCAGGTCGTCGCCGGGGACGGGCGTGCCAGCCTGGCCACGCTGACCGACGCCGGGATGCAGCGGCTGCGCGACGCCTGGCCGCAGCACCTGGCCGGCGTGCGGGCCCTGGTGCTCGACCACATAAACGCCGACGACCTGGTGGTCCTCACCAGGGTGACCCGCCAGGTCCTCGGCGCGATCGGGGATGCCCGGGACGGTCAGGCCGACGACCTGTGCCCGGCGGGGCTGGCCTGAGGGTCCGCACGGCAGACATCGCCTGGACGATGGCGCTCACGGGGCTGCGGGGAAGCGCAGCACCACTTGCAGCGTCTCGGGTGCGCCCGCGTCCAGCATCTCGAACGCCCGCTGCACGTCCTGGGCGTCCAGCACGTCGGAGACGAGCGGCGCGACGGTGAGCCGTCCGACCGCCACCTCGTGCAGGAACGTGGTGGTCAAGCGGCGATGGTTCCAGCGCGGGCCCAGCGCGAGCGGGGTGCCACCGATCTGGCTGCACTGGATCTCCACCCGGTTGTGGTGGAACTCCTCCCCGAGCCGCAGTCCCGCCCCCTCGCCCTGGTAGAAGCCGGACGCGATCACGCGGCCCGCCAGACCGACGCCTCGGATCGCCTCGTGCAGCGCCTGGTAGCTGCCGCTGAGCTCGATGGCGCTGTCGGCGCCGGAGTCACGGGTCAGATCTCGGACACGTGCCCCCGCCCCGCCCTCGACGCCCGCCGGGATGGTGTGCCGTGCCCCGAAGGAGGCAGCCAGGGCGAGGCGATGCTCCATGGCGTCGACCGCCAGCACGTCCACACCGCTGAGCCTGCCCAGCTGGGTCGCGAGCAGCCCGATCACGCCTTGCCCGAAGATCGCGCACTTCTCGCCGAGCCTCGCCTCCGCCGCGAGCACCGCGTTGAGCGCGATGGCCCCGACCCGGGCGAAGATCCCGTCCAGAGGTGCCAGCCCCTCGGGCAGGACCAGCCAGCTCAGGGCGTCCGCCGCGACCACGCCCTCGCTGCGGTGTCCCCAGACGCCGGCGATGACCTGCCCCGGACGCACCTCCGTCACGCCGTCGGCGACCTCGAGGACCTCGCCGACCTCCGAGTAGCCCCAGCCCGAGACGGGGTAGGCGAAGGTCGGGGGGCCATCGAGGAACAGCCGGCGATCCGGGTCCCAGTTCCTGGTCAGGTAGGGGTTGGTGCCGCGGTAGGCCGTGAGCTCGGTGCCCGCCGAGATCCCCGAGTACCAGGTGCGCACGCGCAGGTGGCCCGGTGGCAGGGGCTCGGTCGGGCTGTCCACCAGCTGCACCCGGTACGGCGCGGAGTACTCGACGACGGTGGGCATGACAGGTCACCTCGGGTAGGCGTCGGGGAGCTGCACGAAGGGCACCGGGGGCGGGACGGAGGACAGGAGCCGCCGCACCGTCCCCAGACCCCAGTCGTCGAGGTCCGCGACGCGGTCGGAGAAGGAGCGCAGGCCGCCGTACCGCTCCACGACGTCGGCCCACTCGCGGCGCAGGCCGAACACAGGCCGGACGACGAGCGCGTCCGCGTCGTTGACCCAGAGCCGCCCCTGCTGCCAGGCCCTCGCCTCGACGCCGGCGCGTCCCCGCAGCGGATCGTCGGACACCTCAGGAACCACCGGGTTGTAGGTGTCCGGGGACACCCGCATCGCGTCCACCAGCCCCACGCTGGGCAGGAGGGGCGCCCCGCACCCCAGCAGGTAGGACTCCTCGCCTGCGGCGTCGCGCAGCACCTCCAGACCGACGCGGTAGGCCTGCACGCCGGTCAGGTCGCCATGTCGGGCACCCGGCAGGGCGCCGGCGTAGAGGAAGTCCAGCTTGAAGTAGTCGTAACCGGCGTCGCGCATGTTGCGCACGGCGGTCCACAGGTGCTCCTGGGCACCGGGGTGGGAGAGGTCCAGGCCGGACAGCCGCTGGTCCCAGTTGTGCCCCGCGTCGCCCAGCAGCCACTCCGGGTGGTCCCGCGCGAGTGCACTGCGCTCACCGACGATGAACGGCGCGAGCCAGATCCCCGCCCGGCGTCCCGTGTCGTGGATGCGCTGGGCGAGCCGGTCGAGGGAGGGAAATCGCGTCGACCCTGCGGTCCAGTCGCCGATCTCCGCCTGCCATCCGTCGTCGACCTGGACGACGTCGACCGGCAGGTCGAGCCGCGCCATGGCTTCCGCGTTCTCGACGATGTCGGCCTCGGTCACGTCGAGGAAATAGTGGTACCAGGAGCACCAGACGGTCGGCGCCGGACGCAGCGGCGCCTGTGCGACGCTCGACCGAAGGTCGTCGCCGTAGTGCCCGAGTGCAGTCCCGAGCCCCGCCCAGGTGGCACGCAGCCGCGTTGCGCCGTCGGCGCTGACCATGACGCGGTCGCCGTCGAGGCGCGCACGGATGGAAGGTACGTCGTGACCAGGATCTGTCGCGGCGTACGTCCGGACGGGACCGTCGTTCCCGGGATCGACCACCAGCAGGCCCTCACCCTGGAAGCCGGCGACAGGCAGCGGCGAGCCGGGACGGAACCGCATCACCTGCTGCCAGCCCAGGCTCGGTCGCGCCGACGTGGCGCCGGCCGGGAGCACCGAGGTGGGGCTCCAGCTCTGCCATCCGTGCTCGTACACCCGTGCCCGGCGGGGGTCCACGACCACCTCGTCCACCGGCTGGAAGCCCCGCTGCCCCGTGCTCACTGCCGCTCGTCCGCCGGCGCGTCGGCGTTCACGAGCGGCTCAGCCAGTCCAGTGCCACGGCGGCCGTCCAGGACTGGTGCGCACTTCCCAGCGGTTCGCCGGTGCGGGGCTCGTAGTACTCGCCGAAGTCGCCGCCGGCGAGCAGCCTGAGGGCCTCGTCACGCAGCCGGTCGGCGGGGTCGCTCCAGCCGTGCCGCCGGAAGGCCCAGCTGAAGAGCCATGCCAGCACCGGCCACTGCGGCCCGCGCCAGTAGGCGGTCGGCCGGAAGGCCGCGGAGCTCGGCGAGGTGCTCGGCGGGAGGGCGGCCGCGAAGGACGGGTGGCCGCACCAGTCCTCGGAGCTGAAGAGCTCCAGCAGCCGCTGCTCCGCGGCCGGATCGGCGCTGCCGCACAGCAACGGTGCGAAGCCGGCGATCGTGTCGGTGGACAGCCAGTCACCGGTACGCAGGTCGCGGTCGCGGGCCAGACCGGTGCGCGGGTCCACCGACGCGTCCACGCCTGCTCGGAACCGGTGCGCGAGGCTGCGCAGCTCGGCGACCTCGGCAGCCGGCTTGCCGTGCGTCTCCCCGATCTCGGCGAGCACGGTGCTCGCGACGGAGAGGAGGGCGCTGAAGAACACGTCCTCGACGGCGAAGCTGCCGGTCCGGGCCAGCTCGTCGGGGTCGTACCCCACGCGGCGCATCTCCTCCACCAGCCACAGGTACCGTGCGTACTCGGCGTCGCTCGGCCGCTCCGAGCTCTCGACGAAGTCGGTGTCCACCCGCACGTACGGCGCCATGCCGGTGCCGACCACGACCCGGGAGTAGGGACCGTCCCAGCGCGGGGAGTTGTCCATCCCGGACTCCCAACCGTGGTGGATGGTCACCCGTCCGGAGCCCTGCGGGTCACGCGCCCGAGCGACCCATCGGTGCCATGCGAGCAACCGTGGCCACGACCGGTCCAGGAAAGCTGTGGCCTCGTCGGCGGAGGAGGGATCGACGGCCTCGACGATGCGCTGCAGGGCCAGCGCATGCACTGGCGGCTGACAGATGCCGGAGGTGGGCGGTTCGCGCGGCGCGTCGGCCGCGAGGTCCGCGCAGCCCCACCGGTCCGCGTCCGGGAAGTAGCTGCCCCCCGCGCGGGAGAAGACGACGTGCGGGATCATCCCGTTGCCCCACTGAGCAGCCAGCAGGGTGTCCATCTCCAGGATCGCCCGAGGCACGCTCACAGTGGCCAGCCCGATCGAGATGAAGGCGGCGTCCCAGCTCCACATGTGCGGATAGAGCAACGGTGCCGCCGTCGTCATCGCGCCGACGTCGTTGCTGCGCAACACGTACGACGCCCGAGCGGCCAGCACGCGCTGACCGCGGGCACCGCGCTCGGACGGTCGCGCCGGCGACGGGCTCATGCGGCTCCTGGGGCGCGGTCCAACGTCTCGCTGGCCTCCCTGTTCTGTGCGTCCGACCAACATAAGTCGGCGGCTGACCTCAGGACAACACGTCAGGGACGAGGGAGGGGTCGGCAGTCCTCAGCCGAGGGCCCCGGAACGCCGTGCGGGCTGGTCGGGCGAGAGCTCGCCGCGGGCCGCGACGAGCCGGTCGACGGCTCCTGGGCTGAGCTCCTGGTCGATGATCAGGGCCGCGACGCCGGTCACCGTGGCCCGCTCACCCAGCCGGGTGGGCCCGATGTGGATCCCGCGTGCCGTCCGGGCATAGGTCAGGTCGTGCAGCATGGTGCGCACCCCGTCCTGGAAGGGCTGCAGGACCCCCAGCGTGCCGCCGACCAGGAGGGCGCCGGGATCGACCATCGTGGCGACCCCGGACAGCGCGGCACCGACCGCCTCGCCGGCCTCGCGCAGCGCCGCGACCGTGCGCGGGTGGCCCCGGCCCGACGCCTCGACGATGGCGTCGAGGGAGTCGACGCCGTACCTGCGCAGCTTCGCGACGAGCGCACGCCCGCTGGCGATCGTGGCCAGGCAGCCACGCTGCCCGCAGGAGCACCGTCCGGTGAGGCCGGGCACCCGCATGTGACCGAGCTGGCCGGCCCCGTTCGAGTCACCGCCGTGCAGCCGGCCGTCGATGACCAGCCCGGCGCCGATGCCCGTCGCCACCTTGACCGCGAGCAGCGTGCGGGCGCGGTCGTGGGCCAGGTGCTCGGCGTAGGCCAGGGCGTGAGCGTCGTTGACGACCAGCGCCGGGACGCCGAAGCCCCGGGCGAGGACGCGCCCCGCCGGCACGCCGTCCCAGTGACCGTATACCGCCGGCGCCTCGATGGTGCCCGGCTCCCGCCCCGCCAGACCGGGAAAGCCCAGGCCCACACCGAGCAGGCGCGCGGGGCCTCCGCACTGTGCGACCAGGCGTGCGGCCGACCGCCTCAGGCGTCGCAGGAGCTGCATCGGGTCACCGGACAGGTCCGTCTCCAAGTGTTGTGTCCGGAGGAGCTGCGCGGAGAGGTCGGTGACGGCAACGGTCGCGTGCACGGCGCCGAGGTCGATGGCGAGGGTGGTGTGGCTGGTGTCGTCCACCTCGAGCAGCACCGGGGGGCGTCCAGCGCCCACGGGCCCGCGCTGCCCCTCCCGCAGCAGTCCGAGCCGCTGCAGTGTGGTGACCCGCTCGACGAGCGTGGAGCGGGACAGATGGGTGACGTGCAGCAGGTCGCGACGGGTCCGCGGGCCCTCGCGGCGCAGCAGGTCGAGGAGCTCACCATGACTCAGGATTCCGGGTCCCACGTTCGGGTCCATCCCGGCGATGATACGCAGTGAGCCTCAGGGGTCGACCGGGTCTGCCGGACCCTTGACGGAGTGGGGCAGCGCACCTACTTTTGTGCGACCTATGGATAGAAGTCGACTGCAGCCAGCGGAGGACCCGATGCCCCGATCCGCCTTCATCGCCAAGCGACTGACCAGCATCTTGCCACCCCCAGGAGGGGGGTCGCGGCGAGACGGGTCCGGCTCGAGCACGCGTCGCGCCTCGGTGGCCCTGGCGGCCGTCCTCTCTCTGACCGTGACGGCCGCCTGCGGGGGCGGGGACAGCGAGGGCGGTGGAGGCGGCGCTGAAGCTGACAAGTCCATCACGGTGTGGACGCTGGAGAACCTCCCCGACCGGATGGCGACGCAGCAGAAGATCGCGGCCGACTTCACCAAGAAGACCGGCGTCAAGGTGAAGCTGGTCGGAGTCGCGGAGGACCAGTACAGCCAGCTGCTCACCTCCGCGGCCGCCTCGGACAAGCTCCCGGACGCGATCGGAGCGCTGTCGCTGTCCGGGGTGCGCGAGCTCTCCGGCAACGAGCTGCACAACCCCGAGGTCGCTGCCGCCGTGGTGGAGGAGCTGGGGGAGGACACCTTCTCCCCGCAGTCCTTGGCGCTGACCCGTGACGGCGACACCCAGCTGTCGGTGCCGAGCGACGCCTGGGCACAGCTGCTCGTTTACCGCAAGGACCTCTTCGCCAAGGCCGGGCTGCAGCCGCCGGACAGCTACGAGGCGATCCAGGCGGCAGCCGAGAAGCTCGACAGCAGCGCGGTCGCCGGGTTCACCGGGGCGAACATCGCCGGCGACGGCTTCACCCAGCAGACGTTCGAGCACGTCGCGCTGGCGAACAAGTGCGAGATGGTCGACGACAAGCAGGAGGTGGTCCTGGACAGCCCCGAGTGCGCCGAGGCCTTCGCCTTCTACGGCGACCTTCTGCAGAAGTACTCGGTGCCCGGCGCGCAGGACGTGGACACCACCCGGGCGACGTACTTCGCCGGCAAGGCCGCGATGGTCATCTGGTCCTCGTTCATCCTCGACGAGCTGGCAGGGCTGCGCAAGGACGCGCTCCCGACGTGTCCGGAGTGCAGGAAGTCCCGCGACTACCTCGCCAGGAACAGCGGGGTCACGACGGCGATCGTGGGCACCAGCGGCACCGAGCCCGCGCAGTTCGGCGAGGTGGTGTCCTGGGTGGCGACCGTCGACGCCGAGACCGAGGCCACCCAGCAGTTCATCTCCTACATGATGCAGGACGGCTACCTCGACTGGATCGGGTTCGCACCGGAGGGCAAGATCCCCACCCGCCAGGGCACCGCGGACAACCCGACCGAGTACGTCGAGGCCTGGCGCACGCTCCCGGCGGGTGTGGACACCAAGGCGCCGCTGTCGAAGTTCTACGACGCTGAGGTGCTCACCGCGCTGGAGAAGTCCCCCGAGACGATCCAACGGTGGGCCATCACCCAGGGCGCGGGAGCCCTGCTGGGTGCCACGCTCGGTGAGCAGCCGGTGGCACAGGCGGTCAACGAGGTGTCGACGGGCCAGGTCGACGGGCAGGGTGCGGCAGACCAGGCCGACGAGGCCGTGACGTCCATCCAGGAGTCACTGGAATGAGCCGAGGGCGGCCTGGCTCGATGCGCCGGGCGGAGGCTCGGGCCGGGCTGCTCCTGATCTCTCCGACCGCGGCAGTGGTCGTGGTCGTGGTGGTGCTCCCGATCCTCTGGACGGTGATGCTGTCCTTCCAGGAGCTCCGCCTGATCCAGCTGCGCCGGGCCAGCCTGTTCGGCGACTACTCGCTGGACAACTTCGCCGACGTCTTCAGCTCCGACGGCTTCTGGTCCTCGCTGCGCACCACCCTCATCTACTCCGTTCTCGGCACTGCTGCCGCGGTGGGACTGGGTCTGGTCGCGTCCCTCGCGCTGCGGCGGGACTTCCGGGGCCGCGGGGTCGTCCGGGCACTGATGCTGCTGCCGTACGTCGCACCGGTGGTGGCCGCGACGTTCGTGTGGTCGGTGATGCTCAACCCGCAGTTCGGCATCATCAACCACTGGGGACGCACCCTGCTCGGGTGGGACGACCCCGTGGCGTTCCTGAGCCAGCGGAGCGCACAGGTCTCCCTGCTGGGCCTGGACGTCGGGGTGCCGGTGGCGCTGCTGTCGGTGGTGTTCTTCGAGATGTGGCGTTCGTTCCCGTTCGCGTTCCTGTTCATCACCGCTCGGCTCCAGGCGGTCCCCGGGTCGATGGAGGAGGCCGCGCTGGTCGACGGCGCGACACCCACGCAGCGGTTCCGGCACGTCGTGCTCCCGCAGCTGATGCCCACCATCGCCGTGCTGGCGCTGCTGCGGTTCATCTGGACCTTCAACAACTTCGACGACATCTACCTGCTGACTGGTGGTGGCGCCGGCACCGAGGTGGTCAGCGTCCGGGTGTTCGACTACCTGGTCGCCCGGGGCGACATCGGCGCTGCCTCCGCCCAGGCCCTCGTCCTCGCCGGGGTGCTGATCGTGCTGGTGGCGGTCTACTTCCGGTTCGCGGCCAGGGAGGAGGTCGCGTGAGCGTCGGTGGCGGTGGGTCCCGAGCTTCCCGGCGGATCAGCCGTGACTCGTTGGAGACCCGGGTGCTGGGGGTGCTGCGCTGGGTGGTGATCGCGGGCCTGCTCGTGCTCACCGTCTTCCCGTTCCTCTACATGGTGCTGCTGTCCTTCAAGGATCTCAGCGCGGTGATCCAGGAGCCGGGCGACCTGCTGCCCGATGGTGACACCCTGGACCTGGGCACCTACGCCGACGTGCTCAGGTCCACCGCCAGCGGGGGCCAGGGCTTCCTGGGCTTCATGCGCAACAGTGCACTGATCGCCCTCGCCACCGTTGTGGTCACGCTGCTCCTCGCCATTCCCGGCTCCTACGCCGTGAGCCGGCTGCGCTTCCCCGGGGTCCGGCAGGTCAGCGTGCTGTTCCTCGCCGTCGACCTCTTCCCGAGCATCCTGCTCGCCGTCCCGCTGTTCGTGTTCTTCACGAAGATCGGCTTGCGGGGATCGCTGGCAGCGCTGGTGATCGTCTACGTCTCGCAGACGGTGGCGGTGTCGATCTACATGCTGCGCAACTACTTCGAGACCATCCCGGTGAGCCTCGAGGAGTCTGCGGCACTGGACGGGGCCAGCCGGCTCGGGACCATGTGGAACATCAGCCTCCCGCTGGCGATGCCGGCGATCATGGCGAACGCCCTGTTCGTGTTCATGATCGCCTGGAACGAGTTCCTCTTCGCGCTGCTGTTCCTGGTGGAGGAGCAGTCCCGCTGGACGGTGTCGCTCGGGCTGTCGCAGCTCGCGGGCAGCATCGAGATCCCGACCACGGTGCTGATGGCCGGTTCCGTGATCCTGACGGTGCCCATCGTCCTGCTGTTCTTCGCCGGTGAGCGGCTGCTGACCGAGGGCCTGACCAGTGGCGCGGAGAAGGGCTAGGCGACGCCCCGGGCTACTGGGGTGAGGGAAGAGCGACGCTCTTCTGCGCTCGCCGAGCGGTGCCGCCACCCACGAGCCGGCAGCCCAGGTAGCACAGGAACGAGATGGTCGTGACGTAGGGACTGATCGGGATCGCGGTGCCGAGCGCCAGCAGGATGCCGCCGAGCATGGCGAGCAAGGCGATCCCGACCGACAGCAACGGCATCCACACCGGAGACGTGGTGACCCGGATGGCCGCCGCCGCAGGGGTGCACAACAGCGCCAGCACGAGCAGGGCACCGACCACCTGCACCGAGATCGCCACCGTGCAGCCGAGCACGGCCATGAACACGAGGTAGAGGACACCCACCGGGACGCCGCGGGCGCGGGCCATCTCCGGGTCGACGCTGGCGAACATCAACGGCCGCCACACCACGGCCAGGACGACGACAACGACCGCCGACGTCGTGAGCAGCGTGCCGAGGGAGGTGTTGTCGATCGCGACGATCTGACCGGTCAACAGCCCGAACTTGTTGGCGGCACGACCGTCGTAGAGCGAGAGGAACAGGATCCCGAGCCCCAGCCCGAACGGCATCAGCACGCCGATGATCGAGTTCTGGTCGCGCGCCCGCACACCGAGCCAGCCGATCAGCATCGCCGCCACCAAGGAGCCCACGAAGGACCCGGTCACCACGCTGGTGCCGAGGAGCAGCGCCCCGGACGCGCCCGCGAAGGAGAGCTCGCTGATCCCGTGCACCGCGAACGGGAGGTCGCGGGCGATCACGAACACGCCGACCAGTCCGCCCACCAGGCCGAGCGCCGCCCCGGCGTACAGCGAGTTGCGCACCAGCGGGAGCAACGCGCCGTAGTTCTCGAAGTTCACCAGGTCGTGCCAGGCGAGGTCCGGGATCATCTCCGCCCCGCCGGGTGCGGACGGTGGTCGAGGGAGCGGTGGTCGTGGTCGTGGTGGGAGGACGCAGCCGTCTCAGCGCCCAGGACGATGATCTGGCCATGGCGGCGAACCACCTCGATGGGTGCCGAGTACAGCTCGCTGAGCACGTCACTGCGCATCACCTCGTCCGGGGTCCCCATCCGGAACGCGCCGTCCATCATGTAGAGCACCAGGTCGGTCGCGGCCAGCACCGGGTTGATCTCGTGGGTGACGAACAGCACCGCGGTGCCGTGCTCACGGCGCCGCTTGTCGACCAGCTCCACCACCCGCTGCTGATGGCGCATGTCCAGGGAGAGCAACGGCTCGTCGCAGAGCAGGACGCTCGGGTCGGTGACGAGCGCCTGCGCAACGCGAAGCCGCTGTTGCTCGCCCCCGGACAGTTGCCCCACGGGCTGCCTCGCCAGGTGTCGCGCCTCGACCTGGGTCAGCACGTCGGCCACCGCGGCGCGGTACCTACGCGGCGCCGGGAGACCCCAGCGTCCGCCGTCCAGGCCCATCTGGACGAAGTCCGCCCCCCGCAGCGGGGCGTCGACGGAGAAGCCCGCGTGCTGGGGGACGTACCCGATCGTGCGGTTGCCACGGCGTGGTGGGCGTCCGGCCACCCGCACCTGGCCGGACGTGAGCGGGAGCAGCCCGAGAACCACCTTCAGCAGGCTGGACTTGCCCGATCCGTTGGGTCCCAGCACCGCGACGAACTGGCCGGGCTCGATGCGCACGTCCAGGTGCGACCAGAGGCTGCGGCGACCGAAGGACAGCTCGGCGTCGACCAGCTCGACGGCCGCCGCGCTCACTGGCCCTCCAGTGCGGCCCGTAGCCGGGAGAGGGTGTCGCCCATCCACTCCACGTAACCGAGTCCCGCGGGAAGGGTCTCGGTGACCGCGACGACCGGGACGCCGGCCTCGCGGGCTGCAGCCTCGACCTTCTCGGTGATCGGGCCGCTGGTCTGCTCGTTGAGGACCAGCGCTGACACCGAGCGGTCCGCGTAGAGGTCCAGCGTCTCCTTGAGGACTGCGGGGGAGACGTCGTCGCCCTCCTCGACGGCCTCACTGAAATCCGGTGGCGTGGCGTCCAGCAGGCCACACGCCTCGGTGAGGAGGAGCGGGACGGGCTCGGTGATGCCGATCCTGCTGCCGGCTACGCGGGTATGCACCTCGGCCACCTGCTTCCTCAGCCCGGCGAGGTCCCGCTTGAGGTCGGCAGCACGTGCGCTGAAGTGCTGCGCGCCGTCCGGGTAGGCCCGGGCCAGCTCGCGGGCGATCGCATCGGTCATCCTCTCGACGGACGCGAGGTCGTACCACACGTGCTCGTTGGCGTCCTCGCTGTCGAGGGCCGTCGACCCGGCGAGGTCGACCGCGGTGAGCACCGTGGCCTCGGACCCGCTGGAGTCGGTCATCCGCTGCATGAAGTCGTCGTACCCGCCGCCGTTCTGGACCACGAGGTCGGCCTTGGACAGTGTCAGCAGGGTGGTGCTGCTCGCCTCGAAGGAGTGCGGGTCCTGGGAGGGGTCGGAGATGATGGACGTCACCTCGACGGCCTCGCCACCCACGGACTCGGCCACGTCCCCCCACACGTTGGTCGAGGCGACCACGGTGACGCGGGCCTCCGAGGCGCTCGCAGAGGCGTCGCCGGCCGCGCTGTTCTGCGCGCCGCAGCCGGCGAGCAGGAGCGTTCCCGCCAGGGCGCCGGTGATCTTCGCGGCCTGGGTCGAGGACCGGCGGGTCCAGAGGCTGGTGAGGGTCATGTGGTCCACATCGGGTAGGCGTGAGCGCCTGGGCGGCGGAGGCCGAGCCTAGTCTGTATCGGTAATCATTTTCAATACGGTGGTGGACCTGGCTAGCATGGCGGCACCGTTCCACGCAGAGAGGCCCGCATGGCACACGAGCGCGCAGCAGACGCCTTCCGTGCTCCCGCGTCCCGCACCACCCGACAGCGCCGCGCCGTGGCTGCTGCGCTGCTCGACGTGGACGACTTCCGCAGCGCCCAGGAGATCCACGAGCTCCTGCGGCGCAGCGCGGAGCAGGTCGGGCTGACGACGGTCTACCGGGCGCTGCAGGTGCTGGCCGACAACGGCGAGGTCGACGTGCTGCGCAGCGAGGGCGGCGAGGCGATGTACCGGCGCTGCAGCTCCACCCACCACCACCACCTCGTGTGTCGGTCCTGCGGACGCACCGTGGAGGTCGAGGGGCCGACCGTCGAGACGTGGACGGACCGGGTGGCGGAGGATCACGGGTTCACCGAGGTCTCGCACAGCATCGAGATCTTCGGCACCTGCGCCGACTGCGCCTCGCCACCCGGCTAGCGGAGGTTGCCGGCTCGTCGTACCCGCTGGCGACCAGGGGCTTCCCGGTCGTTCACCTTCCCGACACGTGGCGCTCACGCTCCGGCCGCTGCACACCGCCTATGGTGGCCCGGCCCCGCTACCGAACCCTTGGAGAGTGACCATCGTGACCGTGACCCCACAGTTCCGTCGTGATCTACCGATGGTGGGCAGGACCCACGGCAACCGGAGCGCCGTCACCTGCCACCTGCGGTGCGGCGACGCCTGCGCCGGGCCGGTCAGCAACCCTTCCGAGAACCCGTACTTCCGCGACGTGGCCGCCAAGGCTCTCAGCCGTCGTTCGCTGATCAGGGGCATGGGCGGCGTCGCCGCTGCAGCCACCCTGGCGCCCGGCCTGGTGTCCCCGGCGGCCGCCGCAGGCTCCGGTCCGATGGCCGCCGGCGGCCGGGGGGACGGGCGACGCCCCACGCTGCGGTTCGAGCCCATCGGACCGGTGGCCGCCGACGTCGACACCGTCACGGTGCCCGACGGCTTCCGGTGGGACCCGGTGATCCGGTGGGGCGACCCGATCCTGGACGGCGCGCCGGCGTTCGACGGCGACCGCCAGTCCCCGCGCGCGCAGGCCGGCCAGTTCGGCTACAACTGCGACTACCTCGACATCATCGAGACCAACCACGCCGGGACGCGGGCGCTGTTGGTGGCCAACCACGAGTACACCAACGAGGAGATCATGTTCCCCCCGGGCACCGACCCGGAGACCGTCATCCGCACCGCCATGAACGCGCACGGCATGTCCGTGGTGGAGCTGCGCCGACGGCGCCGCGGCCAGCGCTGGACCTATGTCCGCGGCGCCCGGCGCAACCGGCGGATCACGGCGAACACCGTCTTCAAGCTGGACGGGCCGGCCGCCGGCTCGGAGCTCCTGCGGACCGCCGGGGACCCGCGCGGTCGCCGCGTCCGCGGCACGCTCAACAACTGCGCGGGCGGCACCACTCCCTGGGGCACCGTGCTGTCGGGGGAGGAGAACTTCAACCAGTACTTCCTCGCGACGGGCGAGAGCGAGCAGGAGAAGCGCTACGGCCTCGGTCCCGAGGGGGACGAGCGGAGCTGGCGCACCGTGCAGCCCCGGTGGGACGCCACCACCGAGGACTACGCCAACGAGCCGAACCGCTTCGGGTGGATCGTCGAGGTCGACCCGAGCCGCCCGGGCTCGACCCCGGTCAAGCACACCGCCATGGGGCGCTTCAAGCACGAGGGCGCCAACGTCGTCGTCGCTGCGAACGGGCACGTGGTGGCCTACATGGGTGACGACGAGCGCTTCGACTACGTCTACCGGTTCGTCTCCCGTGACAAGTTCCGCCGCGGGCACGGGCGAGCCGCGGCACGTCACAACCGGCAGCTGCTCTCCCACGGCGACCTGTCCGTGGCCCGCTTCACCGGCGACGGGCTCGAGGACGGGGTGAGCGACGGCACCGGCGAGTGGATCCCGCTCACCCGCAACGGGAAGTCCATGGTGCCCGGCTTCTCCCTCGACGAGGTGCTGGTCTTCACCCGGCTCGCGGCGGACGCTGTCGCCCCGACCAAGATGGACCGTCCCGAGGACGTCCAGCCGAACCTGCGCAACGGCCGGGTCTACGTCGCGTGCACCAACAACACGGACCGCGGCAAGGCGGGCAAGGAGGGTCCGACCGAGCCGAACCCGCGGCGGGCGAACAAGGACGGGCACGTGGTCGAGATCGTGCCGCGGCACGGGGACCACACCGCCCGCAGGTTCCGGTGGAACCTGCTGCTGATCTGCGGTGACCCCGCCACCGCCGGCACGTACTTCGGTGGGTACGACGGACCCGTGTCGCCGATCGCGTGCCCGGACAACCTGGCCTTCGACAGCCGCGGGACGCTGTGGGTCGCCACGGACGGGATGCCCAGCGCCCTGAACTTCTCCGACGGCTTGTTCAAGGTCCCGCTCTCGGGTCCTGAGCGCGGCCACGTGCAGCAGTTCCTCGCCGTCCCCGCCGGCGCCGAGACCTGCGGTCCGGTGATCCACGACCGGGACGGCCGCGGCGGCCTGGTCCTCGTCGCGGTGCAGCACCCCGGCGAGGACGGCACTTGGGAGAAGCCGCAGTCGAAGTTCCCCGACTTCGTCGCCCCGGGTCAGCACGAGCGCCGCGGTGAGTTCGCGGGGCCACGACCCACCGTCGTCCAGGTGACGCGGCAGCGAAAGCGCCGGTACTGACCCACCGCTCCTGGCCGTGGCGAAGTTCACCCTCCGTTCACCACGGCAGGGAGGAGGCGCGCCATAGTTCTCCCATGAGCAAGGACAGCAAGGACAAGAAGTCCGGCGTCGAGGACTGGACGGTCGGCTTCCGCATCGGCGCCAAGAAGGGCATGACCTGCGACATCTGCCGGTGCCTGGTGCGGGAGAACCCCGGCGACGCACGCGCGCACCGGCTCTGGCACGAGACCCTCGTCCGCGCGTAGCCCTGGAGACGCCGCTACCCCTCGTGCCCATGGGCACGGGGGGTAGCGGCAGTCAGGCCTCGGCGATGCCGGTCCGTCACCGAGGCGTCGGCGCCGGAACCGGCGCTGCTGGTGGCGCGCACCGTGAACGTCGACGACGTCTTGCGCGCCAGCGAGGGGATGGGCCGCGTCATGGTGCCGGTCGACACCGTCTGGCAGGCTCCTGTGTCGCGGCGACACCTTGGCCTCGTTCTCGTCCTCGCGGATCTCGAGCCAGTTGACCGTCCTCAGCCGCTCGCCGCTTCCCGGCTGCGGCGGCCGTTCCCGGTGTACGAGCCGCGCGGCTGCCCAGTACGTGCGGAGCTCCAACCGCGGCCCCCGTGGGAGGTCGTCTCGACCGGCACTGCGTCATGGGACGTCTGTTCGCCCGTCGCTCGGTTACCCATCCGTGTCGGAGGGTAGGACGAACAGCACAGGATATGGACGTGTTTCGGGGGGACACTGTGGATCAAGCGGTAGAGGAGACACGTCTGCAGGCTCTGGCGGGACTCAACATCCTGGACACGCCGCGCGAGGAGCGCTTCGACAGGATCGTGCGACTCACCCAGCGGCTGTTCGACGTGCCGACGGCGTTGATCACGCTGGTCGACGAGGACCGGCAGTTCCACAAGGCCGAGGTCGGCTTCGGTGCCCGGGAGATTCCCCGGGACCACTCCTTCTGCAGCCATGCCCTGGCCAGCCCCTCCCCGATGGTGGTGACCGACGCCGAGCACGACGACAGGTTCCGGGACAATCCGCTGGTGACAGGGGAGGGCGGCGTGCGGTTCTACGCCGGCCAGCCGGTCACCACGCCCGCCGGCGTCCCCGTCGGCGCGTTGTGCATCCTGGACAAGAGGCCGCGCGAGCTGTCCGACGTCCAGCTCGAGATGCTCACCGAGCTGGCCGGCTTCGTGGAGACGGAGCTCGCCCGGACCGACGAGCTCGATCGCGCCCGCGACGTCCAGCGCAACCTGCTCCCCCGCACCCCTCCCGTCCTGCCCGGTTACGAGGTGGCAGGGGTGTGTCTGCCGGCCGCCGCCGTCGGCGGCGACTTCTACGACTGGCACGAGGTCGACGAGGAGTTCCAGGTCAGCATCGCCGACGTGATGGGCAAGGGAATACCCGCCGCGCTGATCGGGACCAGCGTGCGCTCTGTGCTGCGGGGCGCCTCCCGCTTCAACGACCTGGAGACGGCCGTCAACCGCACCGCCGTGTCCCTCGAGTCCGACCTGAGCGAGACCTCGACGTTCGTCACCCTCCTCGCCGCTCGCCTGGACCCGCGACAGCACACCCTCACCTACGTCGACGCGGGGCACGGGATCGCCGGCGTGGTGAGCGCCACCGGGGACGTGCGCAGGCTGGAGTCGACAGGCCTGCCGCTGGGCGTCCCAGGCGTCGACCCGTGGCACGCCGACACGCTGAGGCTGGAGCCGGGCGACACCTTCATCTGCTTCAGCGACGGCCTCCTCGACCTCTTCGGCACGCTGGAGCAGGCCATCGAGGCGGCCAGGCAGACGGTCGTGAGCTACCGCTCCGCGCACGAGATCGTGGACAAGGTGGCGGCCTACAGCCGCCAGCACCACGCCACCGACGACGTCACCGCCGTCGTGGTGAGGAGGACACCGTGAGCACCTCCACGTCGGCAGGCCACCGGGCCTCCCTGCGGCTCCTGCTGATCCGCATCCTGGTCGTTCTCGTGCTCTCGCTGGGGGCGAACTACCTGGCCTGGCGCTGGCTCGTGTCGGTAAACTGGGAGGCGTGGCCGATCGCGGTGCCGCTGATCCTCGCCGAGACCTACAGCTTCATCGATGCCTGCCTCTTCGGGCTGACCATGTGGCGGATGCGCGAGCGGGGGCCGGCACCGGCGCCGGCGGAGGATGCGACGGTCGACGTCTTCATCACGACCTACAACGAGCCGGTCGAGCTGGTGATGGAGACCGCGCTGGCCGCCCAGCGCATCCGGTGGCCCCACGAGACCTGGGTGCTCGACGACGGTGCCCGCCCGGAGATGAGGGAGGCCGCCGAGGCGGCCGGCATCGGGTACGTCACCCGGTCGGAGGACTGGGCGGACAAGCCCCGGCACGCCAAGGCCGGCAACCTCAACAACGCGCTGTTCGCCACCACCGGCGAGTTCCTGATGATCCTGGACGCGGACCAGATCCCCAGCCCTGACATCCTGCACCGCACGCTGGGCTGGTTCCACGACGAGTCGGTCGCTCTGGTCCAGACTCCGCAGTGGTTCCACAACGTGGACGAGGCCGACGTCCTGGGCAGCCAGGCGCCGCTGTTCTACGGGCCCATCCAGCAGGGCAAGGACGGCTGGAACGCCGCCTTCTTCTGCGGGTCGAACGCCGTCCTGCGGCGCGAGGCGCTCATGCAGATCGGCGTCGTCGGATACGTCCGCGAGGTGGAGCGGGCGGTGCGTGATGCGCTGCGTACGGCGAAGTCGGTGCTGACTGCCGCCCGTCGTACCGCCCAGGAGCACGGCCCGGCCGCGGTTGCGGCGGTGGAGTCGCTGCAGCAGGCCGCCTCTCGTGCGCTGGCCGACCTGCGCGCGGGGACCCCGGTCGCCGAGGTCACCTACGGGTTCCAGCAGGTCGTCGACAACGCCAGCCGGGGCCTCGTGGAGTTCGACGTCGCTGCTCTGAACGCCGACCTGGCCGCGATCAGCCAGGTGCCGTTCGAGGCCGACCGCGAGGGCGAGGGCGTCGTCGTGGACGCCGCCGCGCTGGACCGGCTCGCCGAGCGCGAGTGGTCGCCGCTCGGGGCCCTGGAGTCGGTGCGAGCGCTGGTGAGCACGGTCGACGTGCTGCGGTCCGACGAGGCCCAGCCGGTGATGCCGATGGCGACCATCTCGGTCACCGAGGACATGGCCACCGCGATGCGGCTGCACTCGGCAGGGTGGCGCACCGTCTACCACCACGAGATCCTCGCGCGCGGGCTGGCCCCCGAGGACCTCGGCTCGATGCTGCACCAGCGGCTGCGCTGGGCCCAGGGCACGCTGCAGGTGATGCTCCGCGAGAACCCGCTGGTGCAGAAGGGGCTGAGCGCCGGCCAACGGCTGATGTACTTCGGCACGATGTGGAGCTACCTGTCGGGCTTCGCGGCGCTGGCCTACATCGCGGCGCCCATCACCTACTTCGTCCTGGGCATCCTGCCGGTCACCACGCTTGGCACCGACTTCATGATCAGGCTCATCCCGTTCCTGATCGCGAACCAGATCCTGTTCACCGTGATCGGGTGGCGGGTGAAGACGTGGCGGGGCCAGCAGTACAGCCTGGCGCTGTTCCCGCTGTGGATCCGCGCCTGCGCCACCGCTGTCGGCAACGTCTGGTTCGGCCGTCCGCTGGGCTTCGTGGTCACTCCCAAGACCAAGCAGGACGACGAGCCGAAGGTTCCGTACCACCTGATCCGCCCGCAGATCATCGCCATCGGCCTGCTGCTCGTGGCCGCCGTCGTCGGTGTGGTGCGGTGGAGCCAGGGCGCCTTCGGGGGGCTGCCGACTGCGGTGAACCTGGTGTGGATCGCCTACGACGTCGCGGTGCTCGGCATCGTGGTGCGCGCGGCGCGGCACCGGGGCTACCAGGGCGCGGAGAAGGAGATCCCCGCGGCGGCGCGGATCGCCCAGCGACCCGAGCGCCGGTCCCGTGCCCTGAGCCCGGTGCTGCTGCGGGCTGCCGTCGCGATCGTGGCTCTGCTCGTGGTGGCCGAGGCCGTGCTGCTGCTGGTGCGACGGGACCCGAACCAGACGGACTCCTCGAGTAGCGCCGGCTCGAGTGCCGGTGCCAGCGGGGATCCCAGCGCTGCGGCCGGTGCGGACCCCAGCGCCGGTGCCGGTGGCGGTGCCAGCGACCCCGCCGCTGCCCGGCCGCTGGCCGCCGAGCCGCCCCCGGAGGCGTCGCAGCCCGGCACGTACGTGGAGACGCGTGTCTCGGCCGCCGGCGACGTGCAGGTGGAGCAGTGGGTCCGCGGCACCCGCCCTCTGCGCGGGATCGACCTCACCCTGCCCGCCGCCGCGCCGGGGGACCGGCCGGTGCGGGCCACCGACGTCGAGGTGGCCGCTGACCGGGTACCCGTCGACGCGCCGGGCACCATCGACGTGGCGCAGGCACGGGTGTCCTTCGACTCGCCAGCCGACGTGGTCCACGTGCGCTACACCCTCGACGGCGTCGTGGAGCGCAGCGCGTCCGCTCCCGGCCGCGCCCTGGTGCGCGCCCTGGCGCTGCGGGTGCGTCCGATGGCCGGGCCGGCCAGGATGAGGGTCACTGGCCCCGAGGTGCTGTCCGCTGCCTGCGACTCCGGACCGTCCGCCGCCCCTCGGCCCTGCGGCGGGCCGGACGAGGAAGGGTGGACGGTGGACCTGCGCGGGCCGCAGCGCGACGACCTGGTGATGGCGCAGGTGAACCTGTCATGACCGGTGCTGCCGGCAGAGGAACTAGTGGAGGATCCGGGAATGCAGATCGCGAAGAGTGACATCGGGCAGCGGGGCGCCGTGCTCACCCTCGACGGCCGCCTGAACATGGTGTCCGCGCCGCAGCTCAAGACGGCCGTCACCAATGCTGTGGCAGAGGGCCGCTCGCAGGTGGTCGTCGACCTGTCTGCGGTCACGTTCCTGGACTCCTCGGGCCTCGGCGCTCTCATCGCCGGCCTCAAGGCGGCGCGCCAGGCCAGCGGTGACCTGAGGATGACCGGAGCGAACGAGCAGGTCCGCACGGTGCTGCGCCTGACCAACCTGGACCGGGTGCTCCGGCCCTACGACACGGTGCAGGCCGCGACCGATGGCTGGTGAGTACCACGTGGAGGGGCTCGCCGTTCCCGAGTCCCTGGACCTCCTGCACGCGCTGCTGGACCGCGTCCGCAACGAGCACGGCGAGATCGACCCGACCGAGCTGATGCTCTTCGAGACCGCGATCATCGAGATCCACGGCAACGTGGTGCAGCACGGCCGTCCGGAGGGCCAGGTGCTGTACACCTTCGACCTCGAGGTGTCCGAGGTCATGCTGGTCGGGGTGCTCGCTGACAACGGCGAGGCGGTGCCCGACCTGTCCGGGCAGGAGGGCCTGGTCGGTGAGGACGCCGAGAGCGGGAGGGGGCTGGGCCTGGCGCGGGCCGCCCTGGACGAGCTGGGCTTCGTGCGGCGCGACCACCAGAACACCTGGCGCATGGTCAAGAAGCGCACCGCCTGAGCCGTCCGGGCGAGGTCACTCGCGGGCGGCCAGGCCCGTGCGGAAGGCCTCCAGCGACCCGGGAGAGCTCTCGATGCGCCAGTCGGTCTCCTTGGCCAGGTTGAACCAGGTGAAGCCGCAGATCTCCCGCCGCTCGCCCAGGGTCGCGAACATGTCCTCGACCCAGGCGCCCTTGTCCCCGCCCTCCTCGGCGGAGCCGACCTCGCCGATCAGCCGGGGACGGTCGGTGACGTCGTCGAGCTCGTCGAGGCCGGAGGCGAAGATCTCCTCGAAGGACTGCCAGCCGCTCGCGGGCTGCAGCGTCGACCAGTTGTAGCCGTCCAGCGCCACGGCATCGACGTAGTCGTCGCCGGGATAGACCGAGGCCAGGTCGGTGCTGCCCTCGAAGGGCACGTTGGGCGACCACACCCAGGTGACGTTGGTGGCGCCGGCGCCTGAGAACACGTCGTGGACGTGGCGCCAGGCGTCGACGTACGCGCTGGGCTGGTTGCGGCCCTCGACCGCACCCCACGGGTAGGTCGGGGTGTTCATCTCGTGGGCGAAGCGGATCATCACGGGGCCGGCGTAGGCCGCGGCCTGGTCGGCCCACCGGGACACGTAGTCGTCGAAGTCCCCGCCGGCGATGCGGTCGAGAGGGAAGCTCTGCTGCTCGGCCCCGGCAGCCGGGTCCCACGGCTCCCACGTCACCTGGGGCACCGCACCTGCGTCGGCCGCCCGACGAGCGGCGTCGGCGGGGAAGTCGCCGCCCTGCTGCCAGGCGGTGTACCACATCAGGATCTGCGGCGTGGCCCCCACCTCCGAGCGCAGACGGTCGACCTCGGTGAAGTCGTCGGGGAGCCCGTTGACGGTGAGACCGAAGCGCGTCGCCGAGCCGCCCGGCCCCGGGAGCTCGTCGCAGTGCGTGTCCCTGCTGCGCACCACCACGACAGCCACCACGACGACCAGCACGCCGCACACGGCCAGAAGCAGGGCGCGACGGGAGCGGCTGGCGCCCAGGCGAGCCTTCCTTCTGCCGGCCCCTCCGCCGGTGTCCGTGCTCAGGAGCCGCCGTCGCCGTCAGGAAGCGGGATCTCTTCGACCAGGCCGCGCTGGGCCGGGCCGGCGTCGGCGGGGTCCATCAGCCGGGGCACCTCGCGGGGGTCCTCGTGCGGGGTATCGGTCATCGCGGGCTCCTGGATGTCGTGGGTGCTGGGGTCGTCGCCAGCCGGTGGAGCTCGGGCCGCGACAGTCCCTGGACGTACCCGGGCACGTGCCCGACCAGCGGTGGGGGTCAGGGGTCGGTGAGCACGCCGATGATCGCGCGGGCGGCCTGCGCCTCGCCGATGCCGGCGCGCTCGGCCGCCTGGCGGATGCGCTCGGCCGCCTCGTTGGTGCTCAGGTGATGAGCCTCCGCGAGCATCCCGATCGCCTGGTCCACCACGTTCTGGTCGGACATCCGGGCCGGGGTCGCGGCTGCCTCGTGCCTGGTGCTGAAGCTCAGGTCCGCGTTGGTGACCGCTCCCGGCGCCCAGGCGCCGCAGATCGCCGCCAGCTCCTCGTGGTGGCCTTCGAAGGCGTCGGCAGTGCTGGCGTAGAGGTTGACCCCCGCGACCACCCGCCCCTGCCGGAGGACCGGCAGGGACAGCGACGACTCGACCCCGCGGAGAGCAGACGCCCGCGCGAACAGCAGCCAGCGCCCCTCGTCAAGGAGGTCGTCGAGCTCGGTCGCGATGGGCTCCTCCTCCCGCAGGGCGGTGACGCAGGGACCGTCGTCGACGTACTGCATGACGTCCAGGTCGCGGGCGAGGTCATTGTCGGCGACGAGGGTGAACATGAGGTCGTCGGCGAGGAGTCCGACGCTGACGCCCACCACCTCGGGCACCACCTCCCGGACCTCCCTGGCGATCCGCACCAGCTCGGTGGCGACGTGCGTGTCCCCGGACCGAATCAGCTTCTTGATCGCCTCGAACGTCTCCGGCAGCGGCTCCATCGGCACCTTTCCCATCGGGCTTGGCGGGTACCCAGACGCTGGCCCGTCAATCGGGCGAGTATGCCGCCACCGGTTTGTCGCCACGACCGACGGGTACCCGGAGACATAGACCTGACCGCAACGAATAAGGAAACCTCATCATGGCTCGGAACACCCTGTCCCGCTCGCTGCACGACGTCGGCCTCTCGGCGTGGTTCGGCGGCACCCTCGCCAACGCGGTGGCCCTGAACCCCGCCGCTGCCCAGGCCGACGGGACGCACGCCGCCGGTGCCGTCGCCAACACCGGCTGGAACCGGTGGACCCCGGTGAACGCCGTCGCGATCGGCCTGCACGTCGCGGGGAGCGTCGGTCAGCTCGCCGCCGACCAGGACCGCGTCCAGGCGCAGGCGGGTGTCGGCTCCATGGTGCTGGTGAAGACGGCGCTCACGGCGGCAGCCCTCGGCGCCACCGGCTACAGCCGGGTGCTGGGCAAGAAGGTCTCGAAGCAGACCGCGGTGCCGGCCCAGTCCGGGACCACTCCTGCGGCGACCACGCCCAAGGACGTCGCCGACGCCCAGCGTCAGCTCAAGGTGCTGCAGTGGGCGATCCCCGCGCTCACCGGTGCCCTGGTCGTGGTGTCCTCCTTCGCCGGTGAGCAGCAGCGCGCGAGCGAGGTCAAGAAGGGCGTCCTGGGCCGCATCTTCGGCTGAGCGTCCTCCAGCACACACCGCAGCGTCACCCCTCGATGGGATCATCGGGGGGTGACGCTCGTTCTCGGCCACCGCACCTTCCCTGACGACGCCACGCTGATGATGGCGATCGTGAACCGGACCCCGGACTCGTTCTACGACCGGGGCGCCACCTGGGCCGAGGACCTGGCCTTCGAGCGGGTGGACCGGGTCGTGGCCGAGGGCGCCGAGATCGTCGACGTCGGCGGCGTCAAAGCGGCGCCGGGCAGCGCCGTCGACGAGACCGAGGAGAGCCGCCGGGTGGTGGCCTTCGTCGACCGGGTGCGCAGTCGCCACCCCGACCTGGTGGTCAGCGTGGACACCTGGCGGGCGGCCGTGGCACGGGAGGCGTGTGCGGCCGGAGCCGACGTCCTCAACGACGCCTGGGGCGGACACGACCCTGCTCTGGTCGACGTCGCCGCCCGGTTCGGCGCCGCCCTGGTGTGCACCCACACGGGCGGGACGCCGCCGCGGACGCGTCCGCACCGCATCGAGTACGACGACGTGATGGCCTCGGTGGTCCGGGACACCACCGCGTACGCCGAGCGCGCCGTGGCCGCCGGCGTCGACCCGCGCAGCGTGCTGGTCGACCCGGCGCACGACTTCGGGAAGAACACGTTCCACTCCCTGGAGGTGACCCGCCGGCTGGGGGAGCTCGTCGCCACCGGGTGGCCGGTGCTGGTCTCCCTGTCCAACAAGGACTTCGTCGGGGAGACGCTCGACCGACCGGTCGGGGAGCGGCTGACCGGCACGCTGGCCGCCACGGCGGTCTGCGCGCTCGCCGGCGCCCGGGTCTACCGGGTGCACGAGGTGACCGAGACCCGCCAGGCCGTGGACATGGCGGCGTCCATCGCCGGCCGGCGGCCGCCGGCGCGGGCGGTCAGAGGGCTGGCGTGAGCAGGATCCTCCGGGTCGCCGTGCTGCCGGCCGCTCCGGTGCTGCTGCCCGCGTACGCCGGGTCGGTCGACCCGGTCCCCGAGCTGCGGGCCGCCTGCCGCGCCGCCGTGCGCTGGCTGGTCGAGGACCCCGCGCTGCCGGTGCTCGTGCTCAGCGCGGCACCGCCTCCGATCGACAGTGCCGCCTGCCCCTCGCGCGGTGCCCGCCTCGCCAGCCTGCTGCTGGGCGAGGGCGGCCACACCGGTGCGTGGTCCGAGGCGGGCGTGCGCGGCCCGGTGCGGCTGCCGGCGGGGAAGGACCTCGCTGTGCTGGCGTTCGCGGACGGGTCCGCGCGGCGCGGCGAGAAGGCCCCTGGGTACGTCGACGAGCGGGCCGTCGGCTACGACAGGGCGGTCGGGGCCGCCCTGCGGACCGGCGACCTGGCCGCCCTGCGCGGCTTGGACCTCGAGCTGGGCGCCGAGCTGCTCGCCGAAGGGGCCCCGGTGCTGAAGGCGCTCGCCGGCTGCGTCGAGCAGGTCGAGAACGCCGAGGTCGGCTTCGACGACGACCCGTTCGGGGTGCAGTACTGGGTGGCGCAGTGGCGCTGCGTCTCGGCCGACTAGTCGAGGTACCAGCGGGCCAGCAGGGTGCCGTGGTCCTCGAGCAGCAGCGCCAGGCGCGCCGGCACGTCCACAGGGCCCCCGGCGCAGATCCGCGGGCCGTCGCCGGCGACCAACCGTGGCACCACGGTGGCGCACAGCTCGTCGACGGCACCGACGGCCACCAGGTCGCGCAGCAGCCGCGGACCACCCTCCGCCAGCACCCGAGGCAGCCCCCGCTCCGCGAGGGCGACGGGCAGGGAGGGGAGGTCCACGACCTCGTCGCCGAGCACCAGGACGTGGTCACGGCCCAGGACGTCACGGGACCCAGCAAGGCCGGGTGCCGCCGCACAGGTGGCCATCAGCACTGACCCGGGCGCACCTTCGCGCAGCCGCGCCGGCACCTCCCCGCGCCGGCTGACCACCACGATCGGCCGGGACGTGGGCCGGTAGCCCTCGGCGCGCGCCGTACCGGCCCCGACGACGACACAGTCGGCGAGGCGGCGCAGCAGGCTGAAGACCCGGTGGTCGGCCGGGTTGTTCACCGAGCCCGTCAGGCCGTCGGCGCCGGTGGCCGCGCCGTCAACGGTGCTGACCATGTTGACCCGCAGCCAGGGCGAGGCGGGTGCGGCGTAGAGGGACGCCAGCTCGTCGTCGGAGAGCTCCCGCCCGGCGAGGTCGCTCGGTCCCGCGTTCCGGCCCGGGCCGAGGAGCGAGTCACCGCCCCGGACGGAGACCTCGTCCACCAGCACCCGCATCCTGACCTCCCGCGGGCACCCTAGCCGCCCCGGGCCCTCGAGTCTCGACGGCTCGAGTCCCCTGCCGCGTCGGGACGGGCTCACCGATGTCGTCCCTGCGGACGGGAACGGTCGCCGACTGCTCGATCTGTCGACCGTTGCCGTCCAGATGGACGAGAACGACAGGGCTCGAGGACGCATTCGCCCGCCCGGGGAGCGCGCGGGGCAGCAGCTCGGGCCGTCCGCGGGGGATGTGTGACAGCCCGGACATCGGGGCACTGAGCCCGGCATGCGACCTGAACCCGATGTCCGTCGTGCCGTCGTGACCGGAGGGGCCGGCTTCGTGGGCTCCTGGCTGTGCGAGCGCCTTCTGGACCTCGACATCGAGGTGGTGTGCGTGGACAGCTTCGTGACCGGGTCGCGCGACAACATCGCGGACCTCGAGCGGCGCGGCGGCTTCTCCGTCGTCGAGCAGGACGTGTCCACCGGCCTGGACGTCGACGGGGAGGTGGACTGGGTGCTGCACCTGGCCTGTCCCGCCTCGCCCGTCGACTACCTGCGGCTGCCGATCGAGACGATGCTGGTCGGCAGCCACGGGACCAAGCACGCGCTCGACCTCGCGGAGGCCACCGGCGCCCGCTTCGTGCTGGCCTCCACCTCCGAGGTGTACGGCGACCCGGCCGAGCACCCGCAGCCGGAGACGTACTGGGGCAACGTCAACCCCGTGGGACCGCGCAGCGTCTACGACGAGTCGAAGCGGTACGCCGAGGCGCTCACCACGGCGTACCGCACGGCGCGGGGGGTGGACACCGGCATCGTCCGGATCTTCAACACCTTCGGGCCCCGGATGCGCGTCGACGACGGGCGCGCCATCCCGGCCTTCATGTCCCAGGCGCTCGCGGGACGGCCCCTCACGGTGGCCGGTGACGGCAGCCAGACCCGCTCGCTGTGCTACGTGGAGGACACCGTGTCCGGGCTGGTGGCCATGGCGGCCTCGGAGCACGCCGGGCCGGTGAACATCGGCAGCCAGGAGGAGATGACGATGCTGGCGCTCGCCGAGCGGGTGCGCGCACTGACCGGCTCCGCGTCGACGGTGGAGTTCATCGACCTGCCCGTCGACGACCCACGGGTGCGCCGCCCGGACACCCGGCTCGCCGCCCAGGTGCTCGGCTGGGGGACGCAGGTCTCTGTCGAGGAGGGGCTCAAGCGCACCCTGGAGTGGTTCGCCGCCCAGACGCCGGCCACCGTCTAGCGGGCAGGCCAGGTCAGGGCGTGCTCGGCCGCCTCGACCACCTCGGGCACCCCGATGCGCAGCAGCGCCGGGTCGGTGGCGTCGCCCCAGGGGTCGCCGGCGCCGTCGCCGTGCCACAGCACGGTGTGCGGGCCGTGCCCTGGTGGGCCCCAGCGTTGTGGTGACACCGGGCCGAACAGCAGCACCGACGGGGTGCCGAAAGCGGTGGCCAGGTGGGCGAGTCCGGTGTCGCCGCAGACCAGGAGCGCGGACCCGGCGACCTGGGCGGCGAGCTGGTCGAGGTCGGTGCGTCCGGCCAGCACCGCGGTCGGGGCGAGCCCGGCCGCGGCCGCGACCCCCGAGGCGAGCGAGACCTCCCCGGGACCGCCCGTCACCACGACGTCGCGGCCGGTGGCCCGCAGCGCGCGGGTCACCGCGGCGAAGCGATCCGGGGGCCATCGGCGCGAGGGGTACGCCGCACCCGGGTGCACGACCACGGCTCCCGGGCACGGCGCGGGGGTCGCGGGCGCGGTGAGGAGCAGGTCCGTCGGGTCGGCCGCGACCTGGAGGCTCTCCTGCACCAGCCGGCACCAGCGGTCGCGCTCGTGCTCCTCCTCGACCCACTCCGGACCCCGGTGCGGGGCGGCCTCGCAGCCGAAGGCGACCACCCGGCCCGGGTGCAGCCCCGTCAGCAGCCGGGTGCTCTGCGGGCCGCGCCCGTGCAGGTTGACTGCCAGGTCCGGCGGATCGCCGGTCCACGGGACCGGTTGCAGTCCGCCGGTGGGCAGCAGCCGGTCCGCCACGCCGGCCAGAGCCACGAGCGGCTCGAGCGCCCTCGGCGCGGCGACCAGGATCTCGGAGTCCGCGTGGGCCCGGCGCAGCGCCCGCAGCGCCGGGACGCCGGTGAGGAAGTCGCCGAGCCCGAGCGCTCGAAGGGCCAGCAGGCGTGGCCTGCGGCTCAGGGCCAGGACCCCTCGACGGCGGGCGTCACGACGAGCTCGCGGACCTCGCACCCGGGGGGCTGCCGCAGGGCGAACAGCACGGACTGGGCAACGTCCTGCGGCTGGTTGAGCTTGGCGTCCGGCGGCGGCATGTACTGCTCGTCGCGTCCGTCGAAGAAGGCGGTGTGCATGCCGCCGGGGATCAGCATGGTGACGCCCATGCGTCCCTGCGTCTCGGCGGCGAGCGCACGGGTGAAGCCGACGACGCCGAACTTCGACGCGCAGTACGCCGTGGCGTCGCTGAGGGCACGCAGGCCGAGCGTGGAGGCCACCGTCACCACCCGGCCCCGGCGCTCCAGGAGGTCGGGCATGGCAGCCCGCACCACGGCGACCGTGCCGAGCAGGTTGACCAGGACGACCCGGTCCCAGTCCTCGCCCGGCACGTCGTCGAGGCGTCCGCAGGCGTCGGTGCCGGCACAGGTCACCACGGCGTCCAGGCCGCCGACCCGCTCGGAGACGGCCCGGACGGCCGCCTCGGCGGCGCGCGGGTCGGAGAGGTCGACGACCTCCTGCTCCACGTCGAGCTCGGCCTTCACGCGGTCCAGGATCACTGGACGGCCGCCGATCTCCGCAACGGCCTGGGCGACGGCGGCGCCGAGTCCTGAAGCACCTCCGGTCACGAGGACGGTTCCTGGTGTGGTCATCGGGTCGACTCCTTCTCATCGGTGGCGTGCACGGCCCGCGCGGTCGCGGTGTGCACCAGGTGGGTGGTGGAGCGGCCCTGAAGATAGGGGAGCACGACGGCCTGGCCGCCCCACGTCTCGAGCACCGCCGCCTCGGGGACGTCAGCCCCGGCGTAGTCGCCGCCCTTGGCCCAGACGTCGGGACGGATGCGCTGCAGCACCGTCGTGGGGGTGTCCTCCTCGAAGACCACCACGGCGTCGACGCACTCCAGTGCCTCGAGCACCCGGGCGCGGTCCGCGGCCGGGACCAGGGGCCGTGACGGCCCCGTCTGCCGGCGCACCGACTCGTCGCTGTTGAGGCAGTCCACGAGGCAGTCCCCGAGCCGGCGGGCCCCTCGCAGGGTGGCGACGTGGCCCGCGTGCAACAGGTCGAAGCAGCCGCCGGTGGCGACCACGGTGCCACCGGAGCGGGACACGGCGGCGAGCAGGCCCTCGACATGTCCTGGTCCCGCAGCCTCGGGCCCGGCAGCGTCAGAGCCACCAGCCGAGACAGCTGCGGGCCGAGCGGCAGGGGCGGACGCAGACGGATCCGTACGCGCAGCCGGGGCCAGCGACGCCGGTCCTCCCGCGGCCACGTAGACGGCGGCGTCCGCGACGGCCGCCTGCACCGCCTCGACGGTGACCAGCCCGTCACCCAGGGCCGCGGCGGCGCTCACCGCGAACCGGTCGCCGGCCCCGCACGGGTCGATGCTGTGCACCTCCGGCGCCGGAGCCACGACGGGCGCCCCACCGC
>DASQDP010000188.1:0-27184 GCA_035634095.1 Nocardioidaceae bacterium | reverse complement strand
TGTTGATGGCGATGAACTCGACCCCTTTGAGGCCGACCTCGATCATCCGGTTGACGGCGTTGACTCCACCTCCACCAATACCCACGACCTTGATGACGGCCAGGTAGTTCTGCGGTGCTGCCACGGCAGTGCCTCTCGCTGTGTGGCTGCCTGCGCCGGAGGGATCCGGCGCGGGGCAGACGGGTGTATGTCGGTGGGGAAGTGCGCGAGGCTGCGGCCCCAGAACCCTCACCGTGAAGTAGAGGGTTATAGTTATGTCAACCTCGCGTTGAGAAAGAAACTAGGGGACCGCAGCACGGGATCGGCGCAGACACGCGGCGTGGCGCGCGAGTGCGTCGATTTCTCACCGGGGTGCCGCGCCGTTCTGGCGCCGTCCAGACCCGGACCGCCCCGACGAAACCTGCACACCCCCGCCGTTGCAACGCTGGGGCTGTGCCGGATTCCCTGGGCCCCCAGGGAATCCGGCGGGTCAGCGGCGCAGGATCGGCTGCCCCGGCGTGCTCACGTCGAAGTAGCTGCCCGGCTGCTCCAGCAGCACCTCGAGCACATGGGCCTTGGTCGCCGAGTCGTCCGCGCTCCCCCACCGCACCTCGCGGCCGCCGCGCAGGCGCAACGTGATCCGGTCCACGGTGTGCACCTCGACGTGGGCCACCCGGGCTGCCAGCGCCGCAGGGAGGGAGGCGGCGACGGTGGCCGCCTCTGCCAGCGCGTCCGCGTCCACCTCCCCGCCGTCGTCGATCGGGTCCCCGCTCTCTCCGCGCCGCACCACGGGAAGGTCGTCGGGACGCTCGGCGAACTGCCGGAACACCACTCCCCGACCGTCCAGGCCCTCCAGCCGGCCACCGTCGGCCGTCTCCAGCACGGCGACCGCACGGCGCTCGGTGACGTCGACCCGCACCCGGTCCGGCCAGGACCGGGACACGTCGGCGTCCTCGACCGCAGGCAGTCGCCGGACCCGCTCCCGGACCGCGTCGAGGTCGACGGTGGCCAGCGGCGCCCCGGTCGGCACGGCGGCTGCCCGGCGCACGGCCGCCGGGGTGAGCACGCTGCTGCCGTGCACCTGCACTCCCGCCACCGCCAGGACCGGGGAGAGGAAGACCAGCCAGGCCCCGGCCACCACCAGGCCGAGCAGCACCAGTCCCGCCACGACCGGCCGCCAGGTCAGCCAGCGGCGCGCCCACTGGCGGCGCACGAACCGTCGGTGCGCGATCCGCACCGTCCTCTCGTCGTCGCCGCTGCTCCCCGCAGCGACGCCACGGTCCCTCGTGAACAGGCTCAACGCCCTTCCTCCGCCCGGTCGGCCAGCAGCCCCAGGACCTGGGGGCCGACCAGCGTGACGTCACCGGCTCCGAGCGTCAGCACGACGTCGCCGGGCCGGGCGCGCTCCACCAGCGCCGGGGCGGTCGCGGACCAGTCCGGCTCGAAGAGCACGTCCCCGGGCGGCAGCGGGACGTGCCCGGCGACCATCGCGCCGTCCACCCCCGGCTCCGGGTCCTCGCGTGCGACGTAGACGTCCATCACCACGACGGTGTCGGCGGCGCCCAGGGCACGGCCCATGTCGGGGCCGAAGATCCGGGTGCGCGAGACCAGGTGCGGCTGGAAGGCCACCACCAGGCGCCCGGAGCCGGCGACAGACCGGGCCGCCTGCAGGTCGCCGGCGATCTCGGCCGGGTGGTGGGCGTAGGAGTCGTACACCCGCACGCCGCCGACCGTGCCCTTGTGCTCCATCCGCCGGCGGGTGCCGGTGAAGGACTCGAGCCCGCTGCGGAGGTCCGCGAAGGGGAAGCCCAGCCGCAGCCCGGCGGCCAGCGCGCACAGTGCGTCCGCCACGTAGTGCCGGCCCGGGATCCGCAAGGTGACCTCGCCGATGCGCCGCCCGCGGTCGACCACGGTGAACCGGGAGGTGGTGCCGGCGAACTCGAGGGCCTCGGCCCGCACGTGGGCACCCTCCGACTCGCCGACCCGCACCACGTCCAGCCCGGCAGCCTCCGCCTGGTCGGCGAGGTCAGCAGCCCCCGGGTCGTCGATGCAGACCACCAGGAAGCCGCCGCGGTCCACCCGGTCGAGGAAGGCGGTGAAGGCCTCCCGGTAGGCCGCCACCGTGCCGTAGTTGTCGAGGTGGTCGGCCTGCACGTTGGTGACCACCGCAGCGAAGGGCGAGTAGGCCAGGAACGCCCCGTCGCTCTCGTCCGCCTCCGCGACGAAGAGCCGCCCCGAGCCGTCGTGGGCGTTCGAGCCGAGCGCGGTGACCTCGCCGCCGATGGCGAAGGACGGGTCGGCGTCGCAGTGCCGGAGGGCGACCGTGAGCAGTGACGTCGTGGTGGTCTTGCCGTGCGTGCCCGCGACGGCGACCACCTGGCGCCCCGCCATCACGGCGACCAGTGCGGCGGACCGGGGCAGCAGGCGCAGGCCCCGACGCAGCGCCTCACGCACCTCCGGGTTGTCCTCGCGGACCGCCGTGGACACCACCACGGTGTCCACGTCCTGCACCTGCGAGGCGGCGTGTCCCACATGGCAGCGCGCGCCTCGGGCCCGCAGCGCTTCGAGCGTCGGTGAGTCCGCGGCGTCGCTCCCGCTGACGGTGATGCCGCGGGCCAGCATGATCCGGGCGATCCCGGACAGGCCGGCCCCGCCGATGCCCACGAAGTGGACCCGGCCCAGCCGGTCGGCGGGCGGCAGGTTCTCGGGCACGGGCACCCTCATCGGCGCCTCGTCCCAGCGGCGGCGAGGACCATGCGGGCAAGCTTCTCGTCGGCGTCCCGAGGCACCAGGTCCTCCGCGGCCCGCGACATCGCCTCCAGCCGCGCCGGGTCGGTGAGCAGGTCGGGGACCAGCTCGCAGACCCGGTCGCTGGTCAGGTCGGCGTCGCGCACCAGCAACCCCCCTCCGGCGTCCACCACGGGCCGCGCGTTGAGCTCCTGCTCGCCGTTGCCGATGGGCAGCGGCACGAAGACCGCCGGCAGCCCGACCGCCGCGACCTCGGTGACGGTGTTGGCCCCGGCCCGGCAGACCACCAGGTCCGCCGCGGCGTAGGCGAGGTCCATCCGGTCGACGTAGGGCAGCACGACGTACGGCGGCGCGCCGTCCGCCCTGGCCACGGACACCTCGCCCTGCGGACCCACCACGTGCAGCACCTGGATCCCGGCCTCACGCAGGCACGACTCTGCGCCGGAGACGGCCTGGTTGAGCCGCCGGGCCCCCTGGCTCCCACCGGTGACCAGCAGCGTGGGCCGCCCCGGCTCCAGGCCGAGCGTCCGCCTCGCCTGGTCTCGCAGCGCGGAGCGGTCCAGCGTGGAGATCATCCGCCTGATCGGCAGGCCGACGCAGGAGGCGTGCCGCAACGGCGTCCCGGGAAAGCTGGTGGCCACCGACGCGGTGAGCCGGGCCCCGAGCCGGTTGGCGATGCCGGGCCTGGCGTTGCCCTCGTGCACGACCAGCGGCAGGTGGCGCCTGCGAGCAGCGAGGTACGCCGGCACGCAGACGTACCCTCCGAAGCCGACCACCACGTCGGGACGGACCCGGTCCACGACGTCCAGCGCGGCCCGGTAGGCGCCCCGCAGTCGCCCGGGGACCCGGGCCAGGTCTGCGGAGGGCCGGCGTGGCAGCGGGACCGGCGGCACCAGCTCGAGGGGGTACCCCGCCTCGGGCACCACCCGGACCTCGATCCCCCGTGGCGTGCCCAGGGCCGTCACCTGGACCGGGTCCGCCGGGTCCTCGAGGCGGCGCAGCGCATCGGCAGTGGCCAGGAGCGGAGAGGTGTGCCCGGCCGTGCCGCCCCCCGCCAGCAGCACTCTCATCGGTGGCGACTCGACAGGCCGCCCTCGGCGTTCACCCCGGCGGCGCGTCGGCGCCGGCGGTCCTGCAGCGCCGCGTGCGCCCCCGGCTCGGACCTCGCGAAGGACACCAGCAGGCCGAGCGCCACGAGGGACGGCAGCAGCCCCGAGCCTCCGTAGGACACCAGCGGCAGGGGCAGTCCTATCACCGGGAGCAGCGCGAGGACCATGCCGACGTTGATCATCATCTGGGCGGTCAGCCAGACCGTGATGCCGGCGGCCATGTAGCGGACGAACGGGTCGGAGGTCCGCAGCGCCACCCGCAGACCGGCGTACGCGATGGTCAGGAACAGCCCGAGCACCAGCAGGGTGCCGACCAGTCCCAGCTCCTCGCCGAGCACCGCGAAGATGAAGTCGGTGTGCGCCTCGGGCAGGGCTCCCCACTTCTGCTGGCTGGCGCCGATGCCCTTGCCGAAGATGCCGCCGCCGGAGATGGCGAACAGGCCGTGCGCCGGCTGCCACCCCGCCCCCTGGTAGTCCTTGAACGGGTCGGCGAAGTTGGTCAGCCGCTGGAGGCGCTCGTCGCTGGTGGTGGCCAGGTAGAGCGCGAGGACGCCCACGGTGAGGATCGCACCGACGAACAGCCGGGTCGGGGCGCCGACCACCCACAGCAGCCCGAGCGCGATCGCCATCAGCACCAGCCCCGTGCCGAGGTCGCCGCCGACCAGCACCAGGCCGATGATCAGCGCGGTGACCGGGGCGACCGGCATCAGCGTGTGCCGCCAGTCGCCGAGCAGCCGCTCCTTGCGTGCGTAGACGTCCGCGCACCACAGGATCACCGACAGCTTGGCCACCTCCGCGGGCTGCACGACCACCGGGCCGAGCGCCAGCCAGTTCTGGTTGCCGTTGACCGAGACCCCCAGGGTGGTCTGGGTCAGCGCCAGCAGCACCACTGCGACGAGGAGACCCGGCCAGGCGAACGCGCGCAGGACCCGGTGCGGCAGCCGGGTGGCGAGGAAGGCGGCCGGCAGGCCGAGGGCCACCCAGGTGAGCTGGCGCAGGAACCAGTAGTAGCTGTTCCCGTAGCGCACGAACCCGTCCACGCTGGAGGCGCTCATCACCTCCATCAGCCCGATCACCAGCAGGAGCGAGGAGGCCCCGAGCAGCAGGTAGTACGACGTGAGCGGGCGGTCCAGCAGGTGCGCGGCCGACGCCCGGAGGGCAGAGAGCCGGCCGGCGGCCGGGCCCTCCCCGTGGACCGGAGGGTCGACCGACGTGCCGACCGGACGACGCTCGCCTGCCGTGGTGGTCACCGGGTGTCCTCCTCGCGCCTGAAGGGCGGAAGCCGTCCGGGGAGCACGGTGGCTCAGCGGCCGCGGAGGCGGGCGACCGCCTCGGCGAAGGCATCCCCGCGGGCGCCGTAGTTCGCGAACATGTCCATGGACGCGCACCCGGGGGCGAGCAGCACGGTGTCACCTGGCTGGGCCAGGTCAGCGGCGGCTCCGACCACGCGGTCCATGACCTCAGTGTTCCCGCCGTCGACGGCGATCACCGGGACATCGGGGGCGTGTCGCGCCAGCGCCTCGGCGATCACGGCGCGGTCCCGGCCGATCAGCACCACCCCGCGCAGCCGGGAGCGGACCGCGGCGACCAGCGCGTCGAAGGAGGCCCCCTTCGCCAGCCCCCCGGCCACCCACACCACGCGGTCGTAGGCCTGAAGCGAGCTGGCGGCCGCGTGCGGGTTCGTGGCCTTGGAGTCGTCGACGTAGGCGACCCCGGCCACGCTGCCGAGGTCGCTGATGCGGTGGCCGTCGGGCCGGAAGGCGCGCAGCCCGTCCCGCACAGCGGTGGTCGGCAGCCCGACGGAGCGGGCGAGGGCTGCCGCGGCCAACGCGTTGGCCACGACGTGCGGCGCGGGCGAGCCGAGGTCCGCGACCGTGCACAGCTCGGCGGCGCTGTGCGTCCGCTCCTCGACGAAGGCGCGGTCCGCGAGCACGTCCTCGACGAGACCGACCATGCCCACCGCGGGCGTGCCCAGCGTGAACCCGACGGCGCGGGCGCCCTCGACGACGTCGGCCTCGCGGACCAGCCGCTCCGTCACCGGGTCGGCGACGTTGTAGACGCAGGCGGTCCGCACCTGCTCGTAGATGCGGCCCTTGTCGGCGGCGTACGCCTGCATCGATTCGTACCAGTCGAGGTGGTCCTCGGCGACGTTGAGGACGGCGGCCGAGTGCGCGGACATCGACGAGGTGTAGTGCAGCTGGAAGCTCGACAGCTCCACGGCGTAGACGTTGTAGGGGGCAGGGTCCATCACCGCCTCCACGATCGGGAGACCCACGTTGCCGCAGGCGATGGCGGCGACGCCACCGGCCCGCAGGATGGAGTCCAGCATCTGCACGGTGGTGGTCTTGCCGTTCGTGCCCGTGACGCACACCCAGGCCCCGGGACGCTCCGGGTCGCGCACCCGCCAGGCGAGCTCCACCTCGCCCCAGACCGGAACGCCGCGTCCGGTCGCCGCGACGATCGGTGGCGCGGTCGGCGGCACGCCGGGCGAGGTGACCAGCAGGTCCACGTCCTCGGGGAGCCCGACGCTGGCGCCGGGACCGATGCGCACCGTTGCGCCGAGCACCTCGAGCAGGGCGGCCTTCTCCTGCTGGCGCTCGTCGGCGGACTCGGCGAGCACCGTGACCCGCGCGCCCAGGTGCAGCAGCGTGTCCGCGGCGGCGAAGCCCGAGGCGCCGATGCCGACCACGACGGCCCTCACCCCGTCCCACGGCGTACGCCGGCCGAGGGCGTCGAGCCGCACCGGGACGCTCACGCCCCCGTCACCCACTCGGCGTAGAAGATCCCGAGACCCGCGGCCACGCAGATGCCGGTGATGATCCAGAACCTGATCACGACGGTGATCTCGTCCCAGCCCTTGAGCTCGAAGTGGTGGTGCAACGGCGCCATCCGGAACATCCGCTTGCCCCCGGTCGCCTTGAAGTAGCCGACCTGCAGGATGACCGAGAGCGTCTGGATGACGAAGAGACCACCGAGCACGGCGAGCAGGAACTCGGTGTGGGTGAGCACCGCCATGCCCGCCAGCGCACCACCCAGCGACAGCGACCCGGTGTCACCCATGAAGATCTTGGCCGGCGAGGCGTTCCACCACAGGAAGCCGAAGCACGCGCCGGTGAGCGCCGCGGCCACCGCCGCGAGGTCGAGCGGGTCGCGGACGTCGTAGCACTTGCTGCCGGCGGTGATGGCGCACCACTGGTTGTTCTGCCAGATGTTGACGAGCGTGTAGGCGCCGAACACCATCGTGGAGGCTCCGGAGGCCAGCCCGTCCAGGCCGTCGGTGAGGTTCACCGCGTTGCTGGACCCCGAGATCATGACCAGGATGAGCAGCACGACGAGGACCGAGGGCAGGGTGAGGTCCTCGAAGTCACGGGTGAAGGACACGTGCCGGGAGGCCGGCGTCTGGCCCCGGTCGTCGGGCATGGTCAGGGCGAGCGCAGCGAACACGACCGCGACCAGCGTCTGGCCGGCGAACTTCGCCTTGCTGCGCAGGCCGAGGCTGCGCTGCTTGGCGATCTTGATGTAGTCGTCGAGGAAACCGACCGTGCCGAGCCCGACCAGGAGGAACAGCAGCAGCACCGCGGACCACGACGGCGCGTCCTGGGTGATCAGCTTGGCCAGCAGGTAGGCGCAGACCACCGACAGGATGATCACCAGCCCGCCCATCGTCGGCGTGCCGCGCTTGGTGTGGTGGGTCGTCGGCCCGTCGTCGCGGATGAGCTGCCCGTAGCCCTTGGTGGTGAGCACCCGGATCGCCACCCGTGTCCCGAGGAGGGTGAAGATGAGCGACAGCCCGCCGGCGAGCAGGATCGCCCTCATCCGCCGACGCTCCCGGCGGGCGGGACCTCGGGCGGCACGTCGGGCGGGACGTCGGCCAGTACGGCGTGCGCGACGTTGCTCAGCCGGGCGGCGTTCGAGGCCTTGAACAGCACCACGTCACCGGGGGCGAGGTTCTCCCGGAGCCACCCGAGCGCCGCGTCGTTGTCGGGGACGAACACCGACTCATCGCCCCAGGACCCCTCCAACGAGGCTCCCAGGTGGATCGGTCTCGCGGCCTCTCCGACGACCAGGAGCCGGTGGATGTCCAGCCGCACCGCCAGTCTGCCCACCGCATCGTGCTCCTCGAGCGACGACGGGCCCAGCTCGCGCATCTCCCCCAGCACGGCCAGGGTCCGCGACCCCTGACGGCCACGTCCGAGAGCGGCCAGCGCCTTGAGCGCCGCACGCATCGAGTCCGGGTTGGCGTTGTAGGCGTCGTCGACCACGGTCACCCCGTCGCCTCGCTCGGCCACCTCCATGCGCCCGCGCGAGGTGGCCGATGCGGAGGACAGCGCGGGGGCGACGACTCCCAGCGGCACACCGAGGGCCAGCGCCACGGCGGCCGCTGCGACCGCGTTGCCCGCTTGGTGCTCCCCGACCAGCCGGAGGGAGACGTCGGCCCGGGCGGTCGAGGTGTGCAGCGTGAAGGAGGGGCGCCCGAGGTCGTCGAGCCGGATGTCGGTGAGGTGCACGTCCGCCGAGGCCGTGGCACCGAAGGTGCGCACCTGCGCGAGGGTCCGCTCCGCCATCGCCGCCACCAGGGGGTCGTCGGCGTTGAGCACCGCGACGCCGGCGGGCCCGAGCGCCTCCACGATCTCGCCCTTGGCCGAGGCGATCGCGTCCTGCGAGCCGAACTCCCCCAGGTGCGCCTTGCCCACGTTGAGGACGAGCGCGACGTCCGGCGGCGCGATGCGGCACGAGGCGCGCAGGTCCCCGAGGTGGCGGGCGCCCCTCTCGAGCACCAGGAACTCGGTCGTGGTGTCGGCGCGCAGCACGGTCAGCGGCAGCCCGAGCTCGTTGTTGAAGGAGCCGTGGGTGGCCACCGTGCGTCCCGCCGCGGCGAGCACCTGGGCGAGCACGTCCTTGGTGCTGGTCTTGCCCTGCGAGCCGGTCAGTGCGACGACCCGCACCCGAGGCAGCCGGCTCAGGCAGTGACGGGCCAGCGTCCCGAGCGCCGCGACCGGGTCCGTCACGACCACGCCGGGCCGGCCCGTGTCGCGCGAGGACAGCACGGCCGCGGCGCCGGCGTCGGTCGCCGCGGCGGCGTAGTCGTGACCGTCCACGCGCTCGCCGACCACGGCCACGAACAGTCCACCGTGCTCGGCGACCCGGCTGTCCACGAACGCCGGTCCGGTCACGGTGGCTCCGAGGTCGTGGACGACCGAGCCGCCCACCACCGCGGCGATCTCCGCGAGGTTCATCGCGATCACCGGTCGGCCAGCTCCTCGCGCAGCACCTCGCGGTCGTCGAAGGGATGCACGGCGCCAGCGACCTCCTGGCCGGTCTCGTGGCCCTTGCCGGCGACGACGACGGTGTCCCCCGGCCCGGCCAGACGCACCGCCAGCCTGATCGCGGCCCGACGGTCGCCCACCTCGTGCACCTGCGCCCGCTCGCCGGCGGGCACCGTGTCGGCCCCCGCCAGCAGCTCGCCGCGGATCGCCGCCGGGTCCTCGCCGCGCGGGTTGTCGTCGGTGACCACCAGCACGTCGGCGAGCCTGGCCGCCACCTCACCCATCAGCGGCCGCTTGCCCGGGTCCCGCTCGCCGCCGGCACCGAGCACCACCACCAGGCTCCGCTCGGTCAGCGGCCTGACCGCGGTGAGGGCGGCGGTGACCGCGTCCGGCTTGTGGGCGTAGTCGACCAGCGCCAGGAACTCCTGGCCCGCGTCCACCCGCTCGAGCCGCCCCGGCACGCCCTGCGACCTGCCCAGCGCCTCGGCGACGCCGGCGGCGTCGAAGCCGACCTCGGCGAGCGCCGCGATCGCGCACAGGGCGTTCGCGACGTTGTAGCCGCCGGTCAGCGGCACCCGCGCTCGGAACGACTGCCCGGCGGGGGTGTGCACCGTGAACGAGGAGCCGTCGGGTCCGGGGTGGACCTCACCTGCGCGCCAGTCCGCGTCGGGGTCGCGGAGCGAGAACGTGCGCACCGGGATCCCGGCCTCCGCGACGAGCCGGCGCCCGAAGTCGTCGTCGACGTTCACCAGGCCGGACCGGGCCCGCTCCGGGGTGAACAGCGACGCCTTTGCGGAGAAGTACTCCTCCACGTCGGCATGGAAGTCGAGGTGGTCACGGCCCAGGTTGGTGAAGCAGGCGACGTCGAAGACCACGCCGTCGACGCGCCCCATCACCAGGGCGTGGCTGGAGACCTCCATCGCGCAGGCGGCCACCTGCTGCTCCGCCATCACCGCGAACAGCGCGTGCAGGTCCGGCGCCTCGGGCGTGGTGAGGGAGGTCTCCACCTCAGTGCCGTTGACCCGCGTGCCCAGCGTGCCGACCACCGCCGAGGCCACCCCGGCGGCGGTGAGCGCTGCGTCGGCGAGCCGGGTGGTGGTGGTCTTGCCCTGGGTGCCGGTGACCCCGACCAGCCGCAGGGACGACGCGGGGTTGCCGTAGACGCGTGCGGCCAGCGCCCCCAGCACCGACCGGGGCCGCTCGACGACCAGCACCGGCGCGGTGCAGGCGGTCTCCGCCTCCTCGAGCACGGCCACGCCCGCCGGGTCGGTGAGCACGGCGACGGCGCCGTCGGCGACCGCCGCTGCAGCGAACGCCGCTCCGTGCGCCCGGGCGCCTGCCGGGGCGACGTACAGGTCTCCGGGTCGCACCCGCAGCGAGCTGATGGTCACCCCCGTCAGGTGCGGCCCCGCTCCCTCGGCGGGGGCGCCGCGGACCTCGAGCAGGTCCCCTCCGAGCCGCTCGACGAGCTCCGGCCAGGAGGTCCGCACGGGGTGCGCCGGGCGCAGCGGGATCTGGTCGGGCACGCCCGTGAGGCTACCTGTCCGGCTCACCACTCGATCGTCGGTGTGGGTTCCCGGGTCCCCGTCGGCGGCACGGCGTACCGCTGCAGCAGGTAGCTCATGATCCTGGAGAACGCGGGGCCGCCGATGGACCCGCCCCCGCCCCCGTTGCGGGGGTTCTTGACCACGACGTAGACGGTGAAGCGGGGCTTGTCGGCAGGCGCGAAGCCGGCGAAGGAGACCGTGAAGTCCTTGTCGCTGTAGCGGCCGGTCCGCTCGTCGACCACCTGAGCGGTGCCGGTCTTGCCGGCGACCCGGTAGCCCTCGACGGCGGCGACTCCCGCGGTGCCGGTGTCGGGGTTGGTGACCGCCTCCATCATCCCCGCGGTGAGCCGGGCGGCGCGGGCGCTGATCACCCGGCGGACGGTGGTCGTGTCCGACCCGACCGTGGCGCCCTCCGCCGTGGTGGCCTCCCCCTTGACCATGCTGGGCGAGACGTACAGCCCATCGTTGGCGATGGCGTTCACCGCGGCGGCCATCTGCACCGCGGTGACCGCCACCCCCTGCCCGAACGCGATGGTGTCCTGGTTGATCTGCTGCCAGGAGCGCCAGTCCGGCAGTACGCCGGGCGACTCGCCGTTCACCCCGATGCCGGTGCGCTGACCGAGCCCGAACCGGCGCAGGTAGTCGTGCAGCTGCCGGGGGCTGAACTGGTCGGCGGCCAGGACGGTCCCGATGTTGGAGGACTTGGCGATGACCCCGGTCAGGGTGAGGCGCAGCCGCTTGTGCTCGAAGTAGTCGTGGATGACCCGCTCGCCGCGCGGCAGCTCGCTGGGCACGGTGATCCGAGTGCGCGGAAGGACCTTGCGGGCGTCGACGAGCGCAGCGGCGGTGAGCACCTTCTGCACCGAGCCCGGCTCGTAGACGTTGCGCAGGGACGGCGCACCGAGGTCCCGCTCCCGCGACAGTGCCGGCTTGTTGGCGTCGAAGGTCGGGTAGTCGGCGAGCGCGAGCAGCTGTCCGGTCTTCGTGTCGAGGACCACCGCCGATCCCGACGCGGCCTCGGCCCCCTGGACGGCGGAGCGCAGCACGCGCTGGGTGTACCACTGCACGTCGCGGTCCACGGTGAGCTGGAGGTTGCGGCCGCTGCGCGGCGGGACGCTGCTGTTGTCGCCCAGCGGGATCCGGTTGCCGCCGCCGACCTCGTAGCTCGCGGACCCGTCCTTGCCGGCCAGCAGGTGGTCGAACATCAGCTCGGCGCCCTCGGCGGGGTTGCCGTCGGCGTTCAGGAACCCCAGCAGGTTCGCCGCGACATCGTCGGCCGGGTAGGACCGCACCGGGTCGCGGCGGGTGTCGATGCCCTTGAACCCGCGGGCCTTGATCTCCGCGACCACGCCGTGCGCCCGGTCCGCGGGCACCCGGCGCGCGACGTACTGGAAGTGCGTGTAGGGCTTGCGGAGCCGTTGCAGCACCTCGAAGTAGTCGACGTCGAGGCGTCGCGCCACGATGGTCGCGATCTCGCTGGCGTGCTTGACGGTGACGGTCGGGTCGGCGACGAGCATCAGGCCGTCGACCGAGCTGGCCAGCGGGGTGCCGTTGCGGTCGGTGACGGTGCCGCGGGTGGCCGGCAGGCTGACCGTCACCACCCCCTCGGCTCGGGCCTTGGCGACGTACGCCTGGGCGTCGACGCCCTGCAGCTGCAGGAGCCGGGCCGCGAACACCGACACCACCATGGCGATGACCAGGAAACCGACGCGCAGCCGGACCAGGGAGGCGCTGCGCCGGCGGGCGGGAGAGGCGCTGCGCCCGCGGGACGGGCGCCGGGTCGACGGGGCAGGTCGGCGACCCGAGGTCACCGCGGGCTCGCCTGGCTCTCGGTCACGGAACCGTTTGTACCTCCCCGAGCGGCTCGTGCCCCGGGTGCCGCGCCGACCAGCGACCGCTGGGCCTCGGCGCTCAGGTCGACGTAGACCGGCCGCGGGGCCAGGCGCCGGGGCTTGCTGGTCGGCAGCGGGGTGATCCGGAACGCCTCGTCGGGCGTCGCCGGCAGCGGCTTGCCGAGCACCTTGCCGTCGCTCAGCCGCAGGAAGACCGGGGTGGCCGGCGGCACCATGCCCATCCTTCGCGCGGCGAGTGCGACGCGCTGTGGGTTGCGCAGTCGGTCCAGCTCCATCTGCAGCGACTGGCGTCGCGCGTCGAGCAGCTGCGCCTTCTGCTCCAGCGCGGTCGCCGTGAAGGACACCTGCTGCATCGAGGTGTTGAAGAGCAGCAGCCCGGCGACGCCGCCGACGAGCAGCAGGGACACCAGCGTCACGAAGGGCAGCGGGGCCGCCCGCTGGGACGCGGTCCGTGGCACCACGGTGAGGCGGGCGCGCTCCACCGCCGCCTCCGCGAAGCGCGGCACCCGGCGGGCCTGGTCGATCAGAGTGCTCATCGGGAGTCTCCTTCGTCGGCGGGTCCGGCGGCGGTCGTGGCGGCGGTCGTGGCGGCGGTCGTGGCGGCTTCGCTGGTGCTGCTCATGCGGGCACCCCGGAGTGCACGCGCTCCACAGCCCGCAACCGCACGGACGCGGCGCGCGGGTTCGCCGCCACCTCCGTCTCGGTCGCCCTCTCTGCTCCTCGGGTGACGAGCCGCAGGGGTGGCTCGAGGCCGGGCGGCACCACCGGGAGGTCGTGCGGCACGGTGCTGCGGGTCGCTCGGGCGAAGACCTGCTTGGTGATCCGGTCCTCCAGCGAGTGGTACGACATCACCACCACCCGTCCGCCCACCCCGATCGCTGCGACCGCCGCGGGCAGGGCCCTGCGCAGGGCACCGAGCTCGTCGTTCACCTCGATCCGCAGGGCTTGGAAGGTGCGCTTGGCGGGGTGCCCGCCGGTGCGCCGGGCGGGCGCCGGGATGGTGTCGTAGAGGAGCTCGACGAGACGTCCCGAGCGGCGGAACGGCTCCCTGGCACGCTCGCGCACGACGGTCTCGGCGATCCGGCGGGCGAAGCGCTCCTCGCCGTAGTGCCGCAGCACCCGGATGAGCTCCTCGACGGGGTAGTCGTTGAGGACGTCGGCGGCGGTGGGGCCGGTGGTGTCGTCCATCCGCATGTCCAGCGGCGCGTCGGCGGCGTAGGCGAAGCCGCGCTCGCGCAGGTCGAGCTGCATCGAGGAGACGCCCAGGTCGAAGAGCACGCCGTCGACGTGCGGGTGGCCCAGCTCCACGAGCACGTCGCCGATCTCGTCGTACACCGCGTGCACGAGGGTGACGCGCTCGCCGTACGCCGCGAGTCGGGTGCGGCTGCGGTCCAGCGCGTGCGGGTCCCGGTCGATGCCGATCAGGTGCGCGTGAGGGCACCGCTGCAGGACCGCCTCGGCGTGTCCGCCGAGCCCGAGCGTGGCGTCGACGAGGAGGGTGGAGCTCCGAGACCCAGCGTCCGTGGGCTGCAGCGCCGGGGCGACCAGGGCGACGATCCGGTCCAGCAGCACCGGCACGTGCCGGGCGTCCTCGGTCATCGCGGTCCCGGACCGGCCACGGTGACCAGCAGCAGCAGGAGCAGCGCCAGGCCGGTCGACGCGAGCGCGGAGAAGGCCGCCACAGCCAGTCCGTCGCGGACCTCATGGCGGACCCTGCGGGTCGGGGGTCCGGTGTCGGGCCCGGTCACCGTCGTGCTGTCGGGCATGGTGTCGACCTCGCTCGCTCCGACAGGTGCGGACTGCTGGACGGGTTCGCCGGGCCAGGTCCCCGCCCGCTCCTCGCCGCGGTCCTTCTGGCACCGGGGAAGGTGTGCCAGACGGTGCGGCGACGAGCGGACGCGAGACCTCGTCCTGCGACTCCGGCTCTCGAGCCGTGCTGCTGTGCTGCTCACAGGCCCGGGAAGACTTCCTCGGAGAGGTCCGCGAAGGCCTGTTCCTGCTGGTCCGAGTAGCTCTGCCACGCGGTGGCGTCCCAGATCTCGATCCGGTTCATCGCGCCGATCACGACGCAGTCCCGGTCCAGGGACGCGTAGTCCCGCAGCATCGGCGGCACCGTGATCCGGCCCTGCTTGTCCGGGACCTCGTCCGAGGCGCCGGCGAAGAACATCCGCACGTAGTCCCGGGCCGACCTGCTGGTGACCGAGGTCTCCCGCAGCCGCTCGGTGAGCTTGCCGAACTCCTCGAGGGACCACACGTACAGGCAGCGCTCCTGCCCGCGCGTCACCACGAGCCCGCCGGCCAGCTCGTCCCGGAACTTCGCCGGGAGGAAGAGCCGCCCCTTGTCGTCGAGCCGGGGTGTGTAGGTGCCGAAGAACACCCGCACCTCCCAGTCCGATGCGAAACAGCCACTCGCTCCTCCACTGCGCTCCACTCTACTCCACGATGCTCCACGGTCAACCATTTCCGCCGTGTTGGAAGCGACCGGACGCGGGTTCCCGGGCACCTCACAGGGACAACGGCTTGAGCGATGCGGTTCACTGGGAGGACCGTGTCCGGACCGGGCCTGCGCCGGCCCGGTCGCGTCGTACGTCGCGACGACGGCCGGAAGACGACGAAAGAGGACAGCGTGACCGCAGCGCACGAGAGGGCGACGACCCTCGGCAGGTCCGGGGGAGCCGACCTTGACACCCTGGCGCGGGTCACCGGGCGGATCAGGGCGAGCATCGAGAAGGTGATCGAGGGCAAGCCCGAGGTCACCGAGCTCGCGCTGGTGGTGCTGCTCTCCGACGGTCACCTGCTGATCGAGGACGTGCCCGGCGTCGGCAAGACGATGCTGAGCAAGGCGCTGGCGCGCTCCATCGACTGCTCGGTGCGCCGCATCCAGTTCACGCCGGACCTGCTGCCCTCAGACGTCACGGGCGTGTCGATCTTCAACCAGGACACCCGGGAGTTCGAGTTCCGGCCGGGCGGGATCTTCGCCAACATCGTGGTCGGTGACGAGATCAACCGCGCCTCCCCGAAGACCCAGTCCGCGCTGCTGGAGTGCATGGAGGAGAAGCAGGTCACGGTGGACGGGACGACGTACGTCCTGGAGTCGCCGTTCATGGTGATCGCGACGCAGAACCCGATCGAGATGGAGGGCACCTACGCGTTGCCCGAGGCGCAGCGGGACCGGTTCATGGCGCGTGTCTCGATGGGCTACCCCGTCGAGTCGGCGGAGATCGCCATGCTCGACAGCCACACCGGCGCCAACCCGCTCGACGACCTCGAGCCGGTCGCGGATGCCACCGAGATCCGCAAGCTGATCGACATCGTGGGGCAGGTCTACGTCTCCGAAGCGGTGCAGCGCTATGCGGTGGCGATCAGCACCGCCACCCGCAGCTCCACCGAGCTGATGCTCGGCGCGTCCCCGCGGGCCACCCTGCACCTGGTCCGCGCTGCCAAGGCGGCCGCGGCGATGGCCGGGCGCGACTACGTGCTCCCCGACGACGTGCAGGGGCTGGCCGTCCAGGTGCTCTCGCACCGCATGCTCACCACCGTCGAGGCGTCCATGAGCGGGCGCACCCCGCAGGCGGCCCTGCGGCAGATCGTGGCCGCCGTCCCGATGCCCGAGAGCCGGCGCACGGTCCGCTGAGGACCGGGACCCGATGCGAGAAGCCCTTTCGGCCCTGACCACCCGCGGACGCGCCTTCCTCGCCGCCGGCGGCACCGCGCTGGTGTGCGCCCTGTTCCTGGGGTACGACGAGCTGGTGCGCGTCGGCGCGCTGCTGGTGCTGCTGCCGCTCGCGACGGCGTTCTTCCTCGGCCGCAGCCGCTACCGCCTCGGCCTGGTCCGCTCTCTGGCGCCCGCGCTGGTCGGCGCCGGGCAGCAGGCCACCGTGCAGCTCGACCTCACCAACGACGGCCGGATGCCGACCGGCGTGCTCCTGCTCGAGGAGCAGATCCCGTACGTGCTGGGCACGCGCCCGCGCTTCGTCGTGGACCGGATGGGCACCGGGTGGCAGCGCACGGTCTCCTACGTCGTGAGGTCCGACGTCCGGGGCCGGTTCGAGGTCGGGCCGATGAAGGTGCGGCTCAGCGATCCCTTCGGGCTCGTGCAGCTCGGGCGCACCTTCCAGAGCACCTCCTCGCTCGTCGTGACGCCTCCGGTCGTGGCGCTGCCGGCGATCCCGCTCTCCGGTGCCTGGACAGGGTCCGGGGACAACCGCCCCCGCGCCTTCGCCAGCGGCAGCGCCGAGGACGTGACGGTGCGGGAGTACCGGCGCGGGGACGACCTGCGCCGGGTGCACTGGCGCAGCAGCGCGCACGCGGGGGAGCTGATGGTGCGCCGCGAGGAGCAGCCCTGGCAGTCGCGCGCCACGCTCTTCGTCGACAACCGCACCTTCGCACACCGGGGCACCGGCGCCGCCTCCTCGCTCGAGCACGCGGTCGCGGTGGCGGCGTCGGTCGCCGTGCACCTGGTGCAGCGAGGGTTCAGCGTCCGGCTCGTCAGCGCGCGCAGCCAGGACGTCTCCGGCCAGCGGCACGAGCACGATTCCGTGTCCGCCGAGACGGCGCCGCTGCTGGAGTCGCTTGCGGTCCTGACGGCCAGCCCTGACCCCCGCATCGACTTCCGCTGGCTGCCCGAGGTCGGTCACTCGGGGCTCCTCGTCGCGGTGCTCGGCGACATCGAGGAGCGAGACACCAGCGCCCTGGTGCGGATGCGGCACTCGGCCTCGAGCGCCATGGCCGTCGTCCTCGACGTACCCGCCTGGGGCCGCGGGAGCGCCGTGGACTCGCTCGCCACGGCCCAGCACACGGCGTGGCTGGGGGCCCACGGATGGCGAGCGGTCTCCGCCGGTCCCGACGACCCGGTGCCGACGACCTGGCAGGAGCTCGGCGTGGCCGGCCGCACTGGAAGCAGCCACCCCCAGATGTCGGCGGCGGCGCCGGAGGGACGCGCATGACCACCACCATCAGCAGCCCCGCGAGCGCCGCCGGCCCGGCGACGTCCGGGTCGCCCGCAGCGGGCAGCACCGGCCGCGGCACCGGCCGCCCGAGCACCTGGCTGGTGTCCCTGCTCGCCGCGCTGGCCACCTGGGTCACGCTCCTGTCCTGGACACCGTTCGCGGAGCGCGCGTCGGCCTACATGGTGCCGCTGCTGGTCGCGTGCCTGCTGGTGGCCGGCACCGGCATCGCGCTGCGGGCCGCGCGGCTCCCCGCGCCGCTCGTCGTGGCGCTGCAGCTCGTGCTGCTGCTGCTCTGGTTCCAGCAGGGGTTCGCAGGCGACGCAGCCATCGGCGGGCTCCTCCCGACGCCGGCCAGCGTGGGTGCGATGACCGACGTCCTGCGGGAGTCCGTGTTCGTGTCGCAGAGCTTCCGCGCGCCGATCCCGGCCGAGGCCGCCCTCGGCTTCTACCCGCTGGTCATCGTGGCAGGCTCCCTGACCGCACTGCTGGTGGACCTGTTGGCGGTCGGCCTGCGTCGAGCGCCCCTTGCGGGGCTGCCGCTGCTCGCGGCCTACACCGCCGCCGTCAGCATCCTGGACGGCGGCGTCCCCGCGGTGAAGTTCGCCGGTGCGGCGCTCTGCTTCCTCTTCCTGATCGCCGCCGCGGAGGAGCAGCGGCTCGCTCGCTGGGGCGCCTCGCTGACCACCGGCACGCTCGGTCCGGACACGCCGGACCGGCCGGCGCCCGGGCAGGCAGTGTGGTCCTCTGCGCGCAAGATCGGCCTCACCACCACCGCACTGGCCGTGGCGGCACCTCTGTTCCTGCCCTCGATCAGCGCCACGCTGTTCGACGGCGGCCCCGGGCGGGGGAACGGGAACGGCGACGCGGTGTCCATCTCGAACCCGATGGTCGACCTGAAGCGCGACCTGACCCGGGGCGCGGACCTCGACGTCGTCGCGATGCGCACCTCGGACCCGGACCCGTCGTACCTGCGGCTGTCCGTGCTCGACGCCTTCGACGGGGAGGCGTGGCGGCCGTCTGCTCGCGACATCCCGGTCGAGCAGCGGGCCGACGGTGCGCTTCCCAAGCCCCCAGGCCTGCTGACCGACGTCCGGTCGCGCACGTACTCGGCCTCCCTGCAGATCAGCGACTCCTTCGACTCCCGGTGGCTGCCCTCGCCGTACCCGGTCGCGGCGCTCGACGCCCCCGGCGACTGGCGGTACGACCGCGGCACCATGGACTTCGTCAGCGCCACAGAGGACCAGGACAGCGCCGGACTTCGCTACGACCTGCGCTCCCTCACGCTGAGCCCGTCCGCGACGCAGCTCTCCGAGGCGGCCGTGGCTCCGTCGTCGGTGTCCACACCGAACACGGCCGTGCCGCGCGGCCTGTCCCCCTTCGTGCGCCGGCTGGCGCTGAGCGTCACCGACCCCGAGAAGAGCAAGTTCGAGCAGGCGGTGGACCTGCAGCGGTTCTTCCGCCAGGACGGCGGCTTCCGCTACTCCCTGGAACGCTCCGCAGGCAACGGCACGGACTCGCTGGTCCAGTTCCTCACCACCGGCGAGGGCGGCCGGGTCGGCTACTGCGAGCAGTTCGCCGCGGCGATGGCCCTGATGGGTCGAACCCTGAACATCCCCTCGCGGGTGGCGGTCGGCTTCCTTAAGCCCGAGCGCGCCGCCCCGAACACCTACGTCTACAGCACCCACGACCTGCACGCCTGGCCGGAGATGTACTTCGGTGGCATCGGCTGGGTGCGCTTCGAGCCCACCCCACAGAGCCGCGCCGACGACGTCCCGGCGTACACCACCCAGCAGATCGCGGCGCCGGTGGCGCCGACCGCCAGCAGCGCCCCCTCGTCCGCAGCGGCGGCCGACCGGCTCGACAAGATCGCCGAGGCGCAGGCGGCCGCCGAGAAGGAGGGCGACGGCGGAGGCGTGCGCACCGCAACCGTCGCCGCCTGGGCGGGTGGCGCCCTCGCGGTGGCACTGCTGCTGCTGGCCCCTCGCCTGCTGCGCGAGCTGGTGCGTCGCCGCCGTTGGGCGGGCGCCTCCACGCCCGGCGGTCGGGTAGAGGCCGCCTGGGACGAGATCCGGGACACCGCGGCGGACCTGGCCATCAGCTGGGACGACCGGGTCACCCTGCGCACCTCAGCGGCCCGGCTGCAGTCCTCCTTCGGTCACCCCGACCACCCGGACGACGCGCTGGGACGCGGATCGCAGCGCGGCGCCGTCGCGAACCCCGAGGCAGCCGCTGCGTTGCACCGGCTGGTGGGGCTGCTGGAGCGGTCCCGCTACGCGCGCCACCTGCCCGACGAGGAGGCGGGCGCGCAGCAGGTGCGGGCCGACGCCGATCTGTGCAGGGAGGCGATGCGGGCAGGTGCCGGCCGCAGGCGCCGGGTGCGGGCTACCTGGCTGCCAGTGTCACTGCTCGCCTCGGTCGGGACGCGGCGCGCCCTCGGGCGACGAGGCTCGCTCCTCGGCGAGCAGGACGTGGACCGGGCGGTCCGCTCCGGCGCCTGACGGTCGCCGCGGGACCGGGTGGGCCGTCCTGCTCAGAAGCCGTTCTGGTCGCGACGGCGGCGCCAGCGCTCCTCGAAGCGCTGCATCATCGAGCCGGACGAGCCGCCGCGGCCCCGGGAGGGCCGGCCGCTGCGCCGCTTGGTGCGACGGCCGCCGTCGAGGACGCTGAAGCTGCCGGGCGAGGCGGCAGGCGAGGCACCGGGTTGCTCGGCGACGTGGTTCTGGCCGCGCCAGGAGCTGAGCGCGAAGTACGCCGACACCAGCATCACCACGAACCCGAGGATGCCCAGGGGAATCACCTGGGTCACGGCTCCGCCCATCAGCACGGCCACGCCGACGACGAACACACCACCGGCGAGCATCGCGCGGCGACGCGCCGTCGCGCGCATCCTGGTGCCCCGCATGGTCGACGCGAGCTTGGGATCCTCGGCGACCAGGGCACGTTCCATCTGCTCGAGCAGACGCAACTCTTCTTCCGAGAGCGGCACTTCGTCCTCCCGCCAACAGGTCCTGGACTTCAGTCTAGGCAGCCGATGTGACAACCGGTACCCGCGCCCAGGAAATCGGGCGGATCGCGGACGGGCGGCCGCTGGTCAGGCCGAGTCGAGGTCCAGCAGACGCTCGCGCAGCGTCGTCGTCGCACGGCGGTGGACCTGGCTCACCCGGGACTCCGTCACCCCGAGCACCTGCCCGATCTCGGCCAGGGTCAGTCCCTCGAAGTAGTACAGCGCGATGATGACCTGGTCGCGCTCGGCGAGCTCGTCGACCACCCGCATCAGCGAGGCGTTGACATCCCCCTGCTCGACGCGGTGGTCCGCAGCCTGGGAGAGCTCGTCGGCCAGGTCGAAGTCGTCCAGGTTCGCGTGGTTGGAGTTGGCCTGCCGGCTCAGGTCCCGCAGCTGCTGCACCGGGATGCCGACCTCGGTGGCCACCTCGGTGTCCTCCGGGGTGCGGCCGAGCTTCTGCTCGAGGCTGACCTGCGCCCGCTGGACCACCCGCAGCTTGTCCCGCACCGATCGGGGGACGAAGTCCATCGACCGCATGCCGTCGATGATGGCGCCCCGGATCCGGGGGACCGCGAAGGTCTGGAAGGACAGGCCGCGGGCCGGCTCGAACCGCTCGATGGCGTCCATGAGTCCCAGGACGCCGTCGGAGACCAGGTCGTCCTGCTCCACGGAGTCAGGCATCCGGGTGCGGAGCCGCCCGGCGACGTACTTGACGAGCGGGGCGTACTGCAGGACCAGCCGGTTGCGGAGGGCGGGGTCGCGCGTCTCGCGGAACTCGTGCCAGATCTGGTCGAGGTCCTCGCTCGGGCTCACTGGCCACCACCGCGGCCGGGCCCGATGTGCGGCGTGGTGAACGCGGTCAGCGCCAGCGTCGGGTTCGCCTTGTAGCGCTCGATGAGCTCCGCGGTCGCCCGGTCGAGGCGCCCGTGCAGGGCACGCCGGTACTCGGTGAGCTGTGCCTCCGCCGACCGCAGCCGGCTGATCGCCTCGGTGACCGCCACGGAGTCGTGGGGGTCCAGCTCGGTCACCCACATGTCCTGCAGGACCGGCAGCTCGGGGAGGTCCTCGGCGGCCCGGACACTGACGAGGGCCTTGCGGGTGCGGCCGGTGCCGGTGTCGCCGAGCACCCGGATGAGCTCGTCGAGCCGTAGCGGCCGCTCGTGGTGCGCCGCCGCCTCGAGGACGTCGATCCGGGCGTGCACCAGGCGCCGCCAGTAGGAGATCTTCTCCTCCTCCTCGGACAGCCGGCGACGGTAGAGGCGGAGCTCCGACAACGGCAGCTCCTCCCAGGCGTCCGGAGGGCCGGCCACCTCGGCCAAGGCCAGGGCCCCGCCCTGGTCGTCTGCGTACGAGCTCATCGGCGTCGTCTCCGTCGGTTGCGCGGTGCGGCCCCCTGTGCCTCCCAAGAGGACCCGTTCTTTTACGTTCTCATAGGAGACGGCTGGGATCCGGAGCATGACGAGATTGGTGGTCGCGGATCCGCGCCGCGTGCGGGAATGACCCGAAGGGACCACTCGCAGTAGTCCGAAAGGGCTATCAAGGTGCCTCTGGACGGTGCCGAGACTGTGGGTGATCAGCCGCGCGGACGGTTCGTTCCTGGGAGACGATCCGCCTGCGCAGGTGTCACACCACCGCGGTGGCAGTCCCCCCTACCACCGCGAAGCCGGTCATCTGTCCCCCCGGATGTGCTGGCCACGGCGGCCCCGGTCCCCCCACGACCCCGGGGCCGCTGGCATGTCCGGACACTCACGCGCGCTCGCTGCCGAGCAGGGCGGCCGGTCGCACCGCGGCGGCCCCGAACCTCCGGACGGCACGGTCCACTGCATGGTCGGCCGCCGCCCAGCCGTGCTCCCGCTCCCCGAGCACCAGCTGCCGCTGCACCGTCTCGCGGGGCACCAGTCCCTCCACGCGCACTCCCACCAGCCTGATCCTGGCCCGCTGCAGCCCGAGGGCGGTGAACAGGTCGGCTGCCGTCTGGTAGACCTCCTGGGTCACGTCGGTGGCCTCGCCGCGGGTCTTGGAACGGGTGAGGGTCGTGAAGTCGGCGAAGCGCACCTTGACGGTCACCGTGCGCCCGGCCACCCCGGCGGTGCGCATCCGGCCCGCGACCTTCGCCGAGAGCCGGAGGATCTCGCGCAGCAGCACCGACCGGTCGTCGGTGTCGCGTCCGAACGTCTCGTCCGCCCCCATGCTCCGGTCCGGCTCGTCGTGCCCGCGCCGCGCGGTGACCACCCGGCGGTCCTCGCCCCAGGCGAGCTGGTGGAGCGAACGCGCCATGCTCACCCCGACCGCTCGCTGCAGGGTGACCTCGGGGGTGTGCGCGACATCCCCGACGGTCCTCAGCCCGAGCCGGTGCAGCAGCGCGGCGGTCCGCTCCCCCACCCCCCACAGCTCACCGACATCGAGCGGGTGCAGGAACGTGGTCACCGCGCCCGGGGGGACGACGACGACGCCGTCGGGCTTGGCACGGCGGCTGGCGAGCTTGGCGACCCCGACCGTGGCCGCCATCCCGACCGAGCAGGTGATCCCCTGCTCGTCGTAGATGCGTGCCCGCAGCTGCTCCGCGATGGAGTACGGCGACCCGAGCCGGCGCAGCGACCCCGACACGTCGAGGAACGCCTCGTCCAGGGAGAGCACCTCGACCAGCGGCGTGACCTGCCGGAAGTTCTCCATCACCGACCTCGACACCCGCTCGAAGACCTCGAAGCTCGGGGACACCACCACGGCGTTCGGGCACAGCCGCCGGGCCCGGGTCATCGGCATGGCCGACCGGACGCCGTAGGCACGGGCCCGGTAGTTCGCGGACAGCACCACCCCGCGCGAGCCGCCTCCCACGACGACCGGCCGGTCCTGCAGCTCCGGGCGGTCCCGGATCGCGACGGAGGCGTAGAAGGCATCCATGTCGACGTGCAGGACCGGGCACTCCCAGGACGCCTCCTCATCCATGGGCCCACCTCCCGATGCGGCGACGTCGTGGTCGACCGGGTCGGCGGCGAGGCTCAGCGGCGCGTCGCCAGGGCGTGGATCTGGGTGCCGAGTGGGAGGTACTCGGGACGGGTGGCCACCGCGCGCTCGAGGTCGACGAGGGCCTGCGCGGCTCCGGGCTCGAGGTCGACCAGCGAGCTGGGGACCAGGTCGACGAACACCCGGACCGCCTGCATGGTGGCCAGGTCGAACCCTGCCTCGTCGAGCGCCCGGGCGACCTCGTCGGCGGTGAAGCGACGGGACGCGCTCGCACCGGGCTCCGGGCGAGGTCCAGCGCCCTGCTCCTCCGGTGCCGGCACCGCCGCCGCCACGGGTGCCGGAGGAACCGTGTGGTCGAGCAGCGCGCGGGCCGCCTGGAAGTGCCCGGCCATCGCCCGCGCGACCACGGCTGCGTGCCGCTGGTTGACCAGCAGGCTGAGGGTGCCGCCGGGGCGGAGCACGCGGGCCAGGGCCCGCAGGGCCGGAACCGGCTCCTCGACGATGTCCAGGACGCCGTGGCAGAGCACCACGTCGGCACCCGGTCCGCCGTCGGGGCCGGGCTCCGGCACCAGGTCGCCGAGGCTGTCGAGGTCTCCCTGGCGCCCGGTGACCAGGTCAGCGACCCCGCTCTCGTCGGCGCGACGGGCCAGCGTTGCGAGCGCGTCCGGGCTGGGATCGACGACCAGGACCCGGTGACCGAGCTCGGCGACCCGGACAGCGAAGCCACCGGTGCCGCCGCCGATGTCCACCACGCACACCGCGCCGTCGTGCTGGCCCTCGGGGTGCTGGCCGGCGAGGTGCTGGCCGTCGAGCACCTCGCGCAGCGCGTCCCACACCACGGCCGTGCGTGCTGCACTGCGGCGCTGCAGGCTGCTCGGGCGTGGGTCGGCTGACATGGCGACCACCCTAGTGGGACCACCCGGGCCCGCCGGGCGGCGCCCGGGCTAGGCACCGGAGCTCCCGGAGGATGAGTGCCACAGCTTGCGGGGCGCCCCGGACGGGGTGTCGGACGCGGCTTTGCGAGGTGCTGTCTTGGCATCCTCACCGGGGGGCTTGATGTCGGCGTAGGGCGACATCGAGAACCCGCTGGAGTGCACCAGCACCCGGCGCCGGCCCATGCCGCCGGCCGCACTCCCCGCGCCGCCCCCGGTCCCGCCCTTCCCGTCGGCGCTCGCGCCAGGAGCGTTGCCCGTCGTCGGCCGGGCGATCACCGGACGGCTCGACCGGCTCTCGGCGGCTCCTTGGACGGCGCTCTCGGTGACCGCGTCGCCGAAGCCCTCGGGGATCGTCGCCATCACCTCACCGACGGCGTCCAGGCCCCCGGTGCGCCACGCTTCGTGCAGCACCGGCAGCTCCCAGCAGCCGGTGGCGCGCATCGAGACGCCCCGGCGCCCGGTGCGGCGCAGCACGCCGCGCACCACCAGCAGCCAGGAGTGGAAGATCGTGGCGGCGTAGGGCCCCTGCACGTCCTCGAAGAACGTGGCGTCCACGGGGCCGGTCGAGTCGTCGAGGGTGAGGAACACGACCCGCCGTCCGGACCTGATCGGTGGTGTCTGGGTCGCCACCTTGACGCCGGCCACCAGCACCTGCGACCCGCTGCGTCGACGGAGCAGGTCGGCGGACCGGGTCACTCCCATCGCGTCGAGGAACGGGTCGTAGAACTCCACGACGTGCCGGCTCGCGTCCAGGCCCAGGATCTCGAGCTCGGCTCGAACCCGTTCGGAGTCGCTCATCTCCGGCAGACCGCTGACCTCGCCGTCGACCGGGGCGTCACCGAGGTCGAGCGCGAGCTGCACGGAGGTGACCGGCGCGGCCCGCCGCGTCGCCTGGGACTGCTGGGCGGCCTGCTCCCAGACTCCCGCCTGCTGACGGCTCGGGTGCAACGAGGAGGGCCGGTCCCAGGGCTGGTCCCGGGGGGGCTGCCGGAGGGACTGGTCGGGCTGCCGGCCCGGCTGCCCGCGGCGCTGGTCCCGGACCAGGTCGTCGGAGCTGTTGGGGCGGGCCGCGGCGCCGGCCCGCTCGACCGCCGCCACCCGACCGCCGGGCGGCGCCGCGTGCGCCGCCAGGCCCCGCCCGCGACCCTTGCTGGCCCGGTCCACCGCCCGCGAGTGCCGGTCCAGGTCGGCCACCTGCAGCAGCAGGTCGCGTCGGGTGACCCTGCCCCGGCGGCGTACGCCGAGTCCTGCGACCGAGCTCCCGATCCCGTAGACCGTGTCGAAGCCGCCGGCGAGGACCAGCCGCTCGAGGACCGGGCGGGACACCTGTGCGCGCTGCCAGAAGTCGGTGAGCGACTGGTAGGGCCGGGCCGCGACGATCCGGTCCACCTCGGCCTCGGAGATGCCCTTGACCTCCGAGAGCGCCAGCCGGATCCCGTAGGCACGGCCATCGGGGAGCCCCGGTCCGGGCGCGCGCCGTGGCGCCTCCCCCATCACCTCGGGCGGTGGCTCGTCGTACACCCCGACCCGCTCGGTGACGTAGGTCTTCCCCGAGGCGTTCACGTCCAGCCCGAGCACCGCGATGCCGAACTGGCGGGCGTCGTCGAGGATCAGCCGCTTGGGGTACATGCCCGGGTCGTGGGTGAGCACCCCGGACAGGAAGTGGGCGGGGTAGTGCGCCTTGAGCCAGGCGGACTGGTACGTCGGGAGCGCGAACGCCGCGGCGTGGGCCTTGCAGAAGCCGAACGACGCGAACGCCGCGAGGACCTTCCAGATCTCCTCGACGACCCGGCGCGGGTAGCCCGACCCCATCGCCCGCGGGAAGAACCACAGCTTGGTCTCGGCCATCCCGTCGACGTCCCCGAGCGCCCGCCGGGCCTCGTCGGCCTCGGCCAGGGTGCAGCCCGCGAACCGCGAGATGATCTCGATGACCTGCTCGTGGAACACCACGACCCCGTGGGTGGGACCGAGGATCGGCCGCAGGTCCTCGTGCAGGTAGCGCGGCGCGCGCCACCCCTGCTTGGCCTCGAGGTAGGGCGTGACCATGTCGCTCTTGACCGGCCCGGGCCGGAACAGCGAGATGTCGGTGATGATGTCCTCGAACGACTCGATCCCTGACTTGCCCACCAGCTCGCGCTGCCCCGGCGACTCGATCTGGAAGCAGCCGAGCGTCTTGGCCTCGGAGATCATCGAGTACGTCGCCTCGTCGTCGAACGGCACCTGCTGCTCGTCGTCGAGGTCGATCCGCACCCCCTCGAGCCGCTCGATCTCGTCGACGGCGTGCGCCATCGAGGACTGCATCCGGATCCCGAGCACGTCGAGCTTGAGCAGGCCGAGGTCCTCGACGTCGTCCTTGTCGAACTGGCTCATCGGGAACCCGGCGTAGGAGGCCTCCACCGGCGTGCGGTCCAACAGGGTCGCGTCGGACAGCAGCACCCCGCACGGGTGCACGGCGATGTGCCGGGGCAGCCCGTCGAGCCGCTCGACGAGCCGGAACAGCAGGTCCAGCCTCTGTTCCCCCAACCCCGAGGCGCGCAGCTCGGGCAGGTCCCGCAAGGCGACCCTGGCGTCGCGGGCCCGGATGTGCGGGAACGCCTTGGCGATCGCGTCGATCTCCCCGACCGGCATGCCCAGCGCCGCCCCGACGTCGCGCACCGCGTGCCGGACCCGGTAGGTGTCCATCATCGAGACGCACACGCACCGCTCCCCGCCGTAGCGGTCGAGGATCGCCTCGTAGACCTCGAGCCGGCGCGCGGACTCCACGTCGACGTCGATGTCGGGCAGCGCCTGGCGCAGCGGGGACAGGAACCGCTCCATCAGCAGGTCGTG
>DASQDP010000187.1:0-2421 GCA_035634095.1 Nocardioidaceae bacterium | reverse complement strand
CGTTCCTCGGCGAGCCCGACGGAGAGCCGGCCACGGTGTGGGTCGAGCCGGCCGACTGCTGAGTCCGGCCCCTGCCGACGGCACCCTGCTCCACCGCGAGGTGCGCCTGCGCGGTCTGGGCCAGCGGGTAGACGCCGTGCCCGTCTCCGTAGCGTGGATCGCGTGGACAACCGGACCGAGGTGCGCCAGTTTCTCACCACACGACGCGCCAAGAACGGATGAGGGAGCTCCGCGTCACACCGCGTGCCACCCGCGGACGAGGTCGGTCGGAACGCTCGCCGAGCACTGCGGCACGCCGTCGGCGGTGTACGCCAACGGGATCGTCCGAGGAGCTGTCGCCGGAGGAGCGGAGCCCGTCAGTCGTGGGCTGAGCCACTCGCGCCGCTGTGTGCCGCGGCGACGACGACGCCGGCGCCGAACACCAGCATGAGGACCTGGAAGGCGGGAGAGGCGATCTGCTGGAACCCGCTGTCGAGGCCGCTGTAGCCGACGTCGACCCCGACGCCCAGCGACAGGATCCCGGCCAGGATGGCGACCCAGCCGGTCCAGCCGGCCGGCAGTCGGGCGACGAGGATCGCCACGCCGAACACCAGCAGCGTCGCGCCCAGCAGCACGCGGAAGTAGCTCTGCGCACCCCACTCCGTCCACCGCACGATCTCGGCGTCGGCGAAGCGGACCGCCTTGTCGGACCCGTCGGCGGCGACCCAGGCATCGACGGCCTGCTTCAGGGTGATCCCGTCGACGGCCTGCAGCAGGGCCCAGACGGCGGCCGTGGCCACGGTGAGTCCCGCGGCGAACGTCGACAGCGTCGGCGCCCTGGGCCGCAGTGCCTGGTGCAGGACGACCAGCCCGCCGAGGGCCAGCAGGACCCCGACGAACTGCGCGAGGTGGACCCACTCCCACGAGTCGCTCGCGGCGTACTCGGCGAAGATCGCCTCGTGGACGTCCTCGTCGCCGGACGGGTGGAACAGCATGGTCACGGCTGCGGTGAGGACGATCCCGACGAGGAGCAGGATCCCGCTCCACCGCAGGAGGTGCCGCTCCGTCTGGAGCTCGGTTGCCGACGTCATGGCCACCCCTTCCGCCGAACGGCGGCCTGTCGGTCAGGGTAGCGACGGGGCGTGTCGCAGGGGGCCGAGCGCACCTGGAGTGCCCGCCTGGACCGCCCCGCGGCCGGCCCCAGGACTGGCCCGGCGCCGGTCGGCTCCGGTGCTCCGCTCGCCTGCCCGCCCGGGTGTTCGCGTCAGGTCCCCGGGCGCAGCCCGGCGAGGGTCACGTCGACGAGTCGGTGCACCGCTGTCTCGGAGGCGAGGTCGCCGGCGGCGGCGAGTGCGTGGAGGCAGTAGGTCGCCAGCTCCTCGGCCGGGACGTCACTGCGCAGCTCGCCGCTCCGGGCCCCGGCCTCGATGAGTTCCGCCACCATCTCGTGCAGCTGTCCGGTCGCGCGGACGACGTCCTGGCCGCCGTGCAGCCGGACGGCGAGCTCGCTCTCGCGGTGTCCCCGCGAGGCCCTCGAGAGCCGCGCGTAGCCGGCGAGCACGGCCCTCAGGCGCTCGCCGATGGTGCCGCCGCCGTCCCGCAGGGCGGCCAGCTCTGCCAGGTGGGACGTGATCTGCCGTTCGTGCCAGGCGTGCAGGATCGACTCGAGGTCGGGGAAGTACTTGTAGAGCGTCGCCCGGCCGATGCCTGCCTCCTCGGCGACGCGGGACATGGTCACGGCACGGAGACCGTGCCGGCCGACGAGTGCTGCGGTGGAGTCCAGGACGGCGTCCCGCACCTCACGGCGGTGACCCTCGACGGTCTCGGTCCACAGCTTCGGCACGTGGCGATCGTACGAACACGGCCGCACCGTGCACATGGTGTCACTGAAGTAGACACTGTGTCTCGTACAGTACGGAGGTCGCCGTCGTGAGGAGGAACGTCCATGTCCCCCGATGCAGAGCCCGAGCACCGTCGGCCCCGCTGGGTGACCCTGGCCCTCGCGGTGGCGGTGCTCCTGTTGCTGCTGCTGGTCGTCCTCTGGGCGCTGGGCGGCGAGCACGGTCCCGGCCGGCACCTGTCGTCCCCCGCATCGCAGAGCGAGCCCGGCGTCCTGGCGTCGGTGGACGGGTGACCCTGTCCCCGCGCGTCCGGAGGCTGGCCGTGGCGGCGCACGTGACGGTGTCCGTGGGCTGGGTGGGCGCCGTCCTCACCTTCGTCGCGATCTCCGTGGTCGGCCTGACCAGCGACGACGCGGCCACGGTCCGCGGCAGCTACCTGGTCATGGACGCTGCCGCCCGGTTCGTCCTGGTGCCGCTGGCCCTGCTGTCCCTGGTGACCGGCGTCGTCCAGTCGGTCGGCACCGCATGGGGCCTGCTGCGGCACTACTGGGTCGTGGTGAAGTTGCTGATCACCGTCCTGGCCACCGCCGTCCTGCTGCTG
>DASQDP010000186.1:0-10804 GCA_035634095.1 Nocardioidaceae bacterium | reverse complement strand
AGGCCTGATGGCAGTCGAGGTCCGCATCCCCACGATCCTGCGCACCTACACCGGTGGCGCGAAGGCCGTCCCTGGTGAGGGGTCGACCCTCTCGGAGGTCATCGAGAGCCTCGAGAGCAACCACCCCGGCATCAAGGAGCGGCTGGTCGAGGGCGACGCGGGCGACGGCGACCTGCGGCGGTTCGTCACCGTCTACGTCAACGACGAGGACGTGCGGTTCACCGGTGGGCTGGGGACGTCGGTGAAGGACGGCGACCAGGTGGTCGTGCTGCCAGCCGTTGCCGGAGGCAACAGTTCAGCAGCCGTTGCCGGAGGCAACAATTCAGCAGCCGTTGCCGGAGGCGACAGTTCAGCAACCGTCGCCGGAGGCTGAGTGCGCTTCGACTCCACGCTGGCCTCGGTCGGCGGCACCCCGCTGGTGGGACTGCCACGGCTCTCGCCCTCGCCCGACGTCCGGCTGTGGGCCAAGCTGGAGGACCAGAACCCGACCGGCTCGATCAAGGACCGCGCGGCGCTGAAGATGGTCGAGGTCGCCGAGCGCGACGGTCTGCTGCGCCCGGGCTGCACCATCCTCGAGCCCACCTCGGGCAACACTGGCATCTCGCTGGCCATGGCCGCCAAGCTCAAGGGCTACCGCCTGGTGTGCGTGATGCCGGAGAACACCTCCGCGGAGCGACGCCAGCTCCTGCGGATGTGGGGAGCCGAGATCGTGTCGTCGCCGGCGGCCGGTGGGTCCAACGAGGCCGTCCGGGTGGCCAAGCAGGTCGCCGAGGACCACCCGGACTGGGTGATGCTCTACCAGTACGGCAACCCGGCGAACGCGCTCGCGCACTACGAGGGAACGGGGCCGGAGATCCTGGCCGACTTGCCCGAGGTGACGCACTTCGTCGCCGGGCTGGGCACCACCGGCACGCTGATGGGCGTCGGCCGGTTCTTCCGCGAGCACCGTGCGCAGGTGCGGATCGTGGCGGCAGAGCCTCGCTACGGCGAGCTCGTGTACGGCCTGCGCAACCTCGACGAGGGCTTCGTCCCGGAGCTGTACGACGAGCAGCTGATCGACGCCCGCTTCTCCGTGGGTCCCCGCGACGCCGTACGACGGGTGCGGGAGCTGCTCGAGGCGGAGGGCCTCTTCGCCGGCATCTCCACCGGCGCGATCCTGCACGCAGCGCTCGGCCAAGCGGCGAAGTCGGTCACGGCGGGGGAGCGGGCCGACATCGTCTTCGTGGTCTGTGACGGCGGCTGGAAGTACCTCTCGACCGGCGCGTACGAGGGCACCGTCGACGAGGCCGAGGAACGCCTCGAGGGCCAGCTCTGGGCCTGAGGCCGGCTCAACCCTGGGAGCGGTACACCCGGCGCTGCGCGGCCTCCGCCCGCCGTTGCGCGGCGTCGGCCCGCTCCATCGCCGCCTCGGCCCTGGCTCGCGCCGCCTCGGCCCTGGCCTCGGCGGCGCCTCGGACGTCGTAGGCGCCTGAGCGCGCGGGGGGCGCCTCGTCGATGTCCGTGACCTGCTGGTCCAGGACGTCCTGCACCCGGTCGCGACCGCTCTGGGCGTCGTCGAGCTGGTCCTGACGGGCGTCGCGCCTCGCCTGCACGCGTCCGAGCTCCGCCTGCACGTGCTCCAGCTGGACCAGCTCGGGAAACGCCTGGGACGGCGTCGCGTCGCGCTCCGCGTCCAGCTCGCGCTGGCGCTGGTCGAGGCGAGCCTGCTCGAGGTCGGCGATCGCCTGCTCGCGCGAGGCGATGCTCTCGTCGAGGTCGACGAGGGCCTGCTCCTGGTCCAGAGCGTCCTTCTGCCGCAGCCGGGACTGCTCCCCGGGGTGGTCGTCGGTCACGGTCGTCCCCTCGTCTCGTCGGTCCACTCGATGGGCTCCGGCCTGCCGATGTGGTAGCCCTGCGCGAAGTCCACACCGAGCTCGCGCAGCAGCTCCAGGGTCCGCTGGTCCTCGACGCCCTCGGCGACGGTCCTGAGACCGAACCCATTGGCGAGGTTCACGACTGCCTGCACGACGTGACGGCTGGCCTGGTTGTCGCACAGGTCGCGCACGAACTCGATGTCGATCTTGAGGTAGTGCACGGGCAGCTGCTTGAGGTAGGTGAACCCGCCGTACCCGGTGCCGAAGTCGTCCAGGGCGACCTTGCAGCCCAGCTCGTGCAGGCGCTCTACGAAGGCCCGGCCCGCCCGCTGGTCCTGGATGAGAGCGGTCTCGGTGATCTCGAAGACGAGCAGGCCGGGGTCCGCGGACGACGTGGACAGCCACTGCTCGATGTCGTGCAGCAGCTCCTCGTCGCCGATCGAGCTGGCCGAGACGTTGAGCTCGACGTGCATCCCGGTTGCCGCGAGGGCCAGGGCCTGCTGGATGACCCAGCGATCGACCTCGCCGATGAGGCCGTGCTCCTCCGCGGTGGTGAGGTACTCCCCGGGAGGGGCGAAGGTCCCGTCACTGCGTCGCACCCGGAGAAGCAGCTCGTGCTGGGTGACCTCCCCGGTGTCCAGACGGGCGATCGGCTGCGCGAAGAGCTCGAAGAGCTCCTCGTCGAGCACCTGCCGGAGCCGCTGCACCCAGGCGAGCTGGTTCAGCTCGGCAGCGAGGCGCTGTTGCTCGGCGTGCACCTCGGTGGCGTCGATGAACACCACCACGCAGCCGCTGACGCCCTCACCGGTGTCCAACGGTGCGGCGGTGTAGGTGACCGGCAGGTCCAGCCCGTCGCGACGCACGAACACGTCGGCCACCAGACGCAGGGTCTCACCGTGGTGGTGCACCCGCTCGAGGGGGCACTCCGCTCGGGGGAACACGCGCCCGTCGGGGTAGCGGTGGTGGATCACCTCGTGCATGGTCTGCCCGGCAATCTCGCCGAACGTCCAGCCCAACAGCCCCTCCGCGGCCTGGTTCATGACCGTCACCCGGCCCTCGGAGTCCAGGGCGAACAGGCCCTCGCCCATGCTGTCGGTGACCGCGGCGAGGTAGTTGCGGGCGTGCAGGACGTCCCGCTCCGCGCGGAGCTGGGCGCTCACGTCCCAGCAGACGCTCAGGGTGCCGATCTGGGCGCCACCGTCGTCGACCAGCGGGCGGTTGCGCACCTGGGCGACCAGCACGGTCCCGTCCCGGCGCCGCAGCATCACCCGGGACTCGTCCACCTCTGGCAGGATCGCCCGGTCGTCCGCCGTACGACGGCCGCCGGGCTCGTCGGGCACGCGCTCGACCAGGGCGGACATGGGTGCGCCCAGGGCCTCGCCACGAACGGGCCCGAACAGCCGCTCCGCACCCCGGTTCCACGACGTCACACGGTCGTCGAGGTCCACTGCGATGACGGCGGCGTCCAGCTCGTCGAGCAGCGCCGCCTGCGTCCGGGCCGCCTCCTCGAGCCGACGCCGCTCGCTGACGTCGACGTGCGAGACCACGACGCGCAGCGGCCCGTTGCCTCGGAGCCGCGCGGCGTGCAACGCGAACCAGCGGTCCCCCACCGGGTAGTCGAGGCTGAGCTCGTCCCGGTGGTCGGCCAGCAGCGCGCGCAGGCCCTCGGCGGCCCGGGAGGCGTAGGGGTCCGGCCGGCCCGCGTCGCACCGGGCCAGGTAGCTGTCGCCGACGCGGATGTGCGCCGTGTCGGCGGTGTCCAGGTCGCGCCACGCCTGGTTGACCGCGAGGACGGTCCCGCTGCTGTTCAGGACCGCCACCCGCCCCGGCATCGCGTCCAGGGCCGGCTGCCAGGTGCCCCCGCGCAGTCGGCGCTCGGGCGCGGCGGTCGCTTGCTGGCCGGCGAGGATCGAGTGCTCGCCGACGACGGTGCGGCTGAAGCACACGGTGGTGTGCCGGCCGTCGGAGTCGCGCAGTCGCGCCCGCAGGTCCGGCAGCGGTCCCTGCAGGAGCGCCGCCATCGCGGCCCGCACCCGCCCGACGTCGGCGGGGTGGACGAGCTCGAGCAGGGAGGTGCGCCGCAGGGCCGACTCCGGCCACCCGAGCAGCCGCTGCCACGCCGGGTTGCCGGCGGTGAACCCGCCGTCGGCGTCGAGCACGGCGAGCAGGGTGTCGGTCGAGTCCCAGTACGACTGCGCAGCAGCAGCGGCCGGTTCGAGCACCGGCCCCGTCTCCGCCCCGGTGACGTCTACGTGCCCCCCGGACGTCGCTGCGGACGTCATCGATCTCCCAGGCTGTGTTCGGGCGGGCGTCGGCTCGACGGACCGCTCCTTGATCCAGTGGCCACGAATGTAGACGGATTGGATCGAGGAGGTGCCCGAACGCGGAAAACGTGTGGCGTCGCCTCCGGCGTCGTCGCGCGCGTAGGGTGGCGCCGCGCCTGTTCGCCGCCCCCCACCTCTCGGAGCACCTGTGCGTGAGATCGTCGTCTTCAGCGGGAGTGCCCACCGCCCGCTGGCCAAGTCCGTCTGCGACTCGCTGGGCGTGGGCCTCTCCTCGGTGGAGATCAGCCGGTTCAGCAACGACTGCCTGCAGGCTCAGCTGCAGGCGAACTGCCGTCAGCGCGACGTCTACCTGGTGCAGCCGCTGGTGCCGCCGACCCAGGAGCACCTGATGGAGCTGCTGCTGATGGTCGACGCTGCCCGCGGTGCGTCAGCGGCCCAGATCACCGCCGTCATCCCGCACTACGCCTACGCACGCTCGGACAAGAAGGACGCCTCGCGGGTGTCGCTGGGCGGGCGCCTGGTGGCGGACCTGCTGGTGACGGCGGGGGTGAGCCGGGTGCTCACCATGACTCTGCACGCCCCGCAGGTGCACGGCTTCTTCTCCGTGCCCGTCGACCACCTCAGCGCGCTCGGCGTGCTGGCCGAGCACTTCCGGGGAGACGACCTCTCGGAAACCGTGGTGGTCTCCCCGGACCTCGGCAACGCCAAGACCGCGACCCACTTCTCCCGGCTGCTGGGCCTGCCGGTCGCGGCGGGCAGCAAGCAGCGCCTGGCCGACGACCGGGTGGTGATCGACGCGATCGTGGGCGACGTCGAGGGCCGGCACGCCATCGTGCTGGACGACGAGATCGCCACCGGCGGCTCCATCCTCGAGCTGCTCGACAAGCTGGAGGAGCTGGGGTGCACCGGCGCGTCCGTCGCGTGCACGCACGGGCTCTTCGTCGGCAAGGCGGTGGAGCGGCTGCGCGGGCACCCCATGATCCGCGAGGTGGTCACCACCGACACCGTCCCGGCTCCCGCGGACTGGCCGGAGCTGAGGGTCCGGTCGGTGGCAGAGCTGTTCGCGGAGGCGATCTCCCGAGTGCACGCCGGGGAGTCGGTCAGCAGCCTCTTCGACGGCGTCGACCCGACCCTGGGCCCGCCGCAGCCCCGGCTGCCCTTCGACGCCTGAGCGACGTGCGGCCCGGGCGGGCCCGCACCGGTCCGGCGGGTCGTCACGGTCCCCCTGCACCTGGCAGGCTGGTGCCGTCCGGGTCGAGGGGAGGGCACACATGCTGTACACCGTGGTGAGCACGGTGGTGCCTCCGGTGGCCCGCGCCGTGTGGCGGCCGAAGGTGGAGGGCCTGGGGCACCTGCCGCTGACCGGCCCGGTCATCGTCGCCAGCAACCACCTGTCCTTCGCCGACAGCATGGTGATCCCGATCGTCGCGCCCCGGAAGGTCGCCTTCTTGGCCAAGGAGGACTACTTCACCGGCACCGGGATCAAGGGAGCCGCCATCCGGGGGTGGTTCGAGATGCTGGGCATGGTCCCTGTCGACCGCGACGACACCAAGGCGGCGCTGGCGTCCCTCGACGTGGCGCTGGAGGTGCTGGGACGCGGGGAGGCGTTCGGGATCTACCCCGAGGGGACCCGATCCCGCGACGGCCGGCTCTACCGCGGGCGGACAGGGGTCGCGCACCTGGCGCTGACCTCCGGCGCGCCCGTCGTACCGGTGGGGCTGACCGGCACCGAGAACCTCCAGCCGGTGGGTGCGACCCTGCCCCGGCTCGCGGACGTGACGGTGCGCTTCGGCCCACCGCTGGACTTCACCGACCGCCGGACCGACCGGCCGGCCGGGCGGGTGCGGAGGGCGGTCACCGACGAGGTCATGGACGCGATCGCGCGGCTGTCGGGACAGGAGGTCGCGGGCGTCTACAACGAGCGAGCCGCCGAGTGATCGCAACGTGACCACCGTCGCAGGTGACCTGGGTCGCGTGTGCACACGTTTGTGCCTGTGTGACCTTTAGCCTGGTGGCGTGGCGGACGCTCCGATCGGCATCTTCGACTCAGGCTTCGGTGGCCTGACCGTGGCCCGCGCCGTGCTCGACCAGCTTCCCTCCGAGCCGGTGCTCTACCTCGGCGACACCGCACGCCAGCCCTACGGGCCCAAGCCGATCGGAGAGGTCCGGGAGTACGCCCTGGAGTGCCTGGACCACCTCGTCGACGAGGGCGTCAAGGCGCTCGTGATCGCCTGCAACTCGGCCAGCGCCGCGGTGCTGCGCGACGCGCGCCAGCGCTACCCGGTGCCGGTGGTCGAGGTCATCCACCCGGCCACCCGGCGCGCGGTCGCCGCTTCCCGCACGGGCCGCATCGGCGTTATCTGCACCCAGGCGACCGCCGACTCCCTCGCCTACGACGACGCGTTCACGGCCGCGCCGCACGTCACCTTGCACACCCGGGCCTGCCCGCGGTTCGTCGAGCTGGTGGAGGCGGGGGTGACCAGCGGCCCGGAGCTGCTCGAGGTCGCTCACGCCTATCTCGACCCGCTGACGTCGCACGGCATCGACACCCTCATCCTGGGCTGCACCCACTACCCGCTGCTCACCGGTGTCGTGTCCTACGTCATGGGGGACCAGGTGACCCTGGTGTCGTCGGCGGAGGAGACCGCCAAGGACGTCTACCGGCTGCTGGTCCGGCTCGGTCTCGAGCGGAGCGCCGCCCTCCCTGCGCCGACGCACCGGTTCCTCACCACCGGCCGGCCCGAGGAGTTCGCGACGATCGGCAGGCGCTTCCTGGGCCCGGAGCTCGAGTCCGTGCACCAGCTCGTCGGCGGCACCTCCTGGGTGCACGTGTGAAGGTCACGGTGGTCGGCTGCTCCGGCTCCTTCCCTGGCCCGGACTCGGCGGCGAGCTGCTACCTCGTGGAGGCCGACCACGAGGGCCGCACCTGGAGGGTCCTGCTCGACCTCGGCAACGGCGCCCTCGGGGCCCTGCAGCGCTTCGTCGACCCGACGACGATCGACGCGGTGCTCGTCAGCCACCTGCATCCCGACCACTACTTCGACATCGCCGGGCTCTACGTCATGTGGCGCTACCACCCTGAGGGACCTCGCGCGCGGATCCCGGTGTGGGGCCCCAAGGGCGTCGGCCGGCAGTCGGCCCGCGCCTACGGGCTGCGCAGGGAGCCCGGCATGTCGGCCGAGTTCACCTTCCACGAGTACGCCGCCCGGCCGGTCCACCTCGGACCCTTCCTGATCAGGACGACGCAGGTGGCGCACCCGGTCACCGCCTACGCGCTGCGGGTCGAGGCCGACGGCCGGGTCCTCGTCTACTCCGGAGACACCGGGCCCTGCCAGGAGCTCGTCGACATCTCCGCCGGCGCGGACTTGCTGCTCGCGGAGTCCGCGTTCGTGGAGAGCGGGGACAACCCGGTGGACCTGCACATGACCGGCAAGCAGGCGGGCGCCGCCGCCGCCGAGGCCGGCGTGCAGCGCCTGGTGCTCACCCACATCCCGCCGTGGCACGATCCCCAGGTGTGCCTCGCCGAGGCGCAGGAGGCCTTCGCGGGGCCGGTCGAGCTGGCCGCGCCCGGCGTCTGCTACCGGCTCTGACCCCCTGTGGACGACGGGCGGCGCGCGCTCGCGATCTGGGCCACGCTGGGCCCGTGAGCTGGAGGCGGGTCGTGGGGGTGCTGGGTGTCGCGGTGCTCAGCGGACTGGGCGCCACCCTCGCGGTGCTGCTGCTCCGGTCGCCCGCGACACCACCGAGGACGGCTGGCGAAGGCGTGCCGGCGGTCGCGACGGCCACGTCGACGGCCGCGGTCATCCCGGACGACGCCGACGTCCGCGATGCGCTCGCGGTGCTGCATGACTGGGACGTCGGCCGCGCTGCCGCCTACGCGAGGGGCGACGTGCGGCGGCTGCGGGACCTCTACGTCCCCCGGTCGTCGGCCGGCGCCGCCGACGTGCGGGTGCTCACCGGCTACCGCTCGCGCGGGCTCCGCGTTGCGGGCCTGCGGACGCAGGTGCTCGCGCTGGCCGTCCTCGAGCGACGGCCGGAGCGGTGGGTCCTGCGGGTGACCGACCGGGTGCAGGCCGGGGTCGCGGTGCACGCCGGTCGCCGGCTGCCGCTGCCGCGGGATGCGGCCAGCACCCGGGTGCTCACCCTGGTGCGGAGCAACGACGCCCGCTGGCGGGTCGAGCGGGTGCAGGACGTCCGGCCCCTCAGCTGAGGGCGGCCTGCAGCCGCGAGCCGAGCGTGCTGTGCTCGAAGGTGAACCCCTCGGCGAGCAACCGGACCGGCTCGACCCGGGTGGAGTTCAGCAGCTCCGACGACACGGTGCCGGCCAGGGTGCGCAGCACGAACGCCGGGACCGGGACGGCGGACGGGCGGTGCACCAGCCGCGCGAGCTCGTGGGCGTACTCGGCGTTCGTGGTGGCGCCCGGACCGGTCAGGTTGTAGGGGCCGGAGGCGTCCTCCCGCTCCGCCAGGAACGTCGCCGCGCGCACCCAGTCCAGCAGCGAGATGGTCGCGAGGTACTGGTCGCCGGAGCCCACCGGTCCGCCGAGACCCGCCCGGAACTGCAGCAGCTGGGGCCTCAGGGCGCCGCCGCGCCGGTCCAGGACCACGCCGGTGCGCATCACCGCGACGCGGGCGCCGGCGGCAGCAGCTGCTCCGGTCGCCGCCTCCCACTGCCGGACCACACCGCCCATGAACGTGTCCGCGTCGATCGGCTGGTCCTCGCCCACGGCGAGGTCGCCCCGGTCGCCGTACCCGGCCACGCCGCTCTGCGCCAGCAACGCCGGGCGGCGGTCGGACGAGGCGACGGCCTCCGCCAGCGTGCGGGTGGTGGCCACCCGGCTGTCGGTGAACGTGCGCTGGTAGGCCGCGGTCCAGGGCCAGTGCGCCAGCGGCGCACCGGCCAGGTTGGCGACCACGTCGGCGCCCTCGACGACCGACCGGTCCACCTGCCCGGCGGAGGGGTCCCAGTGCGACTCGCCGTCTGAGAGGGCCTCACCGCGGACCAGCCGGACCACCTCGTGTCCCGCCGCCGCGAGGTGGTCACGCCAGGCCGTGCCGAGGAAGCCGGACGCGCCGGCGACGACGAGCTTCATGTCCCGACCGTACGGGGCCTCCGGAAACCCCGGCCCGGACTCGGGCCGAACCGCCTCACAGCTCGAACTGTCCGGCCTCCAAGCGTTGCTTGACGTCGGTCAGGAAGCGGGCCGCGTCGGCACCGTCGACGATGCGGTGGTCGTAGGTCAGCGCCAGGTAGACCATCCGGCGGACCGCGATGGTCTCCCCGAGGTTCGCGTCGTCGATCACCACCGCGCGCTTGACCACCGAGCCGGTGCCCAGGATGGCGACTTGCGGCTGGTTGATGATCGGGGTGTCGAACAGCGCACCGCGGCTGCCCGTGTTGGTCAGCGTGAACGTCCCGCCGGCCAGCTCGTCAGGTCCGATCTTGTTGGTCCGCGTCCGCTCCGCCACGTCGGCGATCTTGCGGGCCAGACCAGCGATGGACAGGTCGCCCGCACCCTTCACCACCGGGGTGAGCAGGCCCTTCTCGGTGTCCACCGCGATCGAGAGGTTCTCGTGGTCGTAGTAGGTGACCTCGCCCTTCTCCGTGTCGAGAGACGCGTTGAGCGACGGGTGCGCCTTGAGCGCGTCGATCGCGGCCTTCGCGAAGAACGGCATGAACGAGAGCTTCACTCCCTCGCGGGCGGCGAAGTCGGCCTTCGCCGCGTCCCGCAGCCGGGCGATGGACGTGACGTCGACCTCCACCACGGTGGTGAGCTGGGCGGAGACCTGCAAGGACTCCACCATCCGCTTGGCGATGACCTTGCGCAGCCGGGTCATCGGCTCGGTCTTCCCCCGCAGTGGGCTCGGGGTGCTGGTCGGCGCACTCGATGCCGCCGGCTTTTCCTGCGCGGCTGGCGCTGCGGCCGCCGCCGGCTTCGAGGCGCTCTCCTTCGCGGCGGCCTCCTTCTGGCGAGCCGCCGCGTCCAGGACGTCCTGCTTGCGGATCCGGCCGCCGACGCCGCTGCCCTCCAGCGAGGACAGGTCCACGCCGTGCTCGGCGGCCATCTTGCGGACCAGGGGGGTGACGTAGGCGCCGCCGGCACCGCCCGACGAGCCGCCCTCGCTCGGGCTCGGGCTGCCGCCGGTGTCGCTGGTGCGCTGCTGCCCGGGGGTCGGCTCCTGCGTCGGCACCGGGTCGTCGCCCTTCGGAGGGGCGGGCTGCTCGGACTGCGACCCGTCGCTGGTCTGCGCCGGAGCAGCCTGCTTCGCCTCGACCCGCTCCGGCTGGGCAGCCCCTCCACCCGACGGCGCGGACGAGCCCTCGCTCTGCGATCCGGTCTGCTGAGCGGCTGGGGTGGGGTCCGGGGTGGGCTGCTGGCTGGCGGCCTCAGGAGCGTCCACGTCACCGGTCGCCGTGTCGTCCCCTGCGTCGTCGGCCTCTGGGGCGGTCACACCGCTCCCCGGCGCCCCGTCGGCCCCGCCGGCACCGGAGTCCTCGTCGCCCGACCCGCCGGCCTCGCCCGAGCCGATCACCGCGAGCTCGGCGCCGACCTCGACGGTCTCGTCCTCGTCGGCCTTGATCTCCAGCAGCGTGCCGGCGACGGGGGAGGGGATCTCGGTGTCCACCTTGTCGGTCGACACCTCGAGCAGCGGCTCGTCGACGGC
>DASQDP010000185.1:0-8907 GCA_035634095.1 Nocardioidaceae bacterium | reverse complement strand
AAGGTCTCGACTCCTGCGCCGGGCCGGGAGCGGTTGAGACACGCCCGAAGACCCCCACTCACGTTCGGCGGGTTCGCCACGGTTCGCGACCGTGCGATGGGCGCAGGTCAGAGGTCTCTGACGTCCGCCGGCGTCGGGTCCGATCCGCTGCCGTTCGAGGCGCCTCGCTGTGCGGCCTCGTGAGACGTCCCGTCGATCAGGGGCTCCCACCCATCCGGTCGGTGAGCGTGCTCAGTTCGATGCCGACCGATTCGAAGGCCGCGGCGGCGACGCGGAAGGTGACCGGGTAGTGGAGGGCGAGCAACCGCGCTTCCTGCTCCGGGCTCAGGCCCATGATCGGCAGGAGGTCCACGACGTGCTGGCGGGTGATCAGCACACGGCTCAGGTCCATCAGGGGGACTCCTCAGGGCTCGTCTGTCGGGGCTGCCGTACAGGGTCGGCGCGCCTGCCCTGTGCTCACCATGAGGAAGACACGCAGAGCTGCGGTTCCTCGTGTCGCAGCGATCGACTCAGGCGGCGTGGAAGCGGGTCGTCTCAGTCGTCGGCGAGCGCGTCCGCGCCCCTTCCGGGCGTCGCCGCTCGGCGATCGCCCCATCCCCGGCTGGTCAGGGCGTAGAAGACGGGCAGGGCGGCTGCGATCCCCAGGCCGAGGAACGGCTGCCAGCCGGCGCTGCCGGCGGCGACGGCGTAGGCGGCGATCCCGACGGCGGAACGCCGGCGCTCGCCTGCGAAGAAGGCGGGCGGAGTCCCGGCGCCCAGGAGCCGAGGGTGGTGGCACAGGTGCTGGAAGACGACGAGCCAACTTGTTCCCATGGCGGCTGCCAGCACGCAGTAGAGGACGAGGGCGGCGGCTTGGTCGGCTGGGGTCCCGTGCTGGAACGCGGTGCTGAGGACCGCTGTGGGAAACGGCAGGAACGACGTGGTGAGCAGCAGCAGGAGGTTGCGCCAGAGCAGGCCGACGTCGACGACCCGGATCCGCGTGAACAGCTCGTGGTGGTTGACCCAGATGACTGCGACATACCCGAACGAGGCCAGGTAGGCCAGGTAGCCGGGCCATTGCTCGACCAGCTCGGTGAGCATGGCACCGGGTTCCGACGGCGGATCCAGTTCCAGCACGAGCAGGGTGACGACGATGGCGAGCACCCCGTCGCTGAAGGCCTCCACTCGACCCGGCTCGGCCGTGCGTCCACCGTGCGCCGGCTCCTTCGCTGCTGTGGCTCGGGACCCCATCGGTGGTCCGCCCCTCTCGGTCCGGGCCGGCGGCTCGTCGCCGGTGCGGCAGGCCGTGGACGGGCACGCACCCCTGCCGGCACCGCGGGTGTCACGCCGGGATCGACGTGGCTGCGTCCACCGCCGCGAGGATCGTGGCGGCGACCTCGTCGGGCTGCGAGACCGCGATCGCGTGCGAGCCTCCGGGGATCGCACGGACCTCGCGGGCGCCGGCCCGATCGGCCATGAACCGCTGGAGAGCGGCAGGGATGTTCTCGTCGGCGTCTCCGTACACGAACCACGACGGTCGCTTCCGCCAGGCGGGCACCGCGGTGGGCAGCCCTTCTCCGAGGGCACGGTCGGTGACGGGACGCTGCGTCGCGGCCATCACGACGGCCGTGCCGACCGGGACGTCGGCGGCGAACTGCGAGGGGAAGGCGTCCTGCGCGATCCGCAGGTCGGTGCCGCCGTCGGACAGGGGGGTGCCGACGAGCGTCTCGGCCAGGGTGCTGCCCGGGAACATCGTGGACAGGGTCAGGGCGGACTCCCCCGGTTCGGGACAGAAGGCGCCCACGTAGACCAGCGCCATGACGGCGTCGTTGCCGGACGCGGCCTCGGTGACGACCATCCCGCCGTAGGAGTGGCCGACGAGGACGACCGGACCACCGACGCCCGCGAGCACGTCCCTCAGGTAGGTCGCATCGCCGGAGAGGCCGCGCAACGGGTTGGCGGCGGCGATCACCTCGACCGGGTGCGCGTGCAACCGCTCGATCACGCCGTTCCAGCTCGCCGACTCGGCGAAGGCGCCGTGGACGAGGACGACGGTGGGCTTCTCGGTGGACATGGTGGATCCCTCTCCGTCTCAGACGGTGCTAGCGCCGTGCGCAGGAGCCCCGTACTCCTCGTGTCGGGCGGATCGGAGCTCCTCGTCCAGAGTCGGCTCGGCCATCCCCGGGGCGCCACGAAGAAGCCACGCAGATCTGCACTTCCTCCTTCTCGGCGGCCGCCCGCAGGCCGACGATCGCGGCAGAGGCACGTCGATCCCATCGCGCGCGACGGAGGAGGAAGCCGTGAGGACGACGACGTCCGGTCACGGGCTGGTGGACCAGACCGAGCCGGCCGCACCTGCAGGTCACCGGGCACCCCCGATCACGGCGGCGGCCCTGCTTCGTCAGGTCGGTGACGTCCTCGCGGACGTGCCACTCTTCCTCGCCGCGCCACTCCTGCGGCACTGGCACCGCACCTGGGGTGCCACCGAGGAGGAGGTCGCGGCGATGATGCCGGGTGACGACCTGCTGTCCCGCGCCCAGTACCGCTGCACCCGCGCCATCACCATCGCCGCCACACCCGACGAGGTGTGGCCCTGGCTGGTCCAGGTCGGCTACGGGCGCGGCGGCTTCTACGCCGACGACCTCCTCGACAACTTCGCCCGACCGAGCGCCCGCGTGATCGTCCCCGAGCTGCAGGACATCCACGTCGGTCAGAGGCTGGCGATGGTGCCGAGACCTTCGGAGCGGACGGCGTTCCGAGTCGACGGCTTCGTCGCCCCGGAGTGGCTGCTGTGGCGCACGCCGAACCGCACGTTCGCCTGGCGCCTCCGGCCGCTCCCCGGCGGACAGACCAGGCTGGTCACCCGCCTGCAGACCGTCTACGAGTGGTCGCGCCCGCTGGTCCTGTTCACGGTGCTGCTGATGGAGGTCGGGGACTACCCGATGATGCGGCGGATGCTGCGCGGGATCCGGGATCGGGCCGAGGCCGAGCACCGGCGCCGAGCGGCGGGACCTCGGGGAGCACTCGCTGGAGGTCCCGGCGGGAGCTGATGCCCAGCTTCACGAACACCTTGCGCAGATGCCATTCGACCGTGCGTGCACTCAGGTACAGCTGGGCGCCGATCTCCGGGTTCGTCAGCCCGGCGCGCGCCAGGCGGGCCACCTGAGCCTCCTGAGCGGTGAGCTCGGGACGCGCCTCCTCCGTGCGTCCGCGCACCGTCTCGCCGGTCGCCAGCAGCTCGCGTCCGGCTCGCTCGGCGAAGGCGTGCGCTCCCATGCGGGTGAACGAGTCGTGCGCCGAACGGAGCTGGTCACGAGCTTCCACGCGTCTGCCCCCGCGCCGGAGCCATTCGCCGTACAGGAGGTGGGCTCTGGCCAGGTGCGCGACGGCGTGGCTGCGGGACAACCGCTCGACGGCCTCCCGGTACAGGGCGTCGGCCACGTCGCCGTCGCTGAGGAGAGCACGCGAGCGTGCCTCGATGCCGCGGGCCCATTCCGTGTCGCTGACGCCGGACCGCACGGCGAGCCGCCCGCAGGCGGCCTCGGCGAGCCCCCGGTGGCCGCTGCGGACCGCGGCTTCGACCAGCTCGACCAGCGCCCACCCCGGGACGATCAGCTCGTCGTGCTCCGCCGCCGACTCCGCCGCGGCCAGCGCCGCCTCGTAGTGGCCGAGACCGTTCTCGAGCACCGCTGTCGCGTACTCGGCCATGGAGAGCGCCCGTCCATCACCCCTCCTCCTCGCGGCGGAGCCGAGGACCTCGATCAGCGCAACCGCCTCCTTCTCGTCTCCTCGCCATGCGGCCAGGACGAGTGCCGTGTGGACGATGGGCGCGCTGCCCGTGAGCTCCGCGATCACGTCCTCCTCGTCGAGCAGCGCGGCCGCGGTGACGAAGTCCCCCTTGTGCACCTGCACGTACGCCAGGGAGTCGACCGCGACCGCCAGGAGGGCCAGCGAGCCGGCCTGCCGCGCCAGGTCCGTCTGGCGCGTGGCCAGCTGGAACCACGCCGCGTCGTCCCACACCTCCGGGGCAGCCCGGGAGGCCAGCCACAGCCAGCGCCGGGCGCTCTCCCCGTCGTCCTGGCGGAAGCTGTCGAGGGCGCGCCGGATCCCGGGCGCCCCCGCGGAGAAGCCCTCGGTGAACCGGGTCGCCAGAGCACTCAGCAGCAGGTCCAGGGACCGTACCGGCCCTGCCCTCGGCGCCGCGGACCGAGCCGCCTCGGCCACCGCCCGCCGCTGGCCCGGGTCCAGGAACCGGCCGGCGAACACCGTCGCGACGACGGCCTCCAGGTACGTCTCCCGGGCCAGGTCGGCGTCCAGCCGCTCCAGCCGCCGCGCTGCCCCGAGCAGCGGGAGCACCGCATCGGCACCGCGGGTACGGGAGAAGGCGATCTGCGCGCGCAACCGCTCCGTTCCGGCGAGCTGCAGCTCGTCGAGTGGGCCCAGCTCGGCCGTGGCGAGCAGCTCCGTGGCCCGGTCCGCGGCACCCGCCTCGAACGCCGCGCGGGCCGCGGCCAGCGCCCGCCTCCCCCGTCGCCGTGGTTCAGGCGTCAGCGCGGTGGCGCGCTCCAGGAAGGCGGCTGTCGCGGCCATCCCGCCGCGGCGCTGCGCCCGGGCAGCCGAGCGTTCCAGCTCCTCGGCGACGCCCTCGTCGGGTCTGGCTGCGGCGTACGCCCGGTGCCAGCCACGCCGATCGGGGTCGAGAGCCGGATCCGTCACGTCGGCCAGGGCGCGGTGCACGAGGTGGCGTTCCCTCGGGAGCGCCGTCCCGTAGATCGCCGAGCGCACCAGTGGGTGACGGAACCGCACTCGTGCGTCGAGCTCGATCAGCCCGTCGTCCTCGGCCGGACCGGCGGCGTCGGTCTCGATCCCCAGTCGCGCCGCGGCCCGCCACAGCAGACTCGCATCACCGGTCGGCTCGGCGGCCGCTGTGAGCATCAGGCGCTGCGTCACGCCGGGCAGCGCCCGGTACCGGCTGACGAAGCCCTGCTCGATCCGGCTCGTGAGGTGCCCCCTGGCCGGTACCGCGAACCCGTCCGCCAGCTCGGCCGGGCTGGCGCTCCTGGGGACCTCCAGCACCGCGAGTGGGTTGCCGCGGGTCTCCGCGATGATCCGGTCCCGCACCCGCGGATCGAGCCATCCCGGCATGACCGACGCCAGCAACCGCCGGGCGTCGTCGTCCCCGATCCCCTCGACCGCCAGGTCCGGCAACCCGTCGAGCCGACGTTCCTCGCTGGGCTCACGGACGGCGAAGACCATCGCGACCGGGTCGGCGTGCAGGCGTCGCGCCGCGAACGCCATGGCATCGCCAGAGGCACGGTCCAGCCACTGCGCGTCGTCGATGAGGCACACCAACGGCCGATCGGTTGCCGCCTCCGACAGCAACGTCAGGACGGCCAGCCCGACCAGGAACCGATCGGGGACCGCCAGGTCGCGCAGGCCGAGCACAGCCCGCAGCGCATCTCGCTGGGCGGGCGGCAGCCGCTCGACGTCGCGGAGCAGCGGCGCGCAGAGCTGGTGGAGACCGGCGAAGGGGATCTCCATCTCGGACTCGACACCGGAGGCCCGGACCACACGGCAGTCCGCGGCCTCCTCGGCGACGTGCTCCAGCAGCGCGGTCTTGCCGATCCCGGGCGCTCCGCGCAGCACCAGCACGGCGCTGGAACCGGCCCGCACATCGGCGATCACGCGCTCCAGACGAGCGGTCTCCCTGCCACGCCCCAGCAGCGGAGAACGGCCACCGCGGATGGCCATGGCCCGAGCCTGGCAGCGACGGACCGACCGGGCAAGGAGGTGCCGGACCGCCGTCCGGTCCGCCGTCCGTGCGACACCGGTGTCCCCGGGGTCCCGGCACCCGGGTCCCCACGGGGGTGCTGACGGGCGCGGTCCCCGTGGTCCCGGGACGAGGGTCGACCGAACACGGCAGCCACCGCGTTCCGGAGGTCCACCATGAAGATCGTCGTCATCGGCGGGACGGGACTCATCGGGTCCAGGGTCGTCACCCAGCTGACCGAACACGGCCACGAGGCGGTCGCCGCCTCCCCGGCCTCGGGCGTCGACACCCTGTCGGGTCAGGGACTCGACGGCGTCCTCGTCGGCGCCTCGGTGGTCGTCGACGTGTCGAACTCCCCCTCCTTCGAGGACGCCGCGGCGCTGTCGTTCTTCACGACCTCGACCCGCAACCTCCTGGCCGCCGGGGCCGATGCCGGCGTCGGCCACCACGTGGCCCTGTCGGTGGTCGGCACGCGGCGCACGCCGGAGATCGGGTACTTCCGCGCCAAGGCCGCCCAGGAGGAGCTCATCGAGGCCTCGCCGATCGCCTGGTCGATCGTCCACGCGACACAGTTCTTCGAGTTCACCGCAGGCCTCGCCGACAGTGCCACCGTGGACGGGACCGTCCACCTGCCCCCGGTGCTGTTCCAGCCGATCGCGGCCGACGACGTGGCGGCCGCCGTCGCGCGGACCGCGGTCGGCCCGCCGACGAAGGACCACGTCGAGGTCGCCGGGCCGCAGCGGTACCGATTCGACGAGTTCGTCGAGCAGGCCCTCCGCGCGGTCGGTGACCCCCGTCCCGTGGTGGCCGACCCTCACGCGCGGTACTTCGGCGCGGAGCTGGGAGAGCGCACGCTCGTCCCCGAGGACGGCGCCCTGCTCGGCAGCACCCGGTTCGAGGACTGGCTGCGCCGTTCCGCGGACGTGCGGCGATGACACGCCCGTCGAGCGACAGGATCTCCGCCGGCCCGGCGGTCGGCGAGCTGACGCGGCCGACCACCCGGGTCGAAGCCGAAGCGCACCTGGCGGCCGCGGCGTACCTGCTGCACCGGTCCGGAGACAGCGCGCTCGTCGTCACGGCAGACGGCACCGGAGACCCCATCGCCCTCCTCAGCGCCACCGACGTCAGCCGCGCGGTCGCCGAGGGCCGGGATCTGGAGTCCACCCGTGTCCACCAGGTCGTCACCGGACCACCGCGGACGGTGGAGGCCGACCTCCCTGCACTGGACGCGGCTCACGTCATGCTGTCGCACGGGGTCATGCAGCTCCTCGTCTGCAGCGGCGACCGGTTGCTCGGGATCGCGGACCTCGCCGACGTGTGCCGGGCGGTGCTGGTGCCGGAAGAAGCCGCGGTCCTCCCACGCCGACCGGCCGCCGGCCCGCCCGCGCCCTGACGGGAGGAGCCGTGGACGCCGAACCCCTCGGTCAGGTGGTCCGCCGCCTCCGCCTCGAGGCCGACCTCACCCTGGAGGGGCTGTCGGAGGCATCGGGGATCAGCGCTCGTGCCCTGAGCGACATCGAGCGGGGAGTCGCGCGGGCCCCCCAGCACCGGACCGTGCTCGCGATCGCGCGGACCCTGGACCTGCCCGAGGCCGACCGTGCGGCGATGGTCCAGGCGGCACGGGACGGGCGTCGCCGCGCCCGGCGCGCGCCGTCCTGGCGACTCCCGCTCCCGCGGGACACCGCGGACTTCACCGGCCGCGGAGCGGAGCTGGCGTCGATCACGGCGGCGCTGACCGGCTCCCGGGCCGCCCGGTCGCCGCTGGTGGTCGTGACCGGTCCCCCGGGCTACGGCAAGACCAGCGTGGCGGTCCGGGCAGCGGCCCGGCTGCGGAGCGCGTTCCCGGATCAGCTGTTCGTCGACCTGGGCGGCGTGACGCACGAACCGCCATCGCCGCGAGCCGTCGCGGGCCGCGTGCTGGGCGCGCTCCTCGGCCGAGAGAGCACGGGTGAGGACCCGGGGTACGTGCGGCAGCTGCTAGCCGATCGCCAGCGCCTGCTGGTCCTGGACGACGCCGCCGGCGAGTCGCAGATCCGGGCGCTGCGGCCGACGACGGGCCCGACCGCCCTCCTGGTCACCAGCAGACGGTCGTTGGCCGGGCTCGACGAGGCCGGGCGCGTCCCGCTGGACCGGCTGCCGAGCGCGGACGCCCAGCAGGTGCTGGCCGCGATCATCCCGGCCGAGCAGGCCGCGGAGACGGACCTGGCCCGGTTGGCACGGCTGTGCGACTACGTCCCCCTGGCGCTGCGCATCGCGGGCAACCGCGTGGCCAGCCGTCCCGGGTGGACGGCGGCCGGGCTGGTGGAACGCCTGGCGGTGCGGGAGCACCGGCTGGACGCGCTGACCGCCGGGGACCTGCAGGTTCGGGCGGCCATCAGGTCGTCCGTCGACCAGCTCGGACCGTCCGCCCAGCAACTCTTCCGGCGGCTGGCGCTCGTCGACGACCCGACCTTCACGGCCGGCCTCGCCGCTGCGCTGATGGGGGAACCGCGCTGGCGCGCGGAGGACGTGCTCGACGAGCTCGCCGACCTGAACCTCGTCCAGCCCGCACCCGGCGACCGCTACGCCCTCCGCGGTCTCCTCCGGCTCTACGCCGAGGCGGAGCTCGCCGCGCACGAGCCACGGGCGGCGCGTGCGGCTGCGGACCAGTGGCGAGGCACCACGTCGAGCTCCCCGGGACAGCCGGGTGTGGGTGCCCGCCGGGAAGGCCGGCACGTCCCGTCCCCGAGGCCCCCGGTCGGCCTCGGGCATCGACACGGGAGGCGGCACCTGGCGGCACGCGGCTGAGGAGCAGGTGGCAGTCCCGGAAGACGAGGGTCACCCACCCGGGCCACGCGACCCCGCTCAGGACGACGTCGACATCAGCGCGCTCCTCTCGCGGCTCGACTCCCTTCTCTCTTGCGCCAAGAGGATGCCGCGGTCACCTTGCCGAACCGCGCCCTGTCTCACCAACGGATTCGCCGCTGACCAGCCCCGAGTTCGCCGAGGCGTCGCGCGACTGCGGTACGAATGGCGTCGTCGCGTGACCGCTTGATGTGAACCGCCTGACGAAGTAGAGCGCCGTCTGGGCGACCTCGCGCCAGCCGTGGTCGATGGTGAGGGAGTGGCCCCGGTTCGGTATCTTCACGATCTCCGTCACGGCCGGGTTGCGCCTCTGC
>DASQDP010000184.1:0-5216 GCA_035634095.1 Nocardioidaceae bacterium | reverse complement strand
CATGTTGTAGAGCGCGATGATGCCACCGACCACGGCGGCCACGCCCGCCGAGATGTTGGCGACGAGCGCTGCATCGGCCGTGAATCCTGCCTCGATCAGCACCCGCTGGCCGTAGTACATGATCGAGTTGATACCGGTGAGTTGTTGCATCATGGAGACCCCGATGCCGACGAGGAGGATCCGGATCAGCCACTTGCTCCTCAGGATCGCGCCGACGCCGGTCCAGTGCTCTTCGTGCTCCTCCACGACGACGCGCTCCACCTGCTCCCACTCGGCGACGGCCCGATCCTCGGAGCGCACGGTCTTCAGCACGGCCAGCGCCTCATCGTCGCGTCCCTTCTCGACGAGCCAGCGCGGCGACTCGGGCATCCGCAGCATGCCGAAGAACAGCGCGATGGCAGGGAGCGCGCAGACCGCGAACATGATGCGCCAGACGCCTACCACGTTGCCGAAGACGTTGCCGATGATCGCGTTGGCCACGAACGCCGAGAGCTGGCCGGTCACGATCGCCAGCTCGTTGCGCCCGGTGATCGATCCTCTGATCTCGTAGGGAGCCAGCTCGGCGAGGTAGACCGGCACCACCGTCGATGCACCGCCGACCGCGAGCCCGAGCATGATTCGGCCGGTGACCAGGAGCCCGAAGCCCGGCGAGAACACGACGAACAGCGTGCCGACGAAGAACAGCACCGCGAGCAGGATGATCGTCTTGCGACGCCCCCAGGCGTCGGAGATCTGCCCGCCGACCAGCGCGCCCACCGCGGCGGCGAAGATCAGCGAGCTGATGACGACGCCGAGCGACAAGTCACTCAGCCCGAGCTCGGCCTGCATCGGGCGCTCCGCGCCGTTGCTCACGCCGGTGTCGTAGCCGAAGAGCAGGCCGCCGAAGCAGGCGACGATTGAGATGAGGCCGATCCGCTTGCGGTGCGGACCGGGAACGAGTGGTGGAAGCGCGGACTCAGCCGTGGTCGCCGAATGTGCCATGGGAGAACTCCTTCGTCTTCAGCCGCTGGATCGCCCCGCAACCGACATCCACTACAGGTTCGTGAGTCGTAAGTCAGCGACTAGCTCAGCAGATGGCCAGGTGAGGTCGAAGCGATGCGCGACGGTCGCCATGGCCGTGTGGCCGGCGGCGCGCCGGGGAATGGTGAAGGGCCGCGCGGAGCCGGCCGAGGGCGAGTTCCGGGTCGGCCGCGGCTCAGCCATCGAGATCTACGTGAATACGATGCGCACGTTGTCAACCGGGCTCCTTGCTTGTCCGGGCGGCTGGCCGAGGACGCCACGGCCGCCACCACGGACCGGACGCTTGCCGCCGCGTGACGGCGGAACGCACCGTCAGGCACGTCGCGCGCCTGTCCTCGCGCACCTGACCGCCCCACGAGCCATCCCCAGTTGGACGGCGTTGCTGGCCGGCTGGCACCAAGGCGTTCAATGGTTCGCATCGAGACGCCGAGCTGCCCGGCGGCTTCTGTTGGTTCCAGTAGCCGCTCGCCATCCAGCATCGTGCAGGTCCGGCTCCTCGTAGTCCACGCATGTCGCTCGTAGGCACAACCTGACGCAATTCGTCGACGGCGGGTGAGAGCCGCAGCCTCGACTGAAGCTGACGCGTAGCCCCGGTTCTGGCAGGGCTCCTGCTGGCAGGGCTCCTGCAAAGTCGGCGGGCAGCGGCCTGAATTGGGGTTCAGAGGGCGAACACCGGCCGTGGTGGTCTGGAGATGTCTGACGTCCTCGACCATCAGGAGGCCCGTGCCCGCCTGTTCATCTTGCCCGCCGTCGGTGCGGCAGGCCCTCGCCGACGCCGATCTGCCCTCCGACCGGCTGGCCGTGGCCGACTCGATCGAGCTGCTGCCGGCGCTGGAGGGGGTGCCCGATCCGCGTCGGCGCCGAGGACGCCGGCACGGCCTGCAATCGATCCTGCTGCTGGCCGTGGACGCTGTGCTGGCCGGCGCCCGCTCCTACGCCGCGATCGCCGACTGGGCCGCCCACGCCGACCATGCGGTCACGTTGTGCGGGCCGACGCCGCACGCAACCACGTTCGGCCGCGTGCTGGGCGCGGTCGACGCCGACGCGCTGGAGCAGGTGCTCACCGGCTGGGTGCTGACCCGCCGAGCTCGACTGGCCGGCCAGCGCGCCGGCGACCGCGAACCTGCCGCGGCCGCTCGGCAGGTACTGGCCGTGGACGGCAAGACTCTCCGCGGCGCCCGCGACCAGACCGGAGCCGGGGCCGGCCCCTCACCTGCTCCATCGTCGAGGGCTGCGCCGGCCGCCCGGAGGCGTCCACCGGCTGGGGGCCGCGTCCCGCCGACCGGGCTCGGGCGGCCGGTCGTCAACGCGGGTCGGGGCCCAGCGCGGGCGGCGGGGCCGGCGCAGTACCGCTGTGTCCGGTCGGTGACCGGCGGGGGATGCGCAACCGCTCTGCCGCCTGCACGGCGGCCCGCCGGGAACGGACGGCATCGGCACGGGCCTCCGGCGGCCGCTCCCGGTGGGCCGGGTCGAGCTCGGCGGACATCCGGTCGACCGTCGTCAGCAGGGTGGAGGTGAGCTCCCAGAGGCCGGCGCCGTTGCGTGGGTCGTCGATCAGCAGGTCCTGCGCCAGCGAGCGGCCGCTGCGCAGCGCGTCGAGCGCCCCGGCGAGACGCTGCTGCTCCCATCCCGCACCGGTCCCCACCTCGGTGAGGAGCAGGCTCCCGAACTCCCGCACCGTGGTGCCCATCCGGGCCAGCAGGCTGGAGGTGATCCGCCGCACCGTGTCGGCGTAGGCCGGGTGCCCCTCGTTCCCCGTCCGTCCCCGGGTGGCATCGTCGATGGCGCGGAACAGGGTCCGCAGCGACACCGAGGTGTGCTCCAGCGCGTCCAGTCCCTGCCGCATCCCCGGCCCGATCGGCGGGGTCCGCAGCGCACGCACGTTGAGACGACGACTCTCCTCGGCATGGGCGAGCGCCCTGTCCACCCGGGGTGCGTGCCGGTTGAGGCGCCGGGCGTCCTCCAGCCAGCGCGCCGACTGCTCCGCGCTCACCGGCCCGGCGGACAGGGCGGCCGCCGCGTCGTCCAGGAGGCCGGCGATCTCCCCGGCGAACCCGTACACGGCCCGTCCGGCGTACCGCGTCTGCACCGCGGGCGGGAAGGCCAGGTTGACGAGCATGCCGACCGCGGCGCCGATCAGCGTCTCGACGACCCGCCCGCCCCCGACGGACTCCACCCCCGCAGTGCCGACACCGAGCACCAGCATCGCGCTGATCGGCACCTCCACCAGGTGTGGACCCAGTCTCAACAGCTGGCCCACGACGATGGACGCCGCGACGAGACCTGCGAGGCTCCACCAGGTCAACCCGACCGCGGCGACGACGAGCACCGCCAGGGCGACGCCGGCCACGACGCTCGCCACGCGCTGGACCCCGTTGAGCAGGGTGCTGGTGAGGGTGGCCTGCACGACCAGGAGTGCGGTGAGGGCGGCGATGATCGGCGGCGGGTCGTGCAGCCCCACGAGCTGGGCGATGAGGAAGGCAGCCACCGTGGCGCCGGTCATCCGGCCAGCGCGGAAGGCGGCGGACCGGCCCCGTGTACGCACGCGAAGCAGCAGATCCGCCGCTGGGCGTGGGAGGCGCAGTCTGATGCCCCCGCTCAGACGGGTCACCTCGTCATCCTCCATCCCCAGACCCGGCCGCAAGCCCCTGTGACTGGCGCACCTTGGGAGAGCGAGCCGGGCCGTAGCCGGGCGGGGCCCTCGGGCGATCGTGGCACCGGGACCACTCCGGACGGCTCGTCCGGCATCAGGCAGGAGCCGTCACCGAGTCCGCGGCGCCATCACCGCGACGCCGGGTGCGGTCACGTCGTTCACGGGGTCATGACGGGGCGCCGGCTACGGACTGCGGCGCCTGCGCCTCGGACAGGTCGTGCACGTACGTCTCGAGGTCGCTCACGCGGAAGCGTGCCGCGCGTTCAACGTGGACCAGGGGCAGTCGGCCGGCCGTCACGAGACGCTCGATGGTCCTGACCGAGACGCTGAGTCGCTCAGCGGCTTCCGCCTTGGTCACCAGCAGGCGCTCCGCCACGCGCCGAGAGTGCGCGGCGTCACCGCCGCCGTCCACCGGTGTCGCCTTCGGGCGCGTTCTGACGCTACGGGTCAGGAAAACGGCCAGTTCCACGACCTCGGCGGGCACGGCGGACCCCGTCTGACGCAGGTTGCGGACGTGCAGGGACAACGCGACCGCCAGGTGCCTGACCAGCTCAGGGGGCTGAGTGCTCCGGTCCCCGGAAGCCGCGGGATCGTCCGACAGCTGGCAGCGGCCGTGAGTCCCGTTCTCCGTCATGGACAGCTGCCGTTGGCGGCTGTGCCCTGACGCGGCGACGGGAGGGACGATGAGAGCCACTGGTTGCTCGTGAATCCCCGTGGAGGCGCGAGGAGAGGCTACTGGCACCGGACGATCCTCCTGTGGACAGCGACGTGCGGTGGACGGTGAGGCTCGCCGTACGAGCTGGGTCAGGCGCCGGTGGCGACCGGGTCTGCCATGGTCTGTCGGAGGGGTCCGCGCCGAACAGCGCTGATCGGCACGGAGCGGCCGCCGTGCTGCGGTGGCACGGCCTGCATGAGGGGCAGGGCCTCATCGAGCTGTCCTGGGGCGCCTCAACCACTACCTCTACGAGGTCCGTCACTCCTCGGTCCTCCCGCAGCCGGACCGAGTGGCCCTGCGTCGGGAGGTGGCGGGCCCGATCGGCTGACGATCACGGAGCCGGCATGGCAACACGCTGTCGCGGACGGGCATGTCGCCACCGCAGGTCCGTGCTCGTCGAGGGAACGACCGTTCGAGGCCGGCGCCGGCGGAAACTGGTCTCGCCGGCGCCGGCCGGTCTCAGGCGTTCTGCGGGAAGCCGAGGTTCAGGCCGCCGTGGCTGGGGTCCAGCCAGCGGCTGGTGATGACCTTGCCCCGGGTGAAGAAGTGCACGCCCTCGGCGCCGTGCGCGTGGGTGTCGCCGAAGAGGCTGTTCTTCCACCCGCCGAAGGAGTAGTAGGCCATCGGCACCGGGATCGGCACGTTGATGCCGATCATCCCGACCTGCACCTCGTGCTGGAAGCGCCGGGCGGCGCCGCCGTCGTTGGTGAAGATCGCGGTGCCGTTGCCGTACTCGTTGCGGTTGATCAGCTCGACGGCGTGCTCGTAGGTGTCCACCCGCAGCACCGACAGCACGGGGCCGAAGATCTCGTCGGTGTAGACGCTCAT
>DASQDP010000183.1:0-62149 GCA_035634095.1 Nocardioidaceae bacterium | reverse complement strand
GCCGGGACGACCGGCGCCGGGTCCGCCGCGAGCGGGGGCTCCCGGACGACCCGTGCCAGGGCCGGGACGACCACCGGGTCCGCCACCGAAGGCGGCCGGGGACGTCGGCATCATCGCCGGGTTGGGCCGCGGCATCCCCGGCCGCGCGGCACCGGCACCGCCGGGACGGGGCGGGGCGCCGCCGTCGCGAGAGGCCGGAGGACGCGGGGGGCGGTCACCGGGCGCTGCGGTGGGCTCGGGGGCACCGGGCCGCGGAGCGGGCCGCCGACCCATGCCCTGGGACGGCGCGAACGGGTTGTTGCCCGGCCGGGGCGCGCCCGGGCGGTTCGACTGCGGGCGGGCTCCCGGCCGGGGCGGGGGCGGCCCGGGACGGTGGCCGGTCTCCACGGGGGCGCTCGCCGCTGGTGCGCTCGCCGCGGGGGTGCTCGGCTCCTGCTCCCGCGAGGCGGGAGCGGCCGGGGCGGCACTGGCCGCCGGAGCCTGCACGTCGGGTGGGGCCACCGGCGCCGCATGAGCGGGCGCGGGCGTCTCGGTGGCGCGAGCCGGTCCGGGCTTGGGTCCCGGGCGCGGTGCCGACCGAGTGGCCGAGCCGTTGGTCGCCCCATTGGCCGCTCCACTGGTCGTGGTGGCCGGGGCGGGCGCAGCGGACGCCTGCGGGGCGCCGGACGCGGGCGCCCCGCTCGCCGGAGCAGCCGCCGGCTGCGCCGCTGCGGCCCCCGGACCGGAGGCCCTCAGCTCGTCGCCGAAGGTGTCGGCGAACCTCTTCACGACAGGGGGCTCGACCGTCGACGACGCCGACTTGACGAACTCCCCCATCTCCTTGAGCTTGGCCAGGACGACCTTGCTCTCGACGCCGAGCTCTTTGGCGAGCTCGTGGACTCGGACCTTAGCCACGCTTCTCCTTCTGGTCCGAGCCTCTGTTCCCCTCCTCGTGAGGGGGCGACCGGACCGTTAGCTGGTGTGCATGCTCATCGGAAAGTACTCATCGAGTGCTCATGAGCTGCTGCTCCAATTTCTGTCGTTGCTCGGCACGTGCATGTCACTGCTGCTGGGCGACGAAGTCCTCGACCGCCGTCGTGGCCAGCCGTCCCCCGGGACCCTCGGTCTTGAGGGCCCTGGCGAACGCTCGACGGCGGAGTGCGAGCTCCAGGCACGCGGACGTGGGGTGCAGGTGAGCGCCCCGCCCCGGTGCCCGTCCCGCGGGATCGGGGACGACCTCGAGGCCTGCTCCCCGGTCGCCGGCGACCACTCGCAGCAACTCGGACTTCGTGGCCCGCTGCCGACACCCGACGCAGGTGCGAACGCTTCCTTCGTGCCCGGCAGTCGACCTGCTGGGCACGGGCGTGAAGGACATGCGACGACCTCCGCTTCCCGGGTGCGGTGGCGAACCGCTCACCAGTCTAGCCCTTGGCCAGCCGGAAGCGGAAAGCGGGCGCGCAGCGAGCCGGTCTACGGGGGCGGGGCGACCGGGACCGCCGGCTCGGACGGCGCCTCGTCGGAGCGGATGTCGATCCGCCACCCGGTCAGCCGGGCGGCGAGCCTGGCGTTCTGCCCCTCCTTGCCGATCGCCAGGGACAGTTGGTAGTCCGGCACCACGACGCGGGCGGACCGGGCAGCGAGGTCCACGATCTGCACGCTGCTCACGCGGGCCGGGGACAGGGCGTGCGCCACCAGCTCGGCCGGGTCGTCGGAGTAGTCGACGATGTCGATCTTCTCCCCGTGCAGCTCATTCATGACCGCGCGCACCCGCTGGCCCATCGGCCCGATGCAGGAGCCTTTGGCGTTCACGCCCGGGACCGTGGTGCGCACCGAGATCTTGGTGCGGTGACCGGCCTCCCGCGCGATCGCGCAGACCTCGACGGTCCCGTCGGCGATCTCGGGGACCTCGAGCGCGAACAGCTTCTTGACCAGGCTCGGGTGCGACCGCGACAGCATCACCTGCGGGCCGCGCATGCCCTTGCGCACCGAGATGACCAGGCACCGGATGCGGGTGCCGTGCTCGTAGCGCTCCCCCGGCACCTGCTCGCCCGCCGGAAGCAGCGCCTCCAGCCGGCCCAGGTCCACCATCACGTCCGACGGGTCACGCCCCTGCTGGATGACGCCGGACACGATGTCGCCCTCCTTGCCGGAGAACTCGCCGAACTTGATGTCGTCCTCGGCGTCCCGCAGGCGCTGCAGCATGATCTGCTTGGCCGTGGTGGCGGCGATGCGGCCGAAGCCGTCGGGGGTGTCGTCGTACTCGGCGACCACCGAGCCCGCCTCGTCGGTCTCCGCGGCCATCACGGTCACGTGGCCGCTCTTGCGGTCCAGGGTCACCCGCGCGATCGGCTGCGAGCCAGGCGTCTTGTGGTACGCCGTGAGCAGGGCCTGCTCGATGGCCTCGACCAGGATGTCGAAGGAGATCTCCTTCTCCCGTTCGAGGGCCCGCAGGATGCTCATGTCGATGTCCATGCGGCTCAGCTCTCCTCGGGGTGGTCGGGCGACTCCGGGCCCCGGCGGAACTCGAGCTGGACCTTGGCCTTGCGCACCTCGGCGTAGGCGACCTGGTGGCGCGTGCCGCCCACGTCGAGGACCGCGGCGGTGTCGTCCGAACCGGTGATGCGGCCGGTCAGGGAGCGACCATCGGAGAGCGCGGCGGTGACCAGGCGTCCGCGGTTGCGCCGCCAGTGCCGCGGGGCCACCAGCGGCCGGTCCGTCCCCGGGGACGTGACCTCGAGCGTGTAGGGCAGCTCACCCAGCACCGCGGTGCCGTCCGGACCGTCGAGCACCCGGGACACCTCGCGGGTGGCTTCCGCGATGTCGTCGAGCGTGACACCGCCGTCCTTGTCGACGGCCACCCGCAGCACACGACGCTTGCCGGCCTGGCTCAGCTCGACGGCCTCGACGTCGAGGCCGGCCGCCGCGAGCGGGTCGGTCAGGACCTCGGCAAGTCGGTCCCGGGTCTGGCTCACGGTTCCTCCCTGCTCTGCTGTTGTGGATGCCGCCCCTCCGGGTTGCCGCTGCAGCGGCTCGGAGGCTCGGTCGTTCCCAACCCTAGCGGCTCGTGGGCCCCCGCGATGGCTAGGCTCCTCCCCGTGCCGACGCCTGCGCCCGTGTCCCGACGCACGGCCGTGGCGGGCCTGGCCGCCCTCACCGGGACCCTTGCCGGCACCCTCACCGGATGCACCGACTCGTCGCTGCCGACCGGCCCCACCGACCCGCCGCCGACCGGCAGCCCCTCCAGCAGCGCCTCCGGCAGCACCACCCGTGACCATGACGTACGGCTGGCCGCACAGGTCCTCGACAGCGAGCAGGCGATGCTGGACCGGGTGCTCGCCGCCCTGCGTGCGCATCCCCGGCTCGTTGCCACGCTGGCCGGTGCCCGAGCGGCGCACAGCGCGCACGTCGACCTGCTCATCGGTGCGGTCCCTCCCGAGGCACGCAGGCCCGCTCCGGCTCCCCGGCGACGCCCCGTGACCCCCCGGTCCTCCGCCGCCGCGCTGAGCGTCCTGGCGGGCCGCGAGGACCGGCTGGCGCGGCTGCGCACGACGCACGCGCTCGACGCTCGAAGCGGGCCGTTCGCCCGGGTGCTCGCGAGCATGTCCGCCGCCGCCGCGCAGCAGAGCGCCCTGCTGGCGGCCGCGGCCCGGGACCAGCGGTGACACCGCTGGAGGCGCTCCAGCAGGCCTTGGCGGGGGAGCACGCCGCGGTCTACGTGTACGGCGTGCTGGGCGGCCGGGTCTCCGCCTCCGCGGAGCCCGAGCTCGCGGCCCGGCTGACGTCGGCCTACACCCTGCACCGGGGGCGTCGTGACCACCTAACCGGGCGGGTGCGTGCCCAGGGGGAGCAGCCCGTCGCCGCGCAGGTGAGCTACCGCCTGCCCGGCCCGGCCCGGACCGCCGCACAGCTGGTCGACGCGGCAAGGGTGACGGAGCGGCGGTGCGCCGCCGTCTACGCCGCCGCGGTGGCGGGCACGTCCGGGGCGGACCGGCGGTGGGCGGTGGATGCGCTCACCGACGCGGCCGTGCGGGGCCTGTCCTTCGGCGGCTCCGCGGAGCCGTTCCCGGGTGTCGCGGAGCTCTGACCCGGCCTGGCCCCCCGCCGAGGTTCGGGCCCCGATCAGCCCGACGACCGCCAGGCGCTCACCACGTCGTAGACGTGCGCCAGCCGTTGCACCACCTCGTCGGGGTCCCCCTGGGAGTGCCCGACCTGCTGCTGCGGGATGTCGCTGTGCGGGACGTGGATGGTCCGCATCCCGACGTTGGCGGCCCCCCAGATGTCGTCGAAGAGCCGGTCGCCGACGAAGACGCACGCCGCCGGGTCCGAGACGCCGACGGCCTCCATCGCGGCGTGGAACGCCTGCGGCGCCGGCTTCGTCCAGGTGATCTCACTGCTGTACACGGCGCCGTCGATGAGGTCGAGCACCCCGTCGCGCTCGAAGAACTCGTCGTGCCACGCGCGCGGCCACACCGTGTTGGACAGCACGCCCACCTTCAGCCCGTCCATCCGCAGCCTGCTGAACAGCGGCAGCACGTCCTCGTCGGTGTGGCTGTGCGGCGCCCAGAAGTCGCGGTAGGCCTCGAGGAGGGCCTCGTCATGGGTGAGACCGGCCTCGAGGAAGACGTCGGCCAGTGTCGCGCTGGTGTGGTCGTCCCGGGAGCGGGCCCACACCGTCTGCACCGCCCGCGCCAGCCGGTCGTGCGCGTCCGGGTCGGCGTCGAGCGCGGCGGAGGCGAGGGCGCGGGACTCCTCGGCGAAGTCGATGTCGTGCCAGGGGGTCAGCGTGCCGCCCCAGTCGAAGATGACCGCCTGCAACGGCACGTCGCTCACCGGTCCGCGCCCTGGCTCTCGACCGGCGTGCTGTCGCCGCGGACGGTGGCCAGCACGTGCTGCACCACCTCGTCCACCGCGACGTCCTGGCGCTGCCCCGACGCGCGGTCCTTGACCTCCACGACGCCGTCGACGAGGCCCTTGCCCACCACGACGATCGTCGGGACGCCGATCAGCTCGGCGTCCTTGAACTTCACGCCCGGCGACACCTTCACCCGGTCGTCGTGGAGCACCTCCAGGCCGTGGGCGGACAGCTCCTCGGCGAGCCGCGCCGCGGCGTCGAAGACGGCGGCGTCCTTGCCGGTGGCCACCAGGTGCACGTCGGCGGGCGCCACCTCGCGAGGCCACACCAGCCCCAGCTCGTCGGAGGTGTTCTCGGCGATCGCCGCCACGGCGCGCGAGACGCCGATGCCGTAGGAGCCCATGGTCACCGTCACGAGCTTGCCGTGCTCGTCGAGCACCTGCAGCCCCAGCGCATCGGCGTACTTGCGGCCGAGCGCGAAGATGTGGCCCATCTCGATGCCTCGGGCGGTGTGCAGCCTCCCGTCGGCCCCCTGCTCGGGACACCGTGGACAGGGGTCCCCGTCGCGGACCTCGGCCGCCTCGATCACGCCGTCGGGGGTGAAGTCGCGCCCGGCGACGAGGTCGAGCACGTGCGAGCCCGCGACGTCGGCGCCGGTGACCCAGCGCGTGCCCTCGACGACGCGCGGATCCACGAGGTAGCGGATGCCGGAGGCGTTCTTCTCCCCCAGCACGCCGGGGCCGATGTACCCCTTGACCAGCGCGGGGGTCGCGGCGAAGTCCTTCTCCTCGAAGGCCGCCACCTCGGTCGGCTCGAGCTGCCCGCCGAGGCGCTTCTCGTCGACCTCCCGGTCGCCGGGCAGGCCGATGGCGACGGGCTCCCGGGTCCCGTCGGGGTGCCGCAGCACGACGAGCACGTTCTTCAAGGTGTCGCCGGCGTGCCAGGGCCGGTCCTGGCGGGGGCGGGCGTCGTTGAGGTGGGCCACGAGCGTGTCGATGGTCGGCGTGTCCGGGGTCTGCTCCGCGTGCGCGGCCGGCGCGTCGTCGTAGGCCACCGGGTGCGGTGCCCGCACCTGCACCGCTTCCACGTTGGCGGCGTAGTCGCAGGTGTCGCACCGGACGTAGGTGTCCTCGCCGTTCTCGGCCGTGGCGAGGAACTCCTCAGACCTCGAGCCGCCCATCGCCCCCGAGGTCGCCTTCACCACGACGTAGTCGAAACCGAGCCGGTCGAAGGTCCGCACGTACGCTGCCCGGTGCGCCTCGTAGGAGCGGTCCAGCCCCTCGTCGGAGACGTCGAAGGAGTAGGAGTCCTTCATCACGAACTCCCGCCCCCGCAGCAGCCCGGCCCGCGGACGCGCCTCGTCGCGGTACTTGGTCTGGATCTGGTACAGCCAGACCGGGAGGTCCTTGTAGGAGGAGTAGAGGTCCTTCACGACGAGGGTGAACATCTCCTCGTGCGTGGGCCCGAGCAGGTAGTCGCCGCCCTTGCGGTCCTGCAGACGGAACACGCCGTCGCCGTACTCCGTCCAGCGGCCGGACGCCTCGTAGGGCTCGCGCGGCAGCAGCGCGGGGAACTGCAGCTCCTGGGCCCCCAGCGCGTCCATCTCCTCGCGCACGATCCGCTCGATGTTGCGGAGCACGCGCAGGCCGAGTGGAAGCCAGGAGTAGATGCCGGGCGCGGCCCGCCGGATGTAGCCGGCCCGGACCAGCAGCCGGTGGCTCGGCACCTCGGCGTCGGCCGGGTCCTCCCGCAGCGTGCGCAGGAACAGCGACGACATCGGGGTGATCATGCGCGCAAGGCTAACTGGAGGCACCCCACGGCCCGCCACCGTCGGCAGGCCTCTAGGCGCCGGCGCCTAGAACATCACGGTGGCGAAGGTGGCGGTCTGCTCGAACCCCACCCGTTCGTAGGCCCTGCGTGCGGGGAGGTTGTGCTCGTTGACGTACAGCGACACGACCGGGGCGATGTCGCGCAGCGCGATGCTCACCACCGCCGCCATCCCCGCCGCCGCGATCCCCTCGCCGCGGCGGGACGGGTGCACGTAGACACCCTGGATCTGGCAGGCGTACGGCGACGCCGCCGCCACCTCCGCCTTGAACACCACCCGCCCGTCCTCGATCCGGGCGAACGACCAGCCCTTGGCCACGAGCTGCGCGACCCGTGTCCGGTAGAGGTCGGCTGCACCGCCCTGCTCGGGGGAGACGCCGACCTCCTCGGTGTACATCGCGACGCACGCGGGATAGAGCGCCGGGACGTCGGCGGCCACCGTGCGGCGTACCGCTGGGTCGGGGGCGAGGGCCGGTGGCGAGGACGTCTGCAGATGCGGCTGCACCGGCCGCACCTCGCGAGCGGGGGCCCAGTGCGGCTCCAGCTGCCGCCACAGCGGCTCCACCTGTTCCGCGGTCCCGACGATGGTCGCGCAGCGGCGGGGCTGCGATGCGGCGCGCCGGGCGAAGGCGGTGAGCGCCTCCGGCGTGGCCTGCACGGGCACCAGGTTGGCGGCGGCGTGACACGCCGAGACCAGCCGCCCGTCCACCTCGAAGCCCCAGATCTCCCCGCCCAGCCAGCGAGGGTCCAGGGACGTGAGCCGGGCCCGGTGGTCGACGAACACGTCGACCACCGGGTTCCTTGCGGTGAGCTCGCGGAGCACGGGCAGGTCCGAGGGCCCGAGAAGGCGGAGTCCCTGTCGAGTCCGGAGCACGCGGCGAGCCTACGCGTCGACGTGGGTCCGGGTCGCCGTCCCCGTCGTCGCCTGTGGCTCGTCGTCGAGCGGGTCCGGCTCCATCTCATGCGCGTCGACCATCGTCTGCTCGTCGAAGGGCCGGTCGCCGGCCAGCACCGCGTCCAGCTGCTCGCGGTCTATGGAGCCGGTCCAGGTGCCGACGAGCACGGTGGCCACGGCGTTGCCGGCGAAGTTGGTCAGCGCTCGCGCCTCGGACATGAACCTGTCGATGCCGACGATGAGTCCGACGCCGTCGAGAAGCTCGGGACGGTGGGAGGACAGTCCTCCGGCCAGGGTGGCCAGGCCGGCTCCGGTGACGCCTGCCGCGCCCTTCGAGGCGATGATCATGAACACCAGCAGGGAGATCTGCTCCCCGATGGCCAGCGGCTGGCCGAGCGCCTCGGCGATGAACAGGGAGGCCATCGTGAGGTAGATCGCGGTCCCGTCGAGGTTGAAGGAGTAGCCGGTCGGGACCACCACGCCGACAGTGGTCTGGCTGACCCCTGCGTGCTCCATCTTGGCCATCACCCGCGGCAGAGCCGACTCCGACGACGACGTGGACAGGATCAGCAGGAACTCGCGGCCGAGGTAGCGGAACAGCGAGAGGATGTTGACGCCGGTGACCACCTTCAAGAGGGTGCCGAGGACCAGGAACACGAACAGGAAGCAGGTGACGTAGAAGGCGATCATGATGGTGGCCAGGCTCTTGAGCGCGTCCACCCCGGTCTCGCCGACCACGGCGGCGATGGCGCCGAAGGCACCGATCGGCGCCGCCCACATGATCATCGCCAGCACACGGAAGACCACCCGCTGGATGTGCTCGACTCCCCTGATGATGGGACGTCCGGACCGGCCCATGGCCTGCACGGCGAAGCCGACCAGCAAGGCCACGAGCAGGGTCTGCAGGACCTCTCCCTCGGTGAGGGCGGAGACCAGCGTGGTGGGGATGATGCCGATCAGGAACTCCGTGGTGCTGCCCGTCTCCCCCGCCTTCTCGGCGCCGGCCGCCGCGGCGTCCGGGGTCAGGTTGAGGCCGTCGCCGGGCTGGATGAGGTTGCCCACGATCAGCCCGATCGCCAGCGCGAAGGTGGACATGGTCACGAAGTAGGCGAGCGCGAGGCCACCGACCTTGCCCACCTGCGCGGCGTTGGCGACGGAGCCGACGCCCAGAACGATGGTGCAGAAGATCACCGGCGAGATCATCATCTTGATCAGGGCGACGAACGCCTCGCCGATGGGCTTGAGCTTCACGGCGAAGTCGGGGGCGACGAGGCCGACCGCGACGCCGAGGATCACCGCGACGATCACGGCCATGTACAGGTAGTGGGATCGGTCCTTCTTCGGAGCGGCCTCTCCGTCGGCGCTTCGTTGGGTTGGCACAGCTGACATGGGTTCCTCCACGGGGTGTCGGGGCTGCGCCGAGCGTGCCCGATCCCTGTGACCGTGGTCACGGTTGCGTTCATTGTGTTAACGCCACGAGGCCACCGGGGGGTCCACAATGCGGGGGTGTCCTCGCGCCCGAGCCCCGTGGCCCGTCAGATCCTGGCGCTCCAGGTGCTGACGGTGAGCCTCGTGGTCGCCGCCGCGGTGACCCTCGCCTACCTCGACGCCCGACGCAGCCAGCTCTCCGGGGCCCGGGACCGCGCTCTGGCCGTCGCGGTGGCGGTCGCGGACACCCCGCAGGTGCTCCAGGCGCTGCGGACGCCCGACCCTTCGCGGACGATCCAGCCGTTCGCGGAGCGGGTCCGCCGGGACTCCGACACCGACTTCGTGGTGGTCATGTCCCTGGACAGGACCCGCTACTCCCACCCCGACCCGGCGCAGATCGGCGGCCGCTTCCTCGGGGACCTGGGTGGTGCGCCCCAGGGCGTGCCGTTCACCCAGGAGTACACCGGCACGCTCGGCCGGTCGATGCGGGCCGTGGTGCCGGTCCACGACGGTGGTCAGGGCGCCCGGCGAGGGGCGGTCGTGGCCCTGGTGTCGGTGGGCATCACCACGGACCGCATCGCGGATGCCCTCGCCGCACGCCTTCCCAGCATCGTCCTCGCGGGCGTGCTCGTCCTGGCGGTGGGGGTGCTCGGCGCCTGGCTGATCAGCCGCCGGCTGCGCCGCCAGACCCACGGCATGGGCGAGGCCGAGATCACCCGGATGTACGAGTACTACGACGCGGTGCTGCACGCCGTGCGCGAGGGTCTGCTCCTGGTGGACACCGTGGGCCGCGTGCAGCTGGTCAACGGGGAGGCCGAGCGCCTGCTGGGGCTCGACTCCACGGCGGTCGGCCGTCCGGTCGAGGAGCTGGGCCTGCCCCTCTCGTTGAGCCGGGCGGTGCTGGCCGCGGACTCCCGGCCCGACGAGATCCACCTGGTCGACGACGCGGTGCTGGTCGTCAACGTGGCTCCCGCGCAGTGGCGCGGCCACCGCGTCGGCTCGGTGGTGACGCTGCGCGACCACACCCAGATCCAGGCGGTCGCCGGTGAGCTCGACACGGTCCGCGGGCTGGCGGAGTCGCTTCGCTCCCAGAACCACGAGGCGGCCAACCGGCTGCACACCGTGGTGTCGCTGGTCGAGCTGGGGCGCACCGACGAGGCGCTCGACTTCGCCACCGAGGAGCTCGAGGTCGCCCAGCTGCTCACCGACCGGGTGGTCGGCTCGGTCAGCGACCCGGTCGTGTCCGCCCTGCTGCTCGGCAAGACCGCGCAGGCGGCGGAGCGGGGCGTGCAGCTGCGGATCGGGGAGGACAGCGCCGTCACCGGGCTGCCGGTCGAGCAGCGCGACGCGGTGACGATCCTCGGCAACCTCCTGGACAACGCCATGGACGCCGTCGCGGAGGCGGAGTCCCGGGTGGTGCAGGTCGACCTCACCGCCTCCGAGACGGACCTGACCCTGCGGGTCAGCGACTCCGGTCCCGGCCTGGCCCCGGCCAGCGCGGCACACGTCTTCGAGCGCGGCTGGTCGACCAAGACCGCGGACGGCCCCGTCGGGCGCGGACTCGGGCTCGCGCTGGTGGTGCAGGCGGTCCGCAAGTACGACGGGCACATCGAGGTGGGCACGTCACGGCTCGGCGGGGCGGAGTTCGAGATCGCGATCGGGTCGGCGGCGACGACGCCGTCCATGGTGCAGGCATGACCCCCTCATCGCCGCAGGTCCCTCCCGACAGCGTGCGCGTCCTGGTCGTGGAGGACGACGAGCTCGCCGCCCAGGCGCACGCCGCCTACGTCCGTCGTACCTCCGGGTTCGAGGTGGCCGGCGTCGCCCGCTCGTCGGTGGAGGCGCTGCGGCTGCTGCGCAACGAGCCGGAGGTGCACCTGGTGCTGCTGGACATGAACCTGCCGGACGGCCACGGGCTCGGGCTGCTGCGGGCGATGCGGGCGGAGGGGCACCTGTGCGACGTCATCGCGGTGACCGCGGCCCGCGACGTCGAGGTCGTCAAGCGCGCCGTCGCGTCGGGCGTGGTGCTGTACCTCCTCAAGCCGTTCACCTACGCGGGCTTCCGCACCAAGCTCGACCAGTACGCCGGCTACCGGGAGCGGCTCGCCGGCGGTGCCGACCTCGGCCAGGAGGACGTGGACCGGGTGCTCGGCACGCTGCGCACGGCGCACGCACCCGACACGCTGCCCAAGGGGATGAGTGCGGACACTCTGCGTGAGGTCACCACCGTCCTGCGCGAGAGCGCCCGGCCTCGGTCGGCCTCCGAGGTCGCCGGCGCCCTGGGGGCCTCACGGGTCACCGCTCGCCGCTACCTGGAGTACCTCGCCGCCGAGTCGATGGTGGGGCGCACCGTCCGCTACGGCGGCAGCGGCCGACCCGAGGTGGAGTACCTCTGGACGGGGGCCTGAGGGCGAGTCAGCTGACGGTGACCGTGGCCCCGGAGGGCTCGCCGTCGGTGGGCTCCATGGACTCGGCGATCCGCATCGCCTCCTCGATCAGCGTCTCGACGATCTGCGACTCGGGGACGGTCTTGACGACCTCGCCCTTGACGAAGATCTGACCCTTGCCGTTGCCCGAGGCCACGCCGAGGTCCGCCTCGCGGGCCTCTCCGGGACCGTTGACGACGCAGCCCATGACGGCCACCCGCAGCGGCACCTCCAGCCCGTCGAGGCCGGCGGTGACCTCCTCGGCGAGCTTGTAGACGTCGACCTGCGCCCGCCCGCACGACGGGCAGGAGACGATCTCGAGCTTGCGCGGCCGGAGGTTCAGCGACTGCAGGATCGAGATGCCGACCTTGACCTCCTCGACGGGCGGCGCCGAGAGCGACACCCGGATCGTGTCCCCGATGCCGCGCGAGAGCAGAGACCCGAAGGCCACCGCCGACTTGATGGTGCCCTGGAACGCAGGTCCGGCCTCGGTCACGCCGAGGTGCAGCGGCCAGTCTCCCCGCTCGGCCAGCATCTCGTAGGCCTGCACCATCACCACGGGGTCGTTGTGCTTGACCGAGATCTTGAAGTCGTGGAAGTCGTGCTCCTCGAACAACGAGGCCTCCCAGACCGCGGACTCCACGAGCGCCTCGGGCGTCGCCTTGCCGTACTTGTCGTAGATCCGCTTGTCGAGGCTCCCCGCGTTGACCCCGATGCGGATCGACGTACCCCGGTCCCTGGCCGCGGCGGCAATCTGCTTGACCTGGTCGTCGAACTTGCGGATGTTGCCCGGGTTGACGCGGACGGCGGCGCAGCCCGCGTCGATGGCGGCGTAGACGTACTTCGGCTGGAAGTGGATGTCGGCGATCACGGGGATCTGGGACTTGCGGGCGATGGCGGGCAGCGCGTCCGCGTCGTCCTGGGAGGGGCAGGCCACCCGGACGATGTCGCAGCCGGTCGCGGTGAGCTCCGCGATCTGCTGCAGCGTCGCGTTCACGTCGGAGGTGAGCGTGGTCGTCATGGACTGCACGGACACCGGGGCGTCGCCCCCGACCAGCACTGAACCCACCTTGATCTGCCGGGTGCGTCGGCGCGGGGCCAGCACCGGCGGCGGTGCGGTCGGCATCCCGAGGTCGATCGAGGTCATCGGTGGTCCTTCTCTGGTGAGCCAGGTGCAGTGGCGTGGGAGGGCGTGGGGGGCCGTCAGTTCAGGCTGACCGGCGCGACGATGTCGGCGTAGATCAGCACCATGCTCGCCACCAGGATGACCCCTGCCATCACGTAGGTGACCGGCAGCAGCTTGGCGCTGTCCACGAAGCCGGGGTCGGGCCTGTGCAGCAGCCTCGCGACTCCCCGACGCGCCGCCTCGTAGAGCGTGGTGGCGATCGGACCGCCGTCCAGCGGAGGCAGCGGCACCAGGTTGAACATGGCGAGGAACAGGTTGAGGCCCGCGATGAGCAGCAGCACGTTGAAGAACCGGTCCGACACGGGGACCTCGCTGGCCGAGGACAGCTCGCCGGCGACCCGGCCGGCGCCCACGACGCTCATCGGGCCGTTGACGTCGCGCTCCTCGAGTCCGAGGGCTGCGCGCCCCACGTGGTAGAGCTTCACCGGCATCGCGCCCAGTGCCTTGATCGTCTCCCAGGTGCCGTCGACCATGGTGGTGACCACGAAGCCGACGCCCTGGCGCTCGTTGACGGCTGTCGGTGAGACCCCGAGGAAGCCGGTCCGGGTCACCTGCTCGGGGTTGTCGGGGTCCGCCCTGGTGGACACGGTCGTGCTGGTGCGCAGGGTCAGCTCACGCCCGTCGCGCACCACGCCGATGACCGCCGCACCGTCCCGGTTGCCGCGGATGGCGGTGGAGATGTCCGCCCACTCCTCGACCGGCCGTCCGTTGAAGGACACGATCCGGTCGCCGGGGCGGATGCCCGCGGCCTTGGCCGGGGCGGTCGGGTCGCCGGGGGTGCAGGCGCGCTGCGGCTTGTCCAGGTCGGCCGCGGAGACGGCGATGACGCACTCGGACACCTCGCGCACCGTGGTGGTCGCGGTGGGCACACCGTGGCCCATGAACACCACGGCGAAGAGCAGGAAGGCGAGGACCAGGTTGGTCATCACCCCGGACCCCATGATGACCACCTTCTTCCACCAGGCGAGCCGGTAGAACAGCCGGTTCTCGTCGCCGGGCTCGACGAGCTCGTACTCCGCTGCGCGTGCGTCGCTCATCAGCTGGGCGAACATGCCGGTGTTGGAGGCGGGCACGGTGCGACGGTCGCTGCCCGGGCCGGGCGGCAGCATCCCGACGAGCTTCACGTAGCCACCCAGCGGCACCGCCTTGACGCCGTACTCCGTCTCGCCCCTGCGACGCGACCACAGGGTGCGCCCGAAGCCCACGAAGTACTGCGTGACCTTGACGTTGAACAGCTTCCCCGGGACGAGGTGGCCCAGCTCGTGCAGGCCGATGGAGACCGCGACGCCGACGAGGAACAGCAGCACGCCGAGCGCATAGGTCAGCGCGGTCATCGGGTCGGGTCCTCCTGCAACGAACGGGCGAGCTCGCGTGCCCAGGCGTCGGCCGCCAGCACGTCGTCGACGGTCAGGTCCGTCTTCTTCGAGGGTACGTCGTGCCTGGCGAGGACGCGGGCGATGGTCGGCACGATGTCGGTGAACCTCATCTCACCGGACAGGAAGGCCTCGACGCACACCTCGTTGGCGGCGTTGTAGACGGCCGGAGCGGTGCCGCCGCGTGTCCCCGCCTCCCGAGCGAGCCCCACCGCGGGGAACGCCTCCTCGTCGACCGGGAAGAACTCCCAGGTCGAGGGGGTGGTCCAGTCGACCGGGGGGGCGGCGCCGGGCACGCGGTCGGGCCACCCGAGGCCGAGCGCGATGGGGATGAGCATCGACGGCGGCGAGGCCTGGGCGAGCGTGGAGCCGTCGCTGAACTCGACCATCGAGTGCACCACCGAGGTGGGGTGCACCACGACGTCGATCCGCTCGAACGGGATGTCGAAGAGCAGGTGCGCCTCGATGACCTCGAGGCCCTTGTTGACCAGGGTCGCCGAGTTGATGCTCACCAGGGGCCCCATCGACCAGGTCGGGTGCGCGAGCGCCTGGGCCGGGGTGACGTCGTGCAGCTCGGCTCGGCTTCGCCCGCGGAACGGACCCCCGCTGGCGGTGAGCACCAGCCGGCGTACCTCGTCCGACCGGCCGCCGCGCAGGCACTGGGCCAGCGCGCTGTGCTCGGAGTCGACCGGCACGATCTGACCGGGCTTGGCGCGGCCCAGGACCACGGGACCGCCGATGATCAGCGACTCCTTGTTGGCCAGCGCCAAGGTGTTCCCGGCATCCAGGGCGGCCAGGGTGGGCCGGAGGCCGAGGGCGCCGCTGATGCCGTTGAGGACCACGTCGCACTCGAGCGCCGCGGCCGCCACCGAGGCCTCCTCGCCGAGGTCCGCGAACACCGGCGCGAACTCGTCGACCTGCGTGCGGAACAGGTCGGAGCGGGAGCCGCCGGCGGTGAGGCCCACCACCCGGAAGCGGTCCGGGTGGGCGCGCACCACGTCCAGGGCCTGGGACCCGATGGAGCCGGTGGAGCCCAGGACGACGACGTCGCGAGGAGACGGCATGCCACCATCCTGCCCGACCTGCGCACCTCAGGGCGTGGTCGCAGCCCCGGCCGACTGACTAGTCTGAGCGTCGTGACCGCGACCCCCACCTCTGCCACCGGAGGCCCAGGGCTCCCCCAGGAGCGCCGCCTCGTGACCGCCGTACCCGGACCCCGTTCGCAGGAGAGGTTCGCCCGCCGCGGCCGGCACGTCGCCCGCGGCGTCGGGACCACGCTCCCGGTCTTCGTGGAGGCGGCCGGCGGAGGCGTCCTGGTCGACGTGGACGGCAACTCCCTGATCGACCTGTCCTCGGGCATCGCGGTCGCCAGCGTCGGCAACGCCGCTCCCCACGTCGTGGAGAGGGTGACCGAGCAGGTGGCCGCGTTCACGCACACCTGCTTCATGGTGACTCCCTACGACGTGTACGTCGACGTGTGCGCGCGGCTCGCCGAGCTGACGCCCGGCGACCACGAGAAGCGGTCGGCGCTGCTGAACTCCGGCGCCGAGGCGGTCGAGAACGCGGTGAAGGTGGCACGTGCCTTCACCGGGCGGGACGCCGTCGCCGTGATGGACCACGCCTACCACGGGCGTACCAACCTGACGATGGCGATGACGGCCAAGTCCATGCCCTACAAGCACGGCTTCGGCCCGTTCGCGGGCGAGGTCTACCGGGCACCGATGTCCTATCCGTTCCGGGAGCCGGCGCCGATCAGCGGCGCAGCGGCGGCGGACCGCGCCATCGACGTGCTGGAGAAGCAGGTGGGTGCCGCCAACCTGGCCTGCCTGGTGATCGAACCGATCCTCGGTGAGGGCGGGTTCGTGGTGCCCGCCGAGGGGTTCCTGCCGCGGCTGCGGGAGTGGACGGCTGCCCACGGCATCGTGTTCGTGGCCGACGAGATCCAGACCGGCTTCTGCCGCACCGGCGACTGGTTCGCCTGCGACCACGAGGGCGTGGTGCCGGACCTGGTCACCCTCGCCAAGGGCATCGCCGGCGGGCTGCCTCTCTCTGCGGTGACCGGCCGCGCGGACATCATGGACGCGGTGCACGTCGGCGGACTCGGCGGCACCTACGGCGGCAACCCGCTGGCCTGCGCCGCCGCCCTCGGCTCTCTGGAGACCATGCAGGAGCAGGATCTGGCCGGCCGGGCCCGCGAGATCGGAGCCCTGGTCACCGAGCGGCTCACCTCCATCGCGGACAAGCACGAGTGCGTCGGCGACGTCCGCGGCCGGGGCGCGATGATCGCGGCCGAGATCGTCGGGCCGGACGGGCACACCCCGGACACGGCCCGCACCAGTGCGGTCTCGGCATACTGCCACTCCCAGGGCGTGGTGACCCTGACGGCCGGCACCTACGGCAACGTGCTGCGCTTCCTGCCGCCGCTGGTCACCACCGACGCTCTGCTCACCGACGCCTTCGACGTCGTCGCCGCGGCCTTCGACGAGACCTCCTGAGCGTCCCCCTCAGTCGGTGCGCCGGCGCCGCAGCCGGGCGTCGGTCAGCGGCGGTGCGGCATACCCCCTGTCGGCCGCCGAGATCGTGGTCCCCGGCGGCACGATCTCGTCGATCCGGTCCAGCACGTCGCTGGTCAGCGTGACCTCGGTCGCACCGAGCTGGGACTCCAGGTGCTGCATGGTCCGGGGCCCGATGATCGGCGAGGTCACGGCCGGGTGCTGCAGCACGAACGCGATCGCGAGGTGCACCAGCGAGAGGCCGGCCTGCTCGGCGAGCACGGCCAGGTCCTCCGCAGCATCCAGCTTGGCCTGGTTGGCGGGGTTCGACAGGTCGTAGCGGGCCGGCACCCGGGACGCCCGCTGCGAGGTCGGCACGTCCTGGCCCTTGCGGTACCTGCCGGTCAGCCAGCCCCCCGCCAGTGGGCTCCACGGCAGCACCCCCATCCCGTAGGCCTCGCACACCGGCAGCACGTCCGCCTCGATCCCCCGCACCAGCAGGGAGTACGGCGGCTGCTCGGTGACGAGCCGGCCGAGACCGCGGCGCTCGGACGTCCAGTGCGCCTCCACGATCTGGTGAGCGGGGTACGTCGAGCAGCCGAACGCCCGGATCTTGCCCTGGCGCTGCAGGTCGGTGAGCGCCCCGAGCGTCTCCTCGAGGTCGGTGTCCGGATCGGGGCGGTGCACCTGGTAGAGGTCGATCCAGTCGGTCCGGAGGCGCCGCAGGCTGTTCTCGACCTCCTGGACGATCCACCGGCGGGAGTTGCCGCGTTGGTTGGGGTCTCCCCGCGTTCCCATCGGGGCGTCCACGTCCACGCCCATCTGGCCGTGGAACTTCGTGGCCAGGACGACGCCGTCGCGGCGCCCACCCACGAGAGCCTTGCCGACGATGGTCTCGGACTCGCCCTGGGAGTACACGTCCGCGGTGTCGACGACGTTGATGCCTGCATCCAGCGCCCGGTGGATGATGCCGACCGACGTGTCGTGGTCGCGCTCACCCCACCGGCCGAACATCATGGCGCCCAGGCACAACGGGCTCACCTGGATGCCGGTCCGGCCGAGGCTGCGGTAGTCCATGGGGCCAACCTACGACCGTGGTGCGGCCTGCACCGCCGCGCCCTGCTCGGCCGGGAGCAGCGCGGTGACGAGCGCCATGGTGCCCGGTGCCGGCCGGCAGGCCTAACCGGTCGACGGGTCGCCGTCGGAGCCGTCGTGCTGGGCGAGCTGCAGCCGCCCGACCTCCGGGTCCAGCCCGAACCGCTCGGCGTACGAGTCGTTCAGCGCGAGCAGCCGAGCCGGGTCCGCGTCCGGGACAGGGACGCCCGACAGGTGAGCCTCGAGGCTCTCCAGATGGACGTGCCAACCCGAGCCGAGGTCGGCCCCCCGGCTCCGGTCACCGAACACGTGCACGAAGGTCAGCACCGTGACGCCACCTTCCGCCTCGAGGTGGAAGGAGAACCGGTCATCGCCCCACTCCCACTCCAGGACGCGGGGAGGGTCGTAGCGCAGCACCGTCCCCGGCTGCTCCATGAGCTGGAAGCGCTGCCCCTGGTGGCGGAGGTCCATCGGCACGACGAACCACTCCGCCAGCTCCTCCTCGGCACTCACGGCGCGCCACACCCGCTCCACGGGATGCGGGAGGCGGCGGGTGAAGCGCAGCGCCGGGCGTCCGTCGACCTCGGTCAGGATGCCTTCGTTCACGGGTGGTCCTCCAGGTGTCGCTCCAGGGCGTCGAGCCGCTCGCTCCAGTGCTCGCGGTACGGGGCCAGCCACGCGTCGATCTCCGTCAGGGGACCCACGCTGAGTGCATACAGCCGTCGCCGGCCGTCGGCGCGCACGTCGACAAGCCCGGCGTCCCGCAGCACCCGCAGGTGCTTGGAGACCCCGGGCTGCGAGAGCCCCAGGTGGTCGACGAGCTCGCCGACCGGCCGCTCCCGCTCCCGCAGCAGGTCGAGGATCCGGCGACGGGCCGGCTCCGCCACAGCGGGGAAGGCGAGCACCCTGACATATAACCATCGCGGCATATGACGGTCAAGGAGCGCCCCCACCACGCGGGGCAGTCGCAGCCGCAGGACGGAGCGGGTCAGGCGGAGCGGGTCAGGCGGAGCGGCGCCGGCGCAGCTCCTCGTTGATCGCCGGGACGATCTCGTGCAGGTCGCCGATCACCGCGTAGTGCGCCTTGGTGACCATCGGCGCATCCGCGTCGTTGTTGATCGCCAGGATCGTCTTCGAGCTGGACATGCCGGCCCAGTGCTGGATCGCGCCGCTGATGCCACACGCGACGTAGAGGTCCGGCGACACCCGGCTGCCGGTCTGGCCGACCTGTTCGTGGTGCGGGCGCCAACCGAGGCTGGTGACCACCCGGGAGACGCCGAGGGCGCCGTCGAGCAGCTCGGTGAGCTCGAGCAGGTCGCCGAAGCCGTCGGCGCTGCCGGCACCGCGCCCGGCGCCCACCACGACGCGAGCCGACTTCAGGCTGCCGGACTCGTCGGGCTCCCCCGGCTCCGTGCGCACGACCCGGGCCCGCAGGTCCGAGTCGGCGACCACGACGTCGAGCGGGGTCACGACCGGGGAGGCGGGTGCATCGGCCTCCACCGGGTCGCAGGCATGTCCGGCGACCGTGAGGACCGCCACCGGACCCTCGAGCCGCAGCTCCTCCATCGCCGCGCCGCCCAGCACCTGGCGGGACACCTGCAGCGGACCGGAGGCCGCCGCGGACTCGACCTCCACGACGTTGGCCGCCATCACGGCGCCGAGGCGGCAGGCCACATGCGCGAGCACCTCGTTGCCGCGGGCCGTCCCGGCCGCCATCACCACGGACGCGTCACCGCAGGCAGCCACGACAGCGGCGGCCCAGGCGGCCGCGGCGTAGCTGGTGTAGGCGTCCCCGTCGGCGTGGTGTACCGCCGAGACGCCGTACGCCCCCAGCTGCTCCACGAGGCCGGCGGGCCCGTCGCCGATGACCAGGGCGTGCAGGTCCGGCCCGAGACTCCGCGCGAAGGTCAGGGTCTCCCGTGACACCTCGCTGGCGCCGCTCTCGTCGGTCTCCACCAGCACCAGCACGGTCATCGCAGCACTCCCAGCTTCTCAATCAGGTCGACGACGGCGCCGGCGGCCTCGGGCCCCTCGCCCAGAATGGTGACCGAGCTGGCCTGGGCGGGCGGCAGCTTGAGCCGCAGCCGTCCCGACCCGGCGGGGGCGCCGGTCGGCGCGGCCTGCTCGATCTGCACCTTCTTGGCCTTCATCCGGCCCGGGATCGAGGGGTAGCGCGGCTCGATGCCGCCCTCCATCACAGTGAGCACGGCGGGCAGGGGCACCTCGTAGATCTCCGTGCCCCCGTCGGGGCTCTGCCCGCGCGCGGTGACCCGGTCACCGGTCACCTCCAGCGTTGAGACACCTGCCACGACGGGCCGGTCCAGCAGGTACGACAGCCGGATGCCGACCTGGAAGTCCCCGGTGTCCGACGCGTCGTTGCCGAGCAGCACGAGGTCGTACGTCGTGCCGGCCGCCTCGTGGGTCCGCACCACCTCGGCGATCGCCGAGGCGACGTCGGCGGGACCGTACGACGCCGCGTCGGCCTCCACGTGCACTGCCGCCGTGCAGCCCAGCGCCAGCGCGTTGCGCAGCTGCTCCACGGCCTCCGACGAGCCGAGCGTCAGGACGGTGGCCTGCCCGTCGGTGGCCTTGGCGGTCTGGATCGCCAGCTCGACCGCGCACTCCTCGTGCGGGCTGACCGTGTGGCCGAGCGACGAGTCGTCGACCGACATGCCGTCGGCGGTCAGGGTGATCTCGCCCCCGAGGTCGGGCACCCGCTTGATGCACACCAGGACGTTCGTCATGACTTGATCCGCTCGTTGTGGGGGTCGAACAGCGGGGTGCTGTCCGCGGAGCCCACCGTCACCGGGTAGAGCTCCTCCATGTAGGACACGGCGAGCTGGTTGCCGACCCGCGCCTCGGACGGCGGCAGGTAGGCCAGCAGCACGTGCTTGCCCAGCGACGGCGCGGAGCCGGCGCTGGTGACGTAGGGCCGGTGACCGTGACCGTCCACCAGCTCCCCGCCGTCGCGGGTGAGGATGGGCTCGCCGCCGAGCATGTAGCGCTTGACGCCGGAGGCGGAGGTGTGGTCGTCGACGGTGAGGGTGCACAGCACGGACGCCGGCTCCTCCTCGCGCTGCTTGACGTAGGCCTCGCGTCCCACGAAGTCGGCTGCCTTCACCTTGGGCCGGGCCATCCCGGCCTCGATGATCGTGCGCTCGGAGTCCAGCTCGTAGCCGAAGGCGCGGTAGCCCTTCTCCAGGCGGCCGGTGGTCGCGTAGACCCCGATGCCGACGGGAACGGCGCCGTACTTCGAGCCGGCTTCGAGCAGCATCGACCACAGCTTCGCGCCCTGCTCGATGGGCACGTGGAGCTCCCAGCCGAGCTCGCCGACGTAGGAGATGCGGGAGGCGAGCACGGCAACCGAGCCCACCTCGAGGGTCCGGCAGGTGCCGAAGCCGAAGCCCTCGTGCGAGATGTCGTCGCGGGTGAGCTCGCCGAGGATCGTGCGGGCGGACGGGCCCCACAGCCCGATCGTCGTCCAGGCCGAGGTCAGGTCGACCACGGAGGCGGTGCCGTCGGCGGGCATCCGGTCAGCGAACCACTTGCGGTCCACCATCCCGTGGGCGCCGCCGGTGACGACGCGGAACCGGTCGTGCGCCAGCCGCATCACCGTCAGGTCCGAGCGGAAGCCGCCGCGCTCGTCGAGCACCGGGGTGTAGACGACCCGGCCGACCGGCACGTCGCACTGCGAGACGCAGATGCCCTGGACTGCGTCCATGGCGGCGGGACCGACGACGTCGAAGATCGCGAACGCCGACAGGTCGATGATGCCGGCGCGCTGCCGCATCGCCAGGTGCTCGGCGTTGATGATCGGTGACCACCAGCGGGCGTCCCACTCGTGCTCGCGCGGCATCACAGCGTCGCCGTACTCCTCGAGCAGGGGCGCGTTCGACTCGTACCAGAACGGCCGCTCCCAGCCCGCCGCCTCGAAGAACCTCGCGCCCAGCTCGACCTGGGAGGCGTGCCTCGGGGCGAGGCGCTGGTTGCGGTCGGACTCGTACTGCTCGCCGGGGTGCACGATGCCGTAGGTCTTGATGAACGCCTCGCCGGTGCGGGCCCGGATGTGCTCCCGGGTCCGCTGGTGGGGGTAGAACCGGGCGATGTCGGAGTGTGACAGGTCGATCTCCGGCAGCCCGTCGGTCATCCACTCGGCGACCGCGCGCCCGACGCCCGGGCCCTCCTTGATCCAGACCGCGGCCGCGGACCACAGGCCCTTGACCTCCGGCGTCTCACCGAGGATCGGCGCGCCGTCGGGGGTCAGCGAGAGCAGGCCGTTGATCGCGTAACGGATCTCGGCGCCCTCGGCACCCAGGAGGTCCGGCATCAGCTCGAAGGCCTGCTCCAGCTGCGGGTCGAAGTCCTCGGAGGTGAACGGCATCTCTGTCGGGGACAGCTTCGCCGCCTCGATCGAGGGGATCTCCTCGGGGTCGTGCAGGATCGCACGGTGCGCGTAGGAGCCCACCTCCATGTCGGCGCCGTGCTGCCGCTCGTAGCAGAGCGCGTCCATGTCGCGGACGATGGGGTAGTTGATCTCCCCGGCGTCGCCGCTCAGCTGCGGGCACGGGCCGACGCTGATCATCTGGTGCACGGCCGGGGTGAGCGGGATGTGCGCGCCGGCCATCCTCGCCAGCTTCGGGCTCCAGACGCCGCACGCGATCACGACCGTCTCGGCCTCGATGTCGCCGCCGGTCGTGCGCACGCGCCGGATGCGGTTGGCGCCGTCCGCGCCCGCCTCGGTGTCCAGCCCCACCACCTCCACGGTGGGTACGACGGTCAGGGCGCCCGTTGCGAGCGCGCGCTCGCGCATGATGGTGCCGGCGCGCAGCGAGTCCACGACCCCGACCGAGGGGGTCCAGAAGGCCCCGATGATCTGGTCGGCGTCCAGGAACGGCACCTTCTGGGCAACCTCGGCGGGCTCGACGAGGTGAGCCTCGATGCCCCAGGCCTTGGCCGAGGACATCCGTCGCCGCAGCTCCTCCATGCGCTCCGGCGTGCGGGCCACCTCGAATCCCCCGGACTGGGTGAAGACGCCCATCTCCTGGTACTGCTCCACGCTGTCCAGGGTCAGGTCGGTGATCTCCCGGGAGTGGTCTACCGGGAAGATGAAGTTCGATGCGTGGCCGGTGGAGCCGCCCGGGTTGGGCAGCGCCCCCTTGTCGAGCTGGACGATGTCGCGCCAGCCCAGGCGGGCCAGGTGGTGCACGAGGCTGTTGCCGACGATGCCGGCGCCGATGACCACGACGCGGGCGGTGGACGGGACTGAGGCCATGCTGGCCTTCCTTCCGGACTGTTGCGCATGACGCACACGAGTGCGCTATTCGAGACAAGCCAAGAATGCGCTCCGATCGGAGGGGCTGTCAAGAACGCCGCCGGACGGCCGGACGGGCTCGCCCGTGAGGGTCTGCCTCAGCCGCCGCTGCTCTCGTGCAGCCGGACGTACTCGAGGTGCTGCTCGTACTGGTCGAGCACGTCGTCGATGAGCTGGGCATGGCTGTAGTCCATGACGTCGTACCCCTGCCCGTCCTCGCTGAGGAAGACCTCGAGCCGGGAGTAGTAGTCGTCCCCCTCCACCGACAGCCGGCCATAGACCGGCGCACGCAGCCGCTCGTGGGAGATCCGGTAGCGGAACGGGGTCGCGCCCACCCCGATCGGGACGTGCAGGTCGAGTGCCTCTCCGGTCGGCCCGGGGCTCGGGGGCGCGTCGCCCGGGAGTGCGGACTCGGTCAGGCGCAGCGTCGCGTCGGCACCGTGCCCCCGCAGCTCCTCCACCACCTCGGTCAGCGCGGACTGTGCCGTGGTGTGGAGGTAGCTGCTCGCGTCGTCCCGGCCCGGGAAGTGCATCACCCTGCGCACCCGGGACTTCCAGGGCAGCGGCCGGTCCCGCTCGGGGTAGCCACCGCGGCGGGACAGCAGGCCGGGCACGAAGCCCGCCCGGGCGTCCTCGCGAGCGGCCTCGACCCGCAGTGCCTTGGCGAGCCCGACCATGACGAGCACGAGCACGACGGCGAACGGGAGCCCCATGATCACGGTGGCGTACTGCAGCGCGAGGATGCCCCCCACGCTCAGCACCGCGACGGTGAGCGCCCCGGTGAGCAGGGCCCAGAACACCCGCAGCCTGCGGTCGCCGTCCTGCTGCACGTGCCTGAGGTGCGAGGACAGGTTGGCCATCACGAGCGCGCCGGAGTCGGCCGAGGTGATGTTGAACAGCAGGCCGGCCGCCGTGGCCAGGAACGCGATGAGGAAGAACGCCGGGTGCTCCTGGAGGAGGGCGTAGAAGCCGTTCTCCGGGCTGGAGCTCGCCAGCTCACCGAAGTCGGTGTTGCCCTGGCGCACCTGGTCGATGGCCGCGTTGCCGAAGATCGTCACCCACATCACGGTGTAGGTGAAGGGCAGGATCAAGGTGCCGGTCACGAACTCCCGGATGGTGCGGCCGCGGGAGATGCGGGCGAGGAAGAGTCCGATGAACGCCGACCAGGCCACCCACCAGGCCCAGAAGAACAGCGTCCAGGTGGCCAGCCAGTCCCCGTTGTCCTGGAACGCGAAGGTCTGCATGGTCATCTCGGGGAACAGCCGGACGAAGTCACCGAGGTTCAGCACGATCGCGTTGAGCAGGAACGACGTACGCCCGGTCACCAGGATGTAGAAGGCCAGGCCGATGGTGACGTAGAGGTTCAGCATGCTCAGCACCTTGATGCCCCGGTCGACGCCGCTGAAGGCGGAGACGGTGGCGGTGGCGATGCCGAGGGTCACCAGCGCGATCTGCGCCCCGAGACTCAGGGGGATGTCGAACAGCAGGTTGAGCCCCACGTTGAGACCCACTGCGCCGATGCCCAGCGAGGTGGCGACCCCGATGATGGTGCCCACGACGGCGGCGATGTCGACCAGCGTCCCGCCGGGACCGTAGATGCGCTTGCCGAAGACGGGGTAGAGCGCCGACCTGATGGCCAGGGGCAGGTTCAGCCGGTAGGCGAAGTAGCCGAGCGCCATCCCCATCAGGGCGTACATCGCCCACCCCGTGATGCCGTAGTGGAACATCGTCCACACCGTCGCCTCGCGCGCCGCCTCGACGCTCTCCGGTGACGCGGACGGGGGCGCCAGGAACTGCGCCACGGGCTCGTTCACGGCGAAGAACATCAGGTCGGTCCCGATGCCGGCAGCGAACAGCATGGCCGCCCACTCGGTGGTGGTGAACTCGGGCCTCGAGTGCTCGGGACCGAGCCGGATCCGGCCGTAGCGGGACATCGCGAGGTAGAGGACGAACACCAGCACGACCGTGCCGAGGGCGATGTAGAACCAGCCGAACCAGCGGGTCGCCCACCCGACGGTCGACGCGAAGGCGCTCTCGGCCGTCGTCGGGCTGATGATGCAGAAGGCGGTGACGGCCGCGATCACGGCGGTGGCGCCGATCAGGACGGGGCGGTTGACGGTCGGTTGTGAGGCGTCGGGCTCCTCGGGCGGAGTCGTCTCCCTCTGGATCCTCGTCTCGCTCATCGCGCACTCCTCCTCAGGCTTCCGGCGCCGCCTCGTTCCGGCCCCCTCCGGCCGCAGCGCGAATACGTGTCAGTGACGGTAGAGCCGGAGCGTCCAGGTGCGGAAGGGGCGGCTCGCCACGGCTCGTGTCGGCCGACCCCCTCGGCGGGCCCCGGGGGTCGGCCGACACGTCAGCGCCTCGCCGAGCGGTGCCTCACTCGAGCCAGGCCTCCACCTTGTCCGGGTTGGCGTCCACCCACTTCTTGGCCGCCTCGTCCGGGTCCATCTTGTTCTTGGCGATGTCGGTCGAGACCAGGTTCTGGTCGTCGTTGGAGATCGTGAAGTTCTTGACCAGGTCGACCGCCGGCGACCCGGACTCGGCGAACTTCGTACCGATCAGCTTGTTGAGCTTGTAGGGCGGGTAGTCGCAGGCGACCTTCTCGGCGTCCGCGTCGCAGCCCTCGGTGTAGGGCGGGAGGTCCACCTTGACCAGCTTCATCTCGGAGAAGAACCACTGCGGCTCGTAGAAGTACGCCAGGAGCGGCGTCTTGTTCTTCTCCGCGGACCGGAAGCTCTGGATCAGCGCGGCCTCGCTGCCGCCGACGACGACCTTGTAGTCGAGCTTGAGGTTCTTCACCAGGGCCTCGTCGTTGGTGACGTAGGACGGGTCGCCGTCGAGCAGCTGGCCCTTGCCGCCGGACTCGGAGGTCTTGAACAGCGACGCGTACTTGTTCAAGTTCTTCCAGTCCGTGATGTCGGGGTACTTCTCGGCCATCCACGGCGGGACGTACCAGCCGATGACGCCGTTGCTGCCGGTGAGCCCGGCGTCCTGCACGGTCTTCTGGTCGGTGATGTACTTCTTGACCAGGTCGTCGTGGCCCCAGTTCTCCACGACGGTGTCGATGGTGCCGTCGGCCATGCCCTGCCAGCCGACCTCCTCCTTGACGTCCTGGTAGGTGACCTTGCAGCCGAGCTTCGTCTCCGCCACGTGCCCGATCAGGTGGGCGTTCGACACGTAGCCCGTCCACGGGTTGACGGCGATGTTCAGCTCGCCGCACTCCTTGCCCCCGGCGGCGGAGGGGGTCTCCGACTCCTGGATGTCCCCACCGCCACAGCCGGCCAGCACCAGCGCCGCGGCGGCCGCGACAGTGGCCAGCCGCAGCCGACGCGTTCCTCGTGTGATGCCCATTCTCATCCTGCGTGTCCCTTCATCTGCTCGGCTCCCCTGAGCCGAGTCGGTGTCGATCAAGCCCGTCCGTGGCGCGCGGCGGCGTAGCGCGCGACCCGGTCGAGCATCACCCCGAGCGCCGTGATGGCGATGCCGGCGGCCAGCCCCTTGCCGAAGAGCTGGGACTGCGAGAAGCCGGACACGACGATGTAGCCGAGGCTGCCGCCGCCGACCATGCCGCCGATCACGACCATCGACAAGACGTAGAGCAGGCCCTGGTTCGTCGCGAGCACCAGCGCCTCGCGGGCCATCGGCAGCTGCACCTTGGTGATCATCTGGACCGAGGTGATGCCGGCCGACTCGGCGGCCTCCACGGTGGTCGGCGAGACGCCGCGGATGCCGTCGGCCACCAGCTTCGTGGCGATGGGTACGGCGTACGCCATGGCCGCCACGATCGCGGTGAAGCGGCTGCTTCCGAACAGGGCCAGCGCCGGGACCAGGTAGACGAAGGGCGGGATGGTCTGGAAGGTGTCCAGCACCGGCCGGACCACGGTGTCGGCCCGTCGGCTGCGCCCCATCCACACGCCGAGCAGCATCGCCACCAGCATGACCATCACCGTGGCCACCAGCGTCATCGTCAGGGTGACCATGGCGTCGTGCCAGAGCCCGGTCCCGAAGATGACCGCCTCGCACGCCACGGTGATCGCGGCGGGGCGCCAGCCGCCGAGCAGGTACGCGACCGCGACGAGGACCAGCGCCATCAGCCACCACGGCGCCTCGCCGAGAAGCGACTGCAGCGGGTTCAGCAGGCCGTAGCTGACCAGGTCCTTGAAGGCGTTGGTGAAGGTGTCCACCGCGTTGACGAAGGCGTCGGTGAAGCTGCTGACCGCGCTGGCGATGCGGGGGCCGACGTTCGCCGACTCCGGGAAGGTCGCCAGCGCGAGGTACTGGCGCGAGAGGACGATCGCGATCAGCACCGGGACGAACGTCAGAGCGAGCACCGCCCGACGGAACAGCGGCGACGGGCGCGGGCGGCGATCCCGGGTCTCCTCGCTGGCCCACCGCGGCAGCTTCTCGAGGACCACCGTCATGAGGACCACACCGGGGCGCCCCACGGCCGCGATCGCGCCCCGGCTCTGCTTCTCCGTCCGCTCGCTCGCGGCGGTGGTGGTCCGGTCCAGCATGATGGCCACCAGCACGATCGCGAAGCCGCTGACCGCGGCGGTCCCGACGTCCAGGCTCTGCAGCGCGGCGATGACCGGCTTGCCGAGGCCCGGGCTGTTCACGAACGCCGCTATCGTGGCCATGGACAGGGCGGCCATCGTGCACTGGTTGATCCCGACCACGATGGTGCGGCGGGCCATCGGCAGCTGCACCTGGCGCAGCAGCTGTCCCTTGGTGACCCCGAGTGAGCCGGCGGCCTCCAGCGTGGACGCGGACACCGAGCGGATGCCGTGCTCGGTGATCCGCACCAGTGGGGGCAGCGCGTAGATCAGCGTGCACACGACAGCCGAGGAGGCGCCGATCCCGAAGAACAGCGCCAGCGGCGCGAGGTAGGCGAAGGCCGGCATGGTCTGCATCAGGTCCAGCACCGGCGTCACCGCCATCGACACCGACCTCCTGCGCGCCATGGCGATCCCGAGCGGCAGGCCGATCAGGCAGCAGATGAGGACCGCGACCACCGTGATGATCAGCGTGTCGATGCTGTCCTCCCAGTAGCCGAGGAAGCCGAACGCGAGCACGGTGGCCATCACCAGGAGTGCGGAGCGGACCCCGGCGACGGCGTAGCCGATCCAGGTGAACAGCGCCAGCACCCCCACCCACCCGATCTGCGGCACGGGTCGGGGGAAGGCAGCCGTGCTGACCAGCTCCTGGAGCTGGGCGACCACCCAGTTGAACAGGTCCGACACGGTGCCGATGACCCCGTCGAAGAACCAGTTGCCGCGCGACGAGGCGAGCTGGATGTCGTCGCGCAGGTCGTTGAGCCACCGGTGGAAGCCGGTGAGGTCCTGGAACCCGAGGGTGAGGGTGTTCTGCCCCTTGAACACCAGCCACCCGGCCACCCAGACGACCAGGGTGACGGCGAGCCACAGGCCGGTGCGTCGCCTGGGCGCGGGGTCGACGTACGGCTGCTCCTCCTTGACGCCGGCCGGGGAGCCCGGGCGGGTCTGCAGCGCCGTCATGACGAGGACGCCTCCTCGGCGACGACCACGCGGAGGATGTCCTCGTCGTCGACGATGCCGACGAACTCGTCCCCGGAGAAGACCCGGACCGGGCCCTGGGCCGCCAGCACCTCCCGGGCCGCGTCCCTCACGATCCTGTCGGCCTGCAGCACCGGCCCGCTGTCCGCCTCACCGGGCCGAGGAGGTCGCATCACCCAGCGCAGCGTCAGCACGTGCGACTTGGGCACCTCGCTGACGAAGTCCTTGACGTAGGCGTCCGCCGGCGCTCCCACCACCTCGTCGGGCCGACCGACCTGCACGACCTCGCCGTCCCGCATGATGAGGATCCGGTCACCCAGCTTCAGCGCCTCCGCGAGGTCGTGGGTGATGAACACCATCGTCTTGCCCACCTCCTCGTGGAGGCGGATCACCTCGTTCTGCATGTCGCGGCGGATCAGCGGGTCCAGGGCGGAGAACGGCTCGTCGAACATGAGCAGCTGCGGGTCCGAGGCGAGGGCGCGCGCCAGCCCGACGCGCTGCTGCATGCCTCCGGACAGCTGGTCGGGGTAGCTGTTCTCGTAGCCGGACAGCCCCACCAGGTCGACCATGTCCTGCGCCCGGTTGCGCCGCTCGGTCTTCGAGACCCCGCGGACCTCCAGCCCGAAGGCGATGTTGTCCACGACCTTGCGATGTGGCAGGAGCCCGAAGTGCTGGAAGACCATCGCCACGTGCTTGCGGCGCAGGTCCCGCAGCTGGTTGTCGTCGGCGGAGGTGATGTCCTCGCCATCCATCCGGATCTCGCCGTGGGTGGGCTCGATCAGTCGGGTGAGCAGCCGGACCAGCGTGGACTTGCCCGATCCGGACAGCCCCATGATCACGAACACCTCGCCGGGGGCGACGTCGAACGAGACGTCCTTGACCGCCGCGACGCAGCCGGTCTTGGCCTGCAGCTCCTTGCGGGACAGCTGGGCGTCAGGCGTGCCGATCACCTTGTCGGCCTTGTCACCGAAGATCTTCCACAGGTCCTTCACCGACAGCGCGGTCCGGCCGTCGGTGGCCGCGAACCCGGAGCGCGCCTCGGTCTGGGTCATCGGAGCCCTCCGGTGCTCGTGCCCGAGAGGTGTGACGGCGGGTGGAGCGGGTCGTTCTCACGGAAGCGGTAGAACGGCGCGAAGTTGGGCGGCAGCGGGGTGTTCCCGGCGATCAGGTCCGCAGCCTTCTCCGCGACCATCATCACCGGGGCGTAGATGTTGCCGTTGGTGACGTAGGGCATCGAGGAGGCGTCGACCACGCGGATGCCGTCCACGCCGTGCACCCGCATGCTCTCCGGGTCCAGCACGGACATGTCGTCCACGCCCATCCGGGCGGTGCACGACGGGTGCAGCGCGGTCTCGGCGTCCTTGGCGACCCAGTCCAGGATCTCCTGGTCGGTCTCCACCATCGGCCCCGGCGACAGCTCCCCGTCGTTGAACGCGTCGAACGCCGGCTGGTTGAGGATGTGTCGCGCGGCGCGGACCATCTCGATCCACTCGCGCCGGTCGTTCTCCGTGGAGAGGTAGTTGAACCGCAGCGCGGGGTGCTGCCGGGGGTCGCGCGACTTCAGCGTCACCGAGCCGCGCACGTCGGAGTACATCGGCCCGATGTGCACCTGATAGCCGTGCTCCGCGGCGGGCCGCGACCCGTCGTACCTGATCGCGATGGGCAGGAAGTGGAACATCAGGTTCGGGTAGTCCACCAGGTCGTTGCTGCGGATGAAGCCGCCGGCCTCGAAGTGGTTCGAGGCCCCGACCCCGCTGCGCAGGAAGAGCCACTCCGCCCCGATGCGCGGCTTGTAGCGGTGCTTGAGCCAGGGGCCGATCGACACCGGCTGCTTGGAGGCGTACTGGATGTAGACCTCCAGGTGGTCCTGCAGGTTGCTGCCCACGCCCGGGAGGTCCGTCACCACGTCGATGCCGAGCTTCTCCAGGTCCGCCGCCGGCCCGATCCCGGAGAGCAGCAGCAGCTGTGGGGAGTTGATCGCTCCGCCGCACAGGATCACCTCGCCGGCCTCCACGCGACGCGCGCCGCGCCCGGCGCGGTGGTAGTCCACACCGGTCACCCGCGGGGTGTCCCCTGTGCTGTCCACGACGAGGCCGGTCACGAACGCCAGGGTCTCCACCCGCAGGTTCGGGCGTCCCATCACCGGGTGCAGGTAGGCGCGCGACGCGCTCAGCCGGCGGCCGCGGTGGACGTTGCGGTCGAAGGGCGCGAAGCCCTCCTGGCGGTAGCCGTTGACGTCGTCGGTCAGCGGGTGGCCGGCCTGCTGCACCGCCTCGAAGAACGCACCGAACAGGGGGCTCTTGGCGGGGCCGCGCTCCATGATCAGCGGACCGCTGCCTCCCCGCCACTGGTCCGCGCCGGCCAGGCACGTCTCCATCCGCTTGAAGTAGGGCAGGCAGTGGGCGTAGTCCCACGTCTCCATGCCCTTGTCGGCGGCCCACCGCTCGTAGTCCAGCGGGTTGCCGCGCTGGAAGATCATCCCGTTGATGGTGCTGGAGCCGCCGAGGACCTTGCCGCGAGCGTGGTAGACACGCCGTCCGCCCATGAACGGCTCCGGCTCGGACTCGTACTTCCAGTCGTAGAGCCGGTTGCCGATCGGGATGGGCAGCGCTGCCGGCATGTTGATGAAGGGATCGATGCGGAGGTCGGAGCGACCCGCCTCGAGGACGAGGACCGTGGTTGCCTTGTCGGAGCTCAGCCGGTTGGCCAGGGCGCTGCCGGCGGACCCGCCGCCCACGATCACGTAGTCGTAGCGCCGCTGGGCCGAGCCTGTCGAGACCATCGCTCTCACTTCCCGTCGAACCATCGCTGCGCCTCCGGCCGCACGTTGTGCCAGATGTGCTTCGTCTCCCGGTACTCCTCGAGCCCGGCGGCACCGAGCTCGCGGCCGATGCCGGACTGCTTGTAGCCGCCCCACTCCGCCTGCGGCACGTAGGGGTGGTAGTCGTTGATCCACACCGTGCCCATCCGCATCCGGGCGGCGACCCGCTCCGCGCGGCCGGCGTTCTCGGTCCACACCGCGCCCGCGAGCCCGTAGTCGCTGTCGTTGGCGATCCGCACCGCCTCGTCCTCGTCGCGGAACGTCTCCACCGTCAGCACGGGCCCGAACGACTCCTCGCGTACGACGGACATGGAGGTGTCGCAGCCGTCGAGCACGGTCGGCAGGTAGTAGTAGCCCGCGGCGTACTGGTCACCTTCGGGCCGGCCGCCGCCGCACCGCAGGGTCGCGCCGTCGGTGAGGCCCTGCTCGACGTAGGCCTCCACCTTGTCGCGGTGCTGCTCGGAGATCAGCGGCCCGGTCTCGGCGTCCTCGTCGAAGGGACCGCCGATGCGGATCCGCTCCGCGCGACGGACCAGCTCGTCGACGAACTCGTCGTGGATGGACTCCTCGACCACCAGCCGCGCCCCGGCGGAGCAGACCTGCCCGGAGTGCAGGAACACCGCGGTGAGCGCGAAGTCCAGCGCAGTCTCGCGATCAGCGTCGGCGAAGACGATGTTGGGGTTCTTGCCGCCGAGCTCGAGGGCGATCTTCTTCACGGTCTCGGCTGCCGAGGTCATGATCCGCTTGCCGGTCGGGACGCCGCCGGTGAAGGACACCATGTCCACCCGCGGGTCCTCGCTGAGCAGCGCGCCGGCCCGGGCCCCCGCGCCGAGCACCAGGTTGGCCACGCCGGCGGGAAGGCCGGCCTCCTCGAGCAGCCCCATCAGCAGGATCGCGGTGTGGGGGGTCAGCTCGCTGGGCTTGAGCACGAAGGTGTTGCCCGCGGCCAGTGCCGGCGCCACCTTCCAGGAGGTCTGCAGCAGCGGGTAGTTCCACGGCGTGATCAGCCCGCACACCCCCATGGGCTCGTGCACGACCCGGCTGACCACGTCGGGACGGCCGGGGTCGACCATCCGGCCGGCGTCCTCGGCCGCGACGTTGCCGTAGTGCCGGAAGACCGCGACCACGTCGTCGACGTCGTACTCGCTCTCCACGAGGCGCTTGCCGGTGTCCAGCGACTCGGCTCGGGCGAACGTGTCCTTGTCCCGCAGCAGGAGCTCGGCGACACGGTGCAGCAGCGCCCCGCGCTCGGTGCTGGGGGTGGAGGGCCACGTGCCCTCGTCGAAGGCCTCGCGGGCGGCACCGATCGCCGCCCGGGTGTCCTCGGGACCTGCCTCGTCGATCTCCGCCACCAGGCTGCCGTCGGCAGGGCAGCGGATCTCTCGTCGCTCGCCCTCGCGGGCACCGACCCATCGACCCCCGATGTAGAGCTCCGGCACGCCTGCGTCCGTTCGCCTCAGTGAGTTGCGTATGTCGCAACTCGTAGTGCTGCACGCAACAGGATCCCGGCTGTGGTGAGGCGCGTCAAGCGTCAGGAGGATCCGTGACCAAGTCGTCGCGAGACCTCGTCGGCGGCGTCCTGCACCACTGGTACGAGCTCCTTGACCCTGGCCTCGCCGAGCCGGAACGTGGGCCCCGAGACGCTGAGAGAGGCGATGACGTCGCCGTGCGCGTTGCGGATCGGCGCCGCGATCGCCGTGAGTCCGACCTCGAGCTCGTCGACCGCCACGGCGTACCCCTGCTCGCGGACCAAGGCCAGGTCGCGACGCAGCCTGGCCTTCGTGGTCACGGTGTCGGAGGTGTACGACGGCAGCCGGGGCAGCCGGTTCTCCACCTCGTCGGCAGTCAGCCCGCTCAGCAGCACCTTGCCGTTGGACGTGGCGTGCAGCGGGATGTGCTGGCCGACCCAGTTGTGCGCCTGCAGCGCGGACTGCCCCGCGACCTGGTCGACGTAGAGCACCGACCGGTCCGAGAGCACCGCGATGTTCACCGTCTCACCGGAGTCGGCGGCCAGCTTGCGGCAGATCGGCCGCGCCTCCTGCACCACGTCGAGCCGCGCCGTGGTGGCTCCTGCGAGCCGGAGCACCCCGACCCCGAGGCGGTACTTCCCGCGCCCCTCGTTCTGCTCCACCATGCCATGGGCCTCCAGCGTGGCCACCAGCCGGAAGGCCGTGCTCTTGTGCACTCCGAGCTCGGCGGCGATCTCGGTGACACCGGCCTCCCCGAGCCGCGCGAGGATGTTCAGGATGGTCAGCGCCCGGTCGACGGACTGCACACCCGGAGCAGCCTCACCCGCGGTCAGCATGCACCGACGGTAGCGCAGTGCTGTTGCGTATGGCAGCACGTGTCTCCTGTTGCGCAACATCGGTTCCCCGCCCCGCCAGTTTCCCTGGGCCCCCAGGGAAACTGTCACACCCCCGCCGTTGCAACGCTGGGGCCGTGCCAGTTCTGGCGGGGCCAGGGCCCGGTCCACTCAGGTGCCGGGGAGGCCCCGCCGCAGCAGCAGTCGGCGGCGGCGTACGACGGACATCCGCCATCCCCAGGAACGAGGACCGCCGAGTCGTCCACCGAGAGGATCCTTGGCCCGACCGATCCGAGGCGCCGGGACCGAGGGTGCTGGCCATGGACCAGTACCTGCTCTCGATCGAGTCGCGACAGGGCTTCATCGCCCGCGCCGACGTGCTCTCCCTCGGCCTCGACGACCGCTACATCCGACGGCAGCTCGTCAGCAGGACATGGACGAGGGTGCGCAACGGCGCATACTGCTCCACCTCGCTCTGGCAGACGTTCGACGACCTGGAACGGCATCGACGCCTGGCCCGAGCCGTGCTGCACGCCCACGGCGACGCGGTGGCCCTCAGCAAGGTGAGCGGTCTGCTGATGCGTCCCGGCTGCGAGGTGTGGGGAGTCGACCTGCGCCGCGTCCACGTCACCCGACGCGACGGCCGGTCGGGCAGCGTCGAGCGTGACGTCGTCCACCACGAAGGCAGCACCAGCGACGACGAAGTCGAGGTCGTCGACGGGCTGCTGGTGCTGCGCGAGCCGCAGTGCGTGATCGAGACGATCGCCACAGCAGGGGTCGAGGGCGGCATCGTCGTGGCGGACTCGAGCATGCACACCGGCCGCGTCCACCAGGGCGATCTGGAGGCGACCTTTCAGCGGATCCGCCGACGCAGAGGCAGCCGCACCGTCGACCTGGTCCTGCGTCTGGCCGACGAGCGATCGCAGTCGGTGGGCGAGTCACGCGCCCGCTACGTGTTCTGGCGGCAGGGGCTGCCTCGACCTGAGGTCCAGTTCCCCGTCTACGACCGCAACGGTCTGCTCCTCGGCATCACCGACCTGGCGTGGCCCGCCAGGCGCCTGCTCTTCGAGTTCGACGGCAGGATCAAGTACGGCCGGCTGCTCGAGCCGGGACAGGAGCCCGGGGACGCCGTGTTCAAGGAGAAGCTGCGCGAGGACGCGCTGCGGCGTGCGACCGGGTGGGCACTCGAGCGCGCGACGTGGAGCGACCTCTCCCGTCCTGTCGAGCTGGCACGTCGTACTCGAGAGCGGATGACGTGGAACGACACGGCTTGAACGTCGACCGCCCTGACAGAAGTGGCACACCCCTGCCGTTGCAACGCTGGGGCGGTGCTGGTTTCCCTGGGCCCCCAGGGAAACCAGCGGGCACCAGCCGCCTGCTCGGCACGCCCACGGCAACCGCCGTCGGCCCCGACCCGGCGAGTGGCGGTCAGTCGCCCAGCTCGCGCCGCCGGCGCACGACGTACTCCCCCAGCTCTGCTCGGATCGCGTCGTCCAGCGGCGGCGCGACGTACTCCTCCAGCTTCTTCTGGTACGTGTTCCTGGCCCGGTCGTTGGCGTCGAGGCCGCCGGTGCGCATCCACTTCTCGTAGTTGTCCGAGGAGGAGAGCATCGGTCGGTAGAAGCAGGTGCGGAAGCGCTCCATGGTGTGCATCGACCCCAGGAAGTGACCGCCGTGACCCACCTCCACGTGCGCACCGAAGGCCAGCGTGTCCTCGTTGATCTCCAGCGGCGTGAACTCCGCCTGCAGCATCTGCAGGATCTCCACGTCCACGATGAACTTCTCGAAGCCCGCGACCAGGCCCCCCTCGAGCCAGCCGGCGGAGTGCATCACCCAGTTCGCCCCCGCCAGGAACGTGGGCAGCATCGTCATCAGCGCCTCGTACCCTGCCTGCGCGTCGGCGACCTGCGAGGAGGTGAGTCCTCCGCCGGAGCGGAACGGCAGCCCGAAGCGCCGGGCGATCTGCCCGGTGCACAGCAGCCCGATGCCGGACTCGGGGGTGCCGAAGGTCGGGGACCCGGACTGCATGTCGATGTTGGACAGGAACGACCCGAAGATCACCGGGGCACCGGGCCGGATCAGCTGCGCCAGCGCGATCCCGGACAGCGCCTCGGCGATCTGCTGCACCAGCGCGGCCGGGATGGTGACCGGCGACATCGCGCCCATCAGGATGAAGGGGGTGAGCACGCACGGCTGCCCGGCCTCGGTGTACTCGAACAGCGACTCGATCATCCGCTCGTCCCAGCGCAGCGGCGAGTTGCAGTTGATCAGCGAGATCGACACCGGTGTCTTCTCGATCGCCTCGCGGCCGCCGAAGAGGATCTCCCCCATCGCGATGGTGTCGCGGGCGTTCACCCCGGAGACCACGTTGCCCATGTAGACCTTGTCGGTCAGGGTCTGCAGCGCGAAGGTCATGTCCAGGTGCCGCGAGTCGAGCGGGGTGTCGTTGGGCTCGCACACCACCCCGCCGGCCGAGTCGAGCACGGGGAAGCTCTGGGCCAGCTTCGTGAACCGCTCGAAGTCGTTCATGGTCGCGTCCCGGCGGACCTCGCCCTCCCGGACGAACGGCGGGCCGTAGACCGCCCCGAAGGCCATCGCGTCGCCGCCGATGTGGATGCTGTGGGCGGGGTTGCGGGCCTGCACGTCGAACTCCCGCGGCGCCTTGGCCGCCTGCTCCAGCAGGAACTCCGGGTCGAGGAAGACGGTCTGACCCTCGACGCGCTGGCCGGCGTCCTTGAACAGAGCGAGGGCCCGGTCGCTGTCGAACTCCACGCCGACCTCGCTGACCAGCCGGCGCCACCCGGCTTCCAGCTTGTCCATCGCGTCCTCGGAGAGGATCTCGTACCTCGGCATCGTGTTGCGGAACATGGACGACCTCCTGCACGGCTGTGGTGGCGCACTTGACCGGCGCTCGTCGGCATCTTAGCCTCATAATGTGGAAGTCCGTTCCACATGATGAAACACCCGACGTGACCCGGCCGGCGACGGCGAGCGAGGACCCATGGGCAGCGCCCCACCACAGACCACACCCCAGGCCACGACCCAGGGCGGCACGCAGGCAGTCGACCGCGCCGCAGCCCTCGTCGACCTCGTCGTCCGGGCCGACGACCCGGTCAGCTTCACCACGCTCAGCGACCTGACCGGGCTGGCGCGGTCCACGACCTCCCGGCTGCTGGCCGCCCTCGAACGCACCGACCTCGTCGAGCGGGACCCCTCCGGCGGCTACGTCGCCGGACCGCTGTTCGCGCTGCATGCCGCCCTGCACGACCCGTGGCCGCAGGTGGCGCGGATCGCCCAGCCGGTGCTGCTGGAGCTCGCCGCCCGCACCGGTGAGACTGTGCACCTCGGCGTGGCCCGCGGCCAGGAGGTGGTGCACGTCGGCCAGATCGACTCGACGTACCTGCTGTCGGCCCGCGACTGGAACCAGGTCGACGTGCCCGCGCACTGCTCCTCCCTCGGCAAGGTGCTCTATGCCTACGGCGTGCTGCCGCTGCCGACCGGGAGGCTCGAGCGGCGCACCGAGCGCACCGTGACCAGCCGTGAGGCGCTCGCCGCCGAGCTCGCCACCATCCGCCGCACCCGCTACGCCGCGACCGTCGACGAGCTCGAGACCGGGCTGACGGCGATCGCCGCCCCGGTCGAGGGCCGAGACGGCGTGATCTGCGCGATCGGCGTCTCCGGGCCCACCGCCCGACTCTCGGACCGGGTCGACCACGTCGGTCGGCTCCTGGTCGAGCAGTCCGACGCCCTGTCGGCCCTGCTCGGCCGGCCATCTCGGCACGTGTCGGCCCCGGACGGGACCAGACCCCAGAGCACGACCAAGGAAGGTGCGGCATGACACCAGAAGAGATCCTGCAGCGGATGTACGACGAGACGCTGCTCGGCAACGCACCCGAGGTGCTCAGCCTCACCCACCAGGCGCTGGAGCTCGGCATGGAGCCGCAGACGCTCCTGTTCGACTCGCTCATCCCGTCCTTGGAGGAGGTCGGCGCGCGCTTCGAGCGCGGCGACTACTTCGTGCCGGAGATGCTGATCGCCGGGCGCGCGATGGCCGGCGCCATGGAGGTGCTGCGCCCGCTGCTCGCGGAGACCGGCGTGCAGACCATCGGCAAGTTCCTGATGGGCACGGTCAAGGGCGACGTGCACGACATCGGCAAGAACCTCGTCAACATCATGCTGGAGGGCGCGGGCTTCGAGGTGATCGACCTCGGCGTGCAGGTCGCCCCGGAGAAGTTCGTGGAGAAGATCATCGAGCACGAGCCCGACATCGTCGGCTTCTCGGCGTTCCTCACCACCACGATGCCGATGTTCAAGGCCAACCTCAACGCGCTGCAGAAGGCCGGCCTGCGCGACTCGGTCATCGTGATGGTCGGCGGCGCTCCGGTCACCCAGGAGTACGCCGACGCAGTCGGGGCCGACGGCTACGCACCAGACGCCTCCGCGACGGTCAAGCGCGCCAAGGACCTGCTCAACAAGCGCCGGGCCCTGGTGGACGCATGAGCGGCGAGATCCTCGAGACCACCCTGCGCGGCACCTCCGCCGAGGTGGTGATCGGGCACACCCGCCGCTTCTGCCTGATCGGCGAGCGGATCAACCCGACCGGGCGCAGGATCTTCCAGGAGCAGCTGCGCGCCGGCGACCTGTCGGCCATCGAGCGCGACGTCAAGGCGCAGGTCGAGGGCGGCGCCGACGTCCTCGACGTCAACATGGGCGTGCCGATGACCGACGAGCCGGAGCTGCTCGCCAAGGCGGTCACCCTGGTCCAGCAGCTCACCGACAAGCCCATCTGCATCGACTCCTCGGTGGTGGAGGCGCTCGAGGCCGGCCTCGCGGCGTACCAGGGCCGCGCGCTGGTCAACTCCATCACCGCCGAGGACGACCGGATGGAGCTGATCCTGCCTCTGGTCAAGAGGTACGACGCCGCCATCATCGCCCTGCCCAACGACGCCGAGGAGATCCCGATGGAGGCGGACCGCCGCCTCGAGCTGGTGCAGCACATCGTGGACGTGGCGACCACGGAGTACGGCATCGCCAAGGCCGACATCGTGATCGACCCCCTGGCGATGCCGATCGGCGCGGACACCTCGGTGGTCAACACCACCTTGGAGACGATGCGCCGGATCCGGGACGTGCACGGGCTGAACATGACCTGTGGTGCCTCGAACGTCTCCTTCGGGATGCCCGACAGACACACCCTGGGCGCGGCGTTCCTGCCGATGGCGATGACCGCCGGGCTCACCAGCGCCATCATGGACACCCGCACGCCGGAGATCGTGGACGCCGTCAAGGCGGCGGACCTGCTGCTCGGCCACGACGAGTGGGGCATGAGCTGGATCGCCGCTCACCGAAGGAAGCAGGCCGCAGCGTCCTGATGAGCGACACCCCGGCCTACCAGCCACCTGAGGTGGAGATGGACGCGCTGCGCAGGGAGGGTCTGATCGACCGCCCCGACGGCCCCGGCTCCGTGCCGCACGACGGCACGGGGCGGGTGCAGCTCGCGTTCTCGCCCTCCGGCCGCGACGTGCGCGTGCCGGCCGGCGTCAGCGTCTTCGACGCCGCGAGCTGGAACGGCATCGCGATCGACTCCACCTGCGGTGGGCACGGCACCTGCAAGAAGTGCAAGATCCAGGTGCTCGGGCCCAACGCGCGCGGCGTCCCGGTGCACCGGCTGGATGCGCGCTCCTTCACCTCCGAGCAGCTGGACGACGGCTGGCGGCTGGCCTGCCTGGCGCAGGCGACCACGGACCTGTCGGTCGAGGTGCCACCGCTGACCACGCGGCCGAAGGCGGCGACGCTGGGTGTCGGCCGCCAGGTGATCCTGCGGCCGGCGCTGCAGAAGCGCTACGTCGAGCTCACCGAGCCCAGCCTGGCCGACCAGCGCACCGACCTGCAGCGGCTCACCGACGCCGTCGACGACCTCGAGCTGACCCCGGACCTGCACGTGCTGCGCCGGCTCCCGACGGTGCTGCGCCAGGCCGACTTCAAGGTCACCGCCGTCATCGTCGACGAGGCGCTGATCGACGTGGAGCCCGGCGACACCACCGACCGCCGCTTCGCGATGGCCTTCGACCTCGGCACCACCACGGTCGTCGCGACGCTGATCGACACCGCCACCGGCACCCCGGCCGCGGTCGACTCGATGCTCAACAAGCAGCAGCCCTTCGGTGGCGACGTGATCACCCGGATCAGCGCCACCATGATGGACGCCGACGCGCTCCCCCGACTGCGCCTGCTGGCGCAGGAGACGCTCGCCGAGCTCGCCGAGGCGGTGCTCGCGGAGGCGGGGGTGCGCCCTGACGAGGTCTACGAGGTGGCGCTCGCGGGCAACGCCACCATGACCGCCCTCGTGCTCGGAATAGACCCGGAGCCGCTCGGCGTCGCGCCGTTCGTGATGACGGCGAACACCCTGCCGGTCCTGCCTGCCTCCGAGCTCGGGCTCACCCTGCACCCCGGCGCGCGTGCCGTGCTCTTCCCTGCGCTCGGTGCGTACGTCGGCGGCGACATCGTCTCCGGGATGCTCGCCACCGGCATGGACCGGGACAAGCGGACCCGGCTGTTCATCGACGTGGGCACCAACTGCGAGATCGTGCTCAGCGACGGCGACACCGTCGTGTCCACCGCGGCACCCGCCGGCCCCGCCTTCGAGGGTGGCGCGATCCGCTGCGGCATGCGCGCCGCCGACGGCGCCGTCGAGGGCGTGCGGATCGGCGACGACGTCGAGGGGGGCGTGCGCCTGCAGGTGATCGGCGACGTGCCGGCCGAGGGCATCTGCGGCTCCGGGCTGGTGGACGCGGTCTCGGAGCTGGTGCGAGCCGGCCTGCTGGACTCCTCGGGGCGGTTCGTGCCCGACGAGCGAGCCAAGGAGATCGCGCCGCACATCGCCGACCGGCTCACCGCCATCGGCCAGGAGCGGGTCTTCGTGCTGGAGCGCGCCGAGCCGACCACCCCTCCGGAGGAGACGGTCTACCTCTCCCAGCGCGACGTCCGAGAGCTGCAGTTCGCCAAGGGCGCGATCGCCACCGGGTGGACGCTCCTGCTCGAGCAGCTGGGGCTGCAGCCCGACGACGTGCAGCAGGTGCTGCTCGCCGGATCCTTCGGCAGCTACCTGTCCCCGGCGGCCGCCGTACGGATCGGGCTGGTGCCCAAGATCCCCGTGCTCCGGATCGTCTCGGCGGGCAACGTGGCCGGCGAGGGCGCCAAGATGAGCCTGCTCAGCATTCGCGAGCGGGCCGGCGCCGCGAGGCTGCTGGAGGAGGTGGCCTATGTCGAGCTCTCCGACCGCACCGACTTCAACGACCGGTTCGTCGACCTCCTCGCCTTCCCCGGCTGAGCGGTCGCACGACCGGATCGCGCTGATCGCCTGCGGGGCCCTGGCCGCCCCGTGTGCGGAGGTGGTCGAGCGGCGCGGCTGGCCGGTCGACGTGAAGCCGCTGCCGCCCCTGCTGCACAACCATCCGACGCGGATCGCCGAGGAGGTCGACCGGCTGGCCGAGCAGCTCTCCGGGCACTACGCCGCCGTCGCGGTGGGCTACGCCGACTGCGGCACCTACGGCGCGCTCGACGAGGTCTGCGAACGCCGGGGGCTCGCTCGGCTCCCCGGGCTGCACTGCTACGACGTGTACGGCGGTGAGGACCGGCTGCGCGCGGTCTTCGAGGACCAGCCGGGCACCTACGTGCTCACCGACTTCCTGGTCCGCTCCTTCGACCGCACTGTCATCGCGGAGCTCGGCCTCGACCGCCACCCCGAGCTGCGCGACGCGTACTTCGCCCACTACACCCGGATGATCTGGCTGGCGCAGCAGCCCGACGACGAGCTGCGCGCGCTCGCCGAGAGGGCGGCTGCCCGGATCGGCCTGCCGCTCACCGTGGTCCCCACCGGACACGCCGGCCTGGAGCGGGCCCTCGCCGCCCTGCTGCCGACGGAGCGCGCGCCACGCCCTGCTTGAGGGAGCCGATCGACCACGTCCGGCCCTAGCGTGGGTGCATGACCTCCCCCAGCGCCGAAGCCAGCGCCGCAACCAGCGCCGACCCTCACACCGGCCCGGCCGCCGACATCGTCCTCCTGCCGGGACTCTGGCTGCCCGGCTCCGCCTGGGCCGATGTGGCTGCCCTGCTGGCCGAGCTCGGGCACCGACCCGTCGTCCCCGTCCTCCCCGGGGTCGACGACGGCTCGACCTCCGCCACCCTCGATGATCAGCTCGCCGCCGTGCTCACCGCCGTGGACGCCGCCGACAGGCCGGTCGTGGTCGGCCACTCCGCCGCGAGCACGCTGGCCTGGCTGGCGGCGGACCGGCGACCCGAAGCAGTTCGTCGGGTGGTGATGATCGGGGGGTTCGCCGACTCCGACGGCGGCGTGTACGCCGAGCTGTTCCCGATCGTGGACGGCGTCATGTCCTTCCCCGGCTGGGAGCCGTTCGAGGGCCCCGACGCGGACGACCTCGACGCGGCGACCCGGGTGGCGTTCGCGGAGTCCGCCGTCCCGGTCCCCGAAGGCGTGGCGAGCGGCGTGGTGCGGTTGTCCGACGAGCGCCGGTTCGCTGTGCCTGTGACGCTGGTGTGCCCGGAGTTCAGCCCCGACGACGCGCGGGCCTGGGTCGCCGCCGGCGACCTCCCCGAGCTAGCGAGGGTCCGGGCGCTGTCCTACGTCGACCTCGACTCCGGGCACTGGCCCATGCTCAGCGGGCCCGATGCGCTCGCCCGGCTCCTGGACCGGGTGCTTAGGGACGGGTAGCCGCGGACTAGTGTCCGGGCCGGGGGTCGACCGGGTGGTGCGCCGATGGCAGGTCGAGCTGCCCCTGGGAGGGCATCAGCACCCACAGGATCGGGTAGACCAGGATCTGGCTGCCCGGGACGACCATCAGCAGCAGCACGAACAGGAGCCGGGCCGTCCACGGCGCGATGCCGAAGCGCTGGCCGAGCCCGGCACACACGCCCCCCAGCACGCGGTCCTGGCGGGGTCGGATCAGGCCCTGTGCGGCGAGGCTCTGGTGGATGTCGTTCACGACGGTGCACTCCTTGCGTTGGCGGCCAGAGCTGGTCCCTGACACCCCTCCACTGTGCCTGCACCGGGGGCCTCGGACCATGGGGTACAGCCCTGACGCGGCCCGGAGCCCCAGGCTCGTCGAACGGGGTCGGTCACCGCGGCTCTCCCGCCGGGTCCTGGCGGGAGAACCTCCTCCAGACCCAGCTCGCCGCGGCCCGACGCCCGTCGAGGACGTAGGACGCAGTGGGCTCCTCGGTCATCGTGGTGTCCAGGGCGGCCCGGGCGCGCAGCCGACCGGCCAGCAGGAGCTGGTCCTCGGGGCGCAGCTGCACGTCCCCGGTCGGGGTGATCGTGCGCTCATCCTGCCGCAGCAGCGTCAAGGGGACGATGTCGAGGGCCGTGTCGCGGTCGGCCGGGTCGCGCAGCAGGTCCTCGAGCCGCAGTCCGGCGCCGGCGAGCCGGTGCGTCAGGGCCGGCGCCTCGGCAGCGTCGAGCCGGATCCGCCACAGGTCCGGCGTACCGTCCCCGCAGGTCGCCACCAGGCGTTCGACGAGGCGCTCGGCCCACCCGTCTGCCTGCCGCGGCACCTGGGGGAGGAACCGCATCAGCACCGGGTTCGCCAGCCGGGCGAGGACCTCGTGCGCGATGACCTCGGCAGGCACCATCCCGAAGTCGACCCCGACCGCGGCGAACAGCGGCGCGTTGGCCCGGCGGTTCTGCAGGGCCACCACGAACGCGTCGGGGTTCGCCCGCCGTGCCGCCTCGACCAGCCACAAGTTGGTGGTGTCGCTCGCGGTCGCGGCCACGAAGGCGACCGCCTCGGCCACGTGACCGCTCTCCACGACGTGCGCGCTGTCCCCCTCCCCGGCCAGCACGCGGCCCCCGGCGACATGGACCACCGTCACGTCGAGCCCCTCGGCGCGCAGGTCGGCGCTCAGCTCGTCGCCGTACCGGCCGTGGCCGCACACCACCCACCGGCCGTGGGGCAGGCTCGGGAACCTCTCCGGCAGCGGGGTGCCGGGTGAGCTGGTCAGCCAGATCATCAGCTGGTACGCCGCCGGCGACCGGAGCAGGATCCGCAGGTGGTCACCGAAGCGGTCCAGCGGGTTCACCACGTCCTGCACGTGGAAGGCGCGCATGCGCTCCGCGACCGCGCGGGAGCTGGACCGGGCGATCACCGGCAGCTCCGGGCGCAGCAGGGCCGTCGTGATGGCGACGTCGAGGTTGGTCTCGTCGTCCCCGGCCAGAGCGATCACCCCTGCGCAGGCCCGGTGGCCCAGCCCCGCCAGCGTCAGCAGTCCGGTGTCCCGCGCGTCGCCGAGCAACGCCGGCGCGTCCGCGCGGTAGGCGTCCAGCTCGACCGAGGAGACCCGGGTGCTCTGGCTGTCGATGACCACGAACCGACGCCCCATGTCGTCGAGGGAGCGGGCCAGGATCTTCGAGGCGTTGCCGTAGCCGACGAGCAGCAGGTACGGCTCGGAGATGCGGCGCACCGCCCGGGTGAAGCTCCGGCGCGCCAAGGCCTGGCGGAATCCCGGGTCCTGCATCAGCGACAGCAGGGACCCGATCGCGTACGCCCAGCCGACGACCGCCAGGAAGATGGAGAGGGTGACCCACATCCGCTGCGCTGCGGTGAACTCGTGCGGCAGCTCGCCGAAGCCGATCGTGGTGGCGGTGTACGCCATGAAGTAGAACGCGTCGAACAGGCTCATCCGGTCCGGCCGCCCCTCGTCGTCCACGCCGGGGACCAGTGACAGGCCCAGCACGCTGACCGCGAAGATCACGATCAGGACGATCAGGGGCGCCCGCATCCGCCGGAGCACCAGGAAGACCCCCGCCGACGACAGGTGCGGCCCGAGCTCCGGGAGTCGCGACCTCGCCACGCCAGCCCCCTCAGCGGCGCTGGAACGAGACGGTCTCGATCACCAGCAGCACCACCGAGACCACGTTGGCGAACAGCGCCCCACCGGACAGCGAGACCACGGCCGCGGACTGCTCGACGGTGAGGGTCCCGTCGGTCAGCACGTTGGCGGCGTACGTCCACACCACGGCGGCCGCGATCAGCTGCAGGCTGGCGACCAGGCTGGTGGCGAGGTGCACCGCGCCGATCTGGGTCCGGTCACCGAACTTCAGCACGGTCGCGACGAGGTTCACCGCGACCGCCGCGAACAGCTCGTAGACGCTGTGCAGCTCCGGCTTGCCGAGGTCACCGATGAAGAACCCGAAGTTCAGGGTGGCCGCGAGCAGCACGAAGAAGCCGAACACGACCTTCTCCAGGTTCACTGCGCCTCCTCCGAGCTGGACCCCCCGCATCGTACGGCGGGCCGCCCGCGTCCGCTCCTCGCCCCGCCGTGGCGGCCTTCCCTAGGCTGGGGGCATGTCGAGCCCCGCTGCCGTCGAGCTGGCTCCCGGGGTCTGGCGCATCCCCACGATGGGGAAGGACCTGGTCAACTCCTTCGCGCTCGTGCAGGGCGACGGCAGCGTGACGCTCGTCGACTGCGGGCTCTCGAAGGCGCCCCCGAGGATCGTGGCGGGGCTGGCCGCGATCGGCAAGCACCCCGCCGACGTCACCCGGATCGTGCTCACCCACGTGCACCCCGACCACGCGGGCGGTGCCGCGCAGGTGGGCCGTCTCACGGGAGCGCCGCTGCTGGTGCACGGCGACGAGCACGGCTGGGCGACGGAGGGTCGGGTGACCGGCGCCAGCGACACCTCGACGACGCTGGGCAGGCTGGTCGCCCGGTTGAGCGACGCCCGGTTCGAGCCCTTCGAGCCGGGACCTGCCCTGCACGACGGTGACGTGCTCCCCGTCAGCGGCGGCCTGCGGGTCGTGCACACACCCGGCCATTCCCCCGGTCACGTCTCCCTGCTGCTGGAGGACAGCGGGACGCTGATCACCGGTGACGCGCTGTTCAACTTCGGCTTCCTGCGCGGCGCCCGCCTCTCGCCGAGCTTCCTGTGCTCCGACGTCGCGCTGACGAAGCAGACCGCGCACCGGCTGGGAGAGCTGGACTACTCGGTGGTGGCCTTCACGCACGGACCGGAGGTGCGCCACGGCGCCCGGGAGACGGTGCGCGGGATCCTGTCGCGGCTGGACCGGTGACGGACCCGGCGCACACCTCAGCGGTGCGTGCTTACCGCACCGCCATCAGCCGGTCGAGGTAGGCCTTGCGCCAGGCTTCAGTCTCCGCGACCTGGTTGAAGGTGTAGACGTGCAGTCCTGCGACGAGGGCCTCCGGGCGGGCCAGCACGGGGGCGCACTGCTCGAGGAACCGCTCGCCGGTGAAGCCGCCCGGGGCGGCGAGTCGGGCGAGGGTGCCCTTGTGCTTGGCCAGGAAGCGGGTGGAGTCACCGACCCCGATCTTGGTCGCCATAGCGAGCAGCTTGGCGCGGTCGATCGGCCCCGGCATGCCGAGCAGCATCGGCATCACCACCCCTCGGGCCCGCATCCGGTCCAGCCAGGACCGGATCGTGGAGGGGTCGAACGTCAGGTTGCTGACCACCTGCGTCGCGTGCCGCCGCTTGTCCCACATCGACTGCACGGTGAGGTCGTCGCTGATGGTCGGGTGCGACTCGGGGTAGCCGGTGATCCCGACCTCGGGGAACGGCCTGCCCAGCGCGGTGAGGTCCTCGAGCAGGTCGAGCGCCGAGGTGTACTCGCCGGCCGGTGGGTCCTGGTCCCCTCCCGGGACGAAGACGGTGCGCACTCCCGCCTCGCGCATGCGCTCGCAGATCTCCGAGAGCTCCGTACGCCCGGTGATCATCCGGGCCGCCAGGTGGGGCACCGCCGGGTAGCCGTGCCGCGCCAGGCGCTCGGCGAGAGCCAGGGTGGCCTCGATGCCCTTCGCGGGCGAGGCGGTCACCGTGAGCGTGGTGCCGACCGGGACGTGGGCGAGCACCTTGTCCTCGATGGTGCCGGTCGGGAGCACCTCGTAGCGCGCGGTGGAGAGCAGGTCGGCGAGGACGGCGTCGTACTGGCGTTTGTTGCGCATGTTGCAACTCATTTCACGATACGCAATTCGACAGCCAGCGTAACCCGGTCCCGTGACGCCCCACAAGCGTTCGTAGGGTCAGTCCGTGGTCGACCGCGCCGGCCCGTGCCGCACCCCGTCGTCCGGGGTCTCGTCCGAGTCCTCGGCAGGGCAGGAGGTGCCGCAGCCCGGGATGGCCGGCCGGAGCGGCTCGGTCACGGACGCTGCCCCTCCTCGCCGCGACCCAGCAGCGTGAACAGCGCCCCGCTCAGCACGCCGACCGGCCAGGAGAGGTAGACCAGCACCGTGTCGACGTCGAGCTGCTCGGGCACCCTGGACCCCACTCTGGCGGCGGCCAGCGCCGCCTGGGCGTCGTCGGGTCCGAGCAGGAGCCCGGCTCCCGCCATCGCCGCCGCCGCGACCGACGCACCCAGGAGCAGGAGTCCGCTCGTGACCAGCGGATCCCGGTCCCGCCACCAGGACAGGAGCGCGCCGGCGACGGCGCCGGCCACCCCCGCGATCACGACGTACCAGGCGTCCGCCCCGAACTGCCTGCTGAGCTGGTCCTCGCCCATCCACCCGCCGTCGGCGAGCTTGGTGTACACCGCCGGGGTGACGACCTGCGACCAGAGCAGGCCGCTCAGCACGCCTAGGAGCAGCATCACCCCGAGGACGGCGGCCGCGTCGCGCCGAGAGCCGCCGGAGCGGGTGGGTGTGCCCGGCGCGGAACGGGTCGCCAGGACCCTCAACCGGCCAGGCAGTGGGGGCCCAGCAGCGCCTTGAGGTCGGCGAAGAGCGCCGGCCCCGCCGACACCCGCAGCCGGTCGTCGAGCCTGAGCACGGTCGTGGACGTCTTGGTCATCAGGCGCAACCGTACTTCGCAGACCCCCGGGTGGGCGGCCAGCACCTCCTTGAGCTGCTCGACGACCGGCACGGTGCACCGCGTCGAGGGAAGCGAGAGGACGACCGGACCGGCCGGTCCGCCGCCGTCGGAGGTGAGGTCCGGGACGGTGACCTCCTGGCCGTGGAGCTCCGGCTGGTCCTTCGACCGGGACAGCCGTCCCTTGACCGTGACGATCGCGTCCTCGTTGAGCAGGGTGCTCGCCAGCTGGTAGGCGCTCGGGAACAGCAGCACGTCGATGCCGCCCTCGAGGTCCTCCAGGGTGACCATCGCCCAGGCGTCCCCCCGCTTGGTGATCTTGCGCTGCACGGAGGTGATCAGTCCGGAGACCGTCACCGAGCTGCCGTCCTGGCGGTCGTCGTCGAGCAGCAGCTGGCCGATCGTGCAGTCCGAGCCCGCCGACAGAACGTGCTCGAGCCCCATCAGCGGGTGGTCCGAGACGTAGAGACCGAGCATCTCCCGCTCGTGACCGAGCAGCGTCTGCTTGTCCCAGTCGGCGATGTCGGGGACGGTGATGGCCACTCCGAAGCCGCCGCCGGCGTCGTCCTCGAGGCCGCCGAACAGCGAGTCCTGGCCGATCGCCTCGTTGCGCTTGATGTCGGCGTACTGGTCGACGGCGGCCTCGTGGATGGCCACCAGCGCACGGCGGTTGTGGCCGAGGGAGTCGAACGCTCCGGCCTTGACCAGTGACTCGACCACCCGCTTGTTGCACACCAGTGTGGGCACCTTGCCCATGAAGTCGGCGAAGTCGGCGAACCGGCCCTGCTCGCGACGGGCAGCGACGACCGCGTCGACGACGTTGATGCCGACGTTGCGGACGGCTGACAGGCCGAACCGGATGTCGGGGCCGACGGGAGTGAACGTCGCCTCCGACTCGTTGACGTCGGGCGGCAGCACCTTGATGCCCATCCGCCGGCACTCGTTGAGGTAGACGGCCATCTTGTCCTTGTCGTCCTTGACCGACGTGAGGACCGCCGCCATGTACTCGCAGCCGAAGTTGGCCTTGAGGTAGGCGGTCCAGTAGGACACCAGGCCGTAGGCGGCGGAGTGCGCCTTGTTGAAGGCGTAGTCGGAGAACGGCAGCAGGATGTCCCACAGGGTCGTGACGGCGACCTGGGAGTAGCCGCGCTCTCGCATGCCGGCGGAGAACGCCTCGAACTGCTTGTCCAGCTCGGCCTTCTTCTTCTTGCCCATCGCCCGGCGCAGCAGGTCGGCCTGGCCCAGGGAGTAGCCGGCGAGCTTCTGCGCGATCGCCATCACCTGCTCCTGGTAGACGATCAGCCCGTAGGTCTCCCCCAGGATGTCCGCGAGCGGCTCGGCCAGCTCGGGGTGGATCGGGGTGACCTCCTCGCGGCCGTTCTTGCGGCGGGCGTACTTGTTGTGCGAGTCGGCGCCCATCGGACCGGGGCGGTAGAGCGCCCCGACCGCGGAGATGTCGGCGAAGGTGTCGGGCCGCATGCTGCGCAGCAGGGCCCGCATGGGTCCGCCGTCGAGCTGGAAGACGCCGAGCGTGTCGCCGCGGGAGAGCAGCGCGAAGGTGGCCGGGTCGTTGAGCTCGAGCTCCTCGAGCACCACCTTGGACTGGCGGTTGTTGGCGATGTTGACCAGCGCGTCGTCGAGGATGGTGAGGTTGCGCAGCCCCAGGAAGTCCATCTTGATCAGGCCGAGGCGCTCGCAGGTCGGGTAGTCGAACTGCGTGATGATCGCGCCGTCCTGGTCGCGGCGCATCACCGGGATGACGTCCTGCAGCCGCTCGCTGGACATGATCACCCCGGCAGCGTGCACGCCCCACTGCCGCTTGAGCCCCTCGATGCCGATCGCGGTGTCCACGACCTTCTTCACATCACCGTCGGAGTCGTAGAGCGCCCGGAACTCACCGCCCTCGCCGTAGCGCTGGTGGGCGGTGTCGAAGAGCTCCTTGAGCGGGACGTCCTTGCCCATCACCGCCGCCGGCATCGCCTTCGTGATCCGGTCACCCATCGCGAACGGGTAGCCGAGGATCCGCGAGGAGTCCTTGACGGCCTGCTTGGCCTTGATGGTGCCGTAGGTGACGATCATCGACACGCGGTCGTCGCCGTACTTGTCGGAGACGTAGCGGATCACCTCACCGCGGCGGCGCTCGTCGAAGTCGATGTCGAAGTCGGGCATCGAGACCCGGTCGGGGTTGAGGAAGCGCTCGAAGATCAGGCCGTGCTCGAGCGGGTCGAGGTCGGTGATGCGCATGGCGTACGCCGCCATCGACCCGGCTCCCGAGCCGCGGCCCGGACCGACCCGGATGCCGTTGTCCTTGGCCCAACCGATGAAGTCGGCGACGACCAGGAAGTAGCCCGGGAAGCCCATCGAGGTGATCACGTCGATCTCGAAATCGGCCTGCGCCCGCACCGCGTCGGGGATCACGTCGGGATACCGGTAGCGCAGCCCCCTCTCGACCTCCTTGACGAACCACGAGTCCTCGGTCTCGCCGTCCGGCACCGGGAACCGGGGCATGTAGTTGGCTGACTCGTCGAACTCGACCTCGCAGCGCTCGGCGATCAGCAGCGTGTTGTCGCAGGCCTCCGGCAGCCCGTTGCGCTCGCCCCACAGGGCCCGCATCTCGGCGGGTGACTTGATGTAGTAGCTGTCTCCGTCGAAGCGGAACCGCTTGGGGTCGGCCATGGTGCTGCCCGACGAGACGCAGAGCAGGTGCTCGTGGGCGGCCGCGTCGGACGGGTTGGTGTAGTGGGAGTCGTTGGTGGCCACGGGCGGGATGCCCAGGTCGCGGGACAGCCGCAGCAGACCGTCGCGGACCCGGGTCTCGATGGAGAGCCCGTGGTCCATCAGCTCGAGGAAGAAGCTGTCCCGCCCGAAGATGTCCTGGAACTCACCCGCGGCGGCCCGCGCCTTGTCGTAGTCCCCGATGCGCAGCCAGGTCTGGACCTCGCCCGACGGGCACCCCGTGGTGCCGATCAGCCCCGCCGCGTGCTCGGCGAGCAGCTCGCGGTCGGCCCTCGGCTTGTAGAAGAAGCCCTCTATCGAGGAGCGCGAGGACAGCTTGAACAGGTTGTGCATCCCGGCCGTGCTCTCGGCCAGGAGGGTCATGTGCGTGTAGGCACCGCTGCCCGACACGTCGTCGTCGCCGCCGTTGTTCCACCGGACCCGCTTGCGCTCGAAGCGGGACGTGCCGGGGGTCAGGTAGGCCTCCATGCCGATGATCGGCTTGACGCCCGCCGCGCGGGCCTTGGCGTAGAAGTCGTAGGCGCCGAAGACGTTGCCGTGGTCGGTCATCGCGATGGCGTCCATGCCCAGCTCGGCGGTCCGGGCGAACATCTCGCCCAGCCGCGCGGCACCGTCGAGCATGGAGTACTCGGTGTGCACGTGCAGGTGGACGAACCCGTCCCGGGTGCCTGAGCCGCTCGACATGGAGTGACCATTCCTTCCCGAGCCACGACTGGCCCCACGAACCTCGCGCTGGGAGCGCTGACAATCGGACGGACGGCTCGGCCGACCTCCGGGGGGAAGGGACGTCAGCCTACGCGAACCGAGGGGCCGATCCTGGCAGGACCCACCGACAGGACGGGCGGGACGCGCGGGACGGGGAGGACGGGCCGGCGGCGGCGGTCACGGGTCCGCTGCGGCGGGGCCGCCCGGGGCGCCGCCGGCGTCATCACCACGGGCCTGCGCCGCATCCAGGCTCGCAGTGATCACCGCGTCCATGATGCGCCGCAGCCGCTGCTCGCCCAGGGCCGGCGCGAGGCGTGCCATCCGGGCGGCGATCTCGGCCTCCCGCACGGCGTCGCGGCCGGCGTGCCCCGCTACGGCCTTGACCTGCTGGATCCGGGCGGTCGCCTCCGCACGCTCGGCCAGCAGCGTGGCCAGCCGGTCGTCGATGTCGTCGATCCGGGATCGCAGCCCCGCCAGCGCTCGCAGCTGCGGACCACCCCGCCAGGCCATCTCCAGGTCCGGTGCGCGCTCCTCGTTGTCCGACCCGTCGGTGCGTCGCAGCACCGTGAACCCGTGCCGCTCGTAGAACCGTCGCGCCCGCGTGTTCGTCTCGAAGACCCACAGTCCGAGGCCGTCCGGCCGCAGGCTCTTGGCGAGGTCGATCAGCACCGTGCCGACGCCCTGGCCGGTCAGGTGGGGCGCCACGTAGAGCGAGTGCACCCAGTCGTCCTCCAGCAGCAGGAGCCCGACCGTGCTCACGGCCCGGCCCTCGGCACCGGTCACCTGCTCGGCGAGCCACACCTCCGTGCCGGAGGTCTCGAAGTGCGAGCGCATCCAGCGGCGCACGTCGTGCGGTGGGTGCACGGTCCGGGGGATCGCCGGGTACGACGCAGCCCGGGCGTCGAGGTAGAGGGCCGCCAGCACGTCCGCGTCGTCCGGGGTCGCCGGACGCACGGTCAGGTCCACCTCAGACGGCATCGCGGAGGGCGTCCAGGGCGTGCTGCAGGTCCGCCGGGTAGTCGGAGTCGTACTCGACGTACTCCCCGCTCTGCGGGTGCTCGAAGCCGAGGCGCACCGCGTGCAGCCACTGGCGGGTGAGCCCTACCCGCGCAGCCAGGGTGGGGTCGGCGCCGTAGGTGAGGTCCCCGAGGCACGGATGCTTGAGCGCAGCCATGTGCACCCTGATCTGGTGGGTGCGACCAGTCTCGAGGTGCACCTCCAGCAGGCTCGCGAAGCGGTGCGCCTCGAGCGTCTCGTAGTGGGTCACGCTCGCCTTGCCGTCGGCCATCACCGCGAACCTGTGGTCGTGCTGGGGATGCCGTCCGATGGGGGCGTCGACGGTGCCGGAGAGCGGGTCCGGGTGGCCTTGGACGAGCGCGTGGTAGACCTTGTCGACGGCGCGGTGCCGGAACGCGTTCTTGAGCACGGAGTAGGCGCGCTCGGACTTCGCGATCACCATCACCCCGGACGTCCCGACGTCCAGGCGCTGCACGATGCCCTGCCGCTCGGCCGCCCCGCTGGTCGAGATGCGGAACCCCGCCGCCACCAGGTGCCCCACGACGGTGGGTCCGGCCCAACCCGGGCTGGGATGGACCGCGACCCCGACAGGCTTGTCGATGACCACGATGGCGTCGTCGTCGTGGACGATCGAGATGCCCTCCACAGTCTCCGGCACCACCGCGACCGGGTCCACCGAGGCAGGGATCGCCACGTCGAGCATGCAGCCGGCCTCGACGCGGTCGGACTTCGCCGGCGGCCGCCCGTCCACGCCGACGTGACCTGCGCGGATCAGCTCGGCCGCCCGGGTGCGGGAGAGCCCGAACATACGGGCGATCGCCGCGTCCACGCGTTCGCCGGCGAGCCCGTCGGGCACGGTGACCGTGCGGTGCTCGTGCCCGTCAGGCGTCGCTCCCGGGCCCGACGACGTCACTGCGTCACGACGTCGTCGGCCGGGTGTCGGGGTCCTTGGTGGTCCGGGCGCCGTCGACACCGACGCCGCGGAACGCCTGCAGGATGATGAGTCCGGCCGCGACGTTGATGCACACGTCGGCCACGTTGAAGATCGGCCAGTTCGGCAGCCGCAGGAAGTCGACGACATGCCCTTCCAGGACTCCCGGCGCTCGGAACAGCCGGTCCGTGAGGTTGCCCAGGACCCCCGCGAGCAGCAGCCCGAGGGCCAGCGCCCAGCCGGTGCTGCCGAGCCGACGAGCGGTCCACAGCACCACGACGGCAGCCACGATCGCCACGCCGCTGAGCACCACGGTGAACTCCGTGCCGGTGCTGAACGCGGCGCCCGGGTTGCGGGCCAAGGTGAGCGTGAGCAGGTCACCCAGCACCCGCACGGGAGGCTCGCCGGTGAGCCGGTCCACGGCGAGCACCTTGGTGCCCAGGTCCGCGGCGTAGCCCAGCACCGCCACCACGGCGAAGATCGTCAACGCCCGCCGTCGATCCCGCGACGGACGCGCCCGGTCCGCGGAGGGATGGTCGGTGTCGCTGGAGCTCAGCGACGTTCCTCGCGCTGCTTGCATGACAGGCACAGTGTGGCACGCGGGAATGCCATGACCCGCATCTTCCCGATCGGCTGACCGCAGCTCTCGCACACGCCGTAGCTGCCGTCCTCGATGCGGGCGATCGCGCGCTCGATCTGCGCCAGCATGTCCCGGGCGTTGTTGGCCAGGCTCATTTCGTGGTCGCGTTCGAAGGTGGTCGAGCCCACGTCCGCCTGGTCGTTCCCCGCGCCGTCCCCGGCGTCGCGCATCAGGTCGTGCAGCTCGTGCTCGGCGAGGTTGAGCTCCTTGCGCAGCCGGGCCCGGTCGGTGTCCAGCTCGTCGCGGACCTCGGCCAGCTCCTCCGCGGTCCAGGGGTCCTCGCCCGGCTTGACCGCCAAGGTCGCGGCCGCGGGGGCGGTGGCCGTGGGGACCGCGCCCTTCTTGGCTGCCGTGCGTGCCATCAGCGTGTCCCTCCACCGGTCACCTGGAACGTATGGCAGGTGAGCTGCTGGCCACACGAGTGCGGCGAGGATATGCCCGGCCGCCACCGCTGACAACACTCTCGCCGACAGTCGCGGCCACTCCGGGAGCCTTGTCGAGATCGCGACGTCGCGGGTGGGACCGGAACCCTGGTGACCGTACGGCCGGACCTCTGGCAGACTGGGAGGACCGCACGGCGTGGACGGGACGAGTAGCTCCGAGAACAGCCGGCAGCGACCTGGGGACGGTGCGAGCCCGGGGGTGTTGTCCGGAGCGAAGATCACCCCCGAGCCGCTGGAAGAGCGTCGGTCTCCCCGAACGACGGGGGCGCCCGGCAGGTAGACCCAGCAGCGGTGACTCCAGAGAGGGCGGCCAGCGACACCGGCCGTCAAGGAGGGTGGTACCGCGGGAGCGGCCACCGGACCGCTGACCCGGCGTCCGGTGAGCGTCTCTCGTCCCTTCAGCCAGGCAGGCGCAGCCCGCGCCTGCACCATCCGGCCGAAGGACCCGCACCGTGAGCGCCTACCGACCCGTTCCACCGCAGGTGGACCTCCCCGCCCTCGAGCACGCCGTGCTCGGCCTGTGGGCGCAGCACAGGACCTTCGAGAGGTCGCTCGAGCTCGACGGCGGCGACCGCCCGCGCTGGACGTTCTACGAGGGCCCCCCGACCGCGAACGGCCGCCCGGGGACCCACCACGTGGAGGCCAGGGTCTTCAAGGACGTCTTCCCCCGCTACAAGACGATGCGCGGCTACCGGGTGGAGCGCAAGGCGGGATGGGACTGCCACGGCCTGCCGGTGGAGCTGGCGGTCGAGAGGGAGCTCGGGTTCAGCGGCAAGCAGGACATCGAGGCGTTCGGCGTGGCCGAGTTCAACGAGCGGTGCCGCGAGTCGGTGCAGCGCCACGTCGACGCCTTCGAGGCGATGACCGAGCGGATGGGCTACTGGGTCGACACCTCGGAGCCCTACCGGACCATGGAGCCGGCCTACATCGAGTCGGTGTGGTGGGCCCTGCAGCAGATCCACGGGAAGGGCCTGCTCGTCGAGGACCACCGCGTCGCGCCGTACTGCCCGCGCGACGGGACGGGGCTCTCCGACCACGAGGTGGCACAGGGGTACGAGACGGTCACCGACCCCAGCGTCTACGTGCGGTTCCCGCTGACCTCCGGCCCGTACGCCGGCTCTGAGGCTGCTCCCGGCGCAGCCCTGCTGGTGTGGACCACGACGCCGTGGACGCTGGTGTCGAACACCGCCGTGGCGGTGCGCCCGGACGTGACCTACGTGGTGGCCGGCAACGGCAGCGAGACACTCGTCGTCGCTGAGCCGCTTCTCGAGGCCGCGCTCGGCGGGCCGGACGAGGCCTGGTCGGTGGTGGCGCGGGTCGAGGGTCGTGAGATGGAGGGCTGGTCCTACGCGCGGCCGTTCCAGCTGGTCGACTTCCCGGCCCCGACAGAGGCGGTGCCCGGCAGCCCCCACCGCGTGGTGCTCGCGGACTACGTGACGACCGAGGACGGCACCGGCCTGGTGCACCAGTCCCCCGCCTTCGGCGAGGACGACATGGCCGTCGGCCGAGCGTACGGGCTGCCGGTCGTCGTACCGGTGCGCCCGGACGGGCACTTCGAGGACGACCTCGACCTGGTCGGCGGCCAGTTCTTCAAGCACGCCGACGCCGACCTCGTCGCGGACCTCGACAGACGCGGGCTGCTGTTCCGGCACGTCGCCTACGAGCACAGCTACCCGCACTGCTGGCGCTGCCACACACCCTTGATGTACTACGCCCAGCCGTCCTGGTACGTCCGCACCACCGAGGTCAAGGACGCGCTGCTGCGGGAGAACGAGCGCACCGCCTGGTTCCCCGACACCATCAAGTGGGGCCGCTACGGCGACTGGCTGAACAACAACGTCGACTGGGCGCTGTCCCGCAGCCGCTACTGGGGCACCCCGCTGCCGATCTGGCGCTGCGCCGAGGGGCACCAGACCTGTGTCGGCTCGCTCGCCGAGCTCTCATCGCTCACCGGCACCGACCAGTCCCGGCTGGACCCGCACCGGCCGTACGTCGACGCCGTCACCTTCGCCTGCCGGGCCTGCGGGCGGGAGGCGACCCGGGTGCCCGAGGTGATCGACGCCTGGTTCGACAGCGGCTCGATGCCCTTCGCCCAGTGGGGCTACCCGCACCAGCCGGGATCCGCGGACATCCTCGAGGGGGCCTACCCCGCCGACTTCATCTGCGAGGCGATCGACCAGACCCGGGGCTGGTTCTACACGCTGATGGCGATCGGCACGCTGGTCTTCGACGAGTCGTCGTACCGCAACGTGCTCTGCCTGGGTCACATCCTGGCCGAGGACGGCCGCAAGATGTCCAAGCACCTGGGCAACATCCTGGAGCCGATGCCGCTGATGGAGCAGCACGGCGCGGACGCGGTGCGCTGGTTCATGGCCGCGTCCGGCTCGCCCTGGGTCGCCCGGCGCGTGGGGCATGCGACCATCCAGGAGACGGTCCGCAAGGTGCTCCTGACGTACTGGAACACCGTGGCGTTCCAGTCGCTCTACGCACGCGCCTCCGGCTGGTCCCCGTCTGACCCGGCGCCCGAGCTGGCCGAGCGGCCGGCGCTGGACCGGTGGGCGCTCTCCGAGGCGCACCGGCTGGCACGAGGGGTGACCGAGGCGCTCGACGCCTTCGACACCCAGCGGGCGGGCGCGTTGGTGACGGCGTACGTCGACGCGTTGTCCAACTGGTACGTCCGACGTTCCCGACGGCGGTTCTGGTCCGGCGACGCCGCGGCGCTCGCCACCCTTCACGAGTGCCTGTACGTCGTCACGCTGGTGATGGCGCCGATCACGCCGTTCATCACCGAGCGGGTGTGGCAGGACCTCTTCGCCGCCACCTCCGACGAGCTGCCGGACTCGGTGCACCTGGCGAGCTGGCCCAGGGTCGACGGCAGCCTCGTCGACGACCGCCTGGCGGAGCAGGTGTCGCTGACCCGCCGTCTGGTCGAGCTCGGACGCGCCGCGAGGGCGGAGGCCAAGGTGCGCACCCGGCAGCCGCTGAGCAGGGCGCTGGTCGCGTCGTCGGCCTGGGAGGCGCTCAGCGACGACCTGCGCCGCGAGGTCGCCGAGGAGCTCAACGTCGCCGCGGTCGAGCCGCTGTCGGCCGCGGGGGCGGACCTGGTGGACTTCTCGGCCAAGGGCGCCTTCCGCGCCCTGGGCAGGCGGTTCGGCAAGCGGACGCCGGCGGTGGCCGCTGCCATCGCAGCAGCGGACGCCGCCGTGCTGGGCGCCGCCCTCCGGGACGAGGGCCGGGCAGTCGTCCTCGTGGACGGTGAGCCGGTCGAGGTGCACCCGGACGAGGTCGTGGTGGCCGAGCGGCCCCGGGAGGGATGGTCGGTCGTCAACGAGCAGGGCGAGACCGTCGCCCTGGATCTCGAGCTCACGCCCGAGCTGGTGCGGGCGGGGCGGGCCCGCGAGGTGGTGCGTCTGGTGCAGGACGCCCGCAAGAGCGCCGGGTTCGACGTGAGCGACCGCATCGCGCTCGTGTGGCGGGCCGGCGCGGAGACGGCCGAGGCACTGCGCGAGAACGGCGCACTGGTGGCCGCCGAGGTGTTGGCCACCGACATGCGTGAGGAGCCGTCGGCCGACCTCGCGGCGGGTGAGGGCGGAACCGTCGTTCGCGACGACGACCTCGACCTCACCGTCGCGCTGCGGGCGCTGTGACCTTCGGGACGGGCGCTGCGCCCGTCCCGACGCGGTCAGTCGCTCTGCTGCTCGCGGCCGAGCAGGGACTGCAGTCGGCTCGGCCCTCGGTCGCCGTCGCCGGGGACCGCAGCGCCGTCACCCGCGTCGAGGGCGGCGAGCTGCTGCTGGAAGTAGGACTTGAGCCGTGAGCGGTACTCCCGCTCGAAGGTGCGGAGGTTGTCCACCTCGCCGTTGAGGGCCTGCCTCTGCCGCTCCAGGTCGCCGAACAGCTGGGTGCGGCGCTCACTGGTCTCCGAGTCGAGCAGCTGAGACCGGTTGCGCGCATCGGCCTCGACCTGCTCGGCGGTGGTGCGGGCCTCCTCGACGATGCTGTCGGCCTGCGAACGGGCCTCGTCGACGAGCTGGTCGGCGTTGCGGGTCGCGATCTCGAGGAGCCGGACCGCCGCGCTGGACGCCTCGGCCACGGTGGTGACGCGGATGGTCTCGCTCGGCGCCGGGGACACCGCCGGGGTGCCGGCCGCCCGAGCATCGCTCACGGAGCCAGGAGTCGGGGAGTCACCCGTCGCGGACTCGCCCACCGCGGAGTCGCCCACCGTGGAATCGCCGGTCGGGGAGTCACCGGTCGGGGCGCCGGTCGTGGTGGCGCCCGTCGACACCGGAGCGGCCGTCGCGGACCCGTTGAGGCCCGCGCCCGTGCCCCCGCCCGTGACCGTGTCGTCACCGGACGCGATCCCCAGCCGGCCGCGGAGCTCGCCGTTCTCGGCGGTGAGGCGGGCCAGCTCGGCCTCGACCTCGTCGAGGAACTGGTCGACCTCCCCCATGTCGTAGCCCTCGCGGAGACGAACGGGCGTGAAGCGCTTGTTGCTCACGTCCTGAGGCGTCAGCGGCATGACCTCACCCTTGTCTGTAGTCGGTTGTGTGCGGCTGGCAGGCAGACTGGCGGAAGTAACGTACTGCCTCCGCCGCCGTGATCGCGGCCTGAGGGGCAGTCGGCTCTAGGCGACGAAGAAGAGGGACCGGACGAGGGCTCGCAGCAGGTAGACCATCACCAGCACGATCAGGAAGCTGGTGTCCAGGGCCACGGACCCGATGCGCAGCGGGGGGACGAACCTGCGCACGAACATGATCGGCGGATCCGTGACGGTGTAGACGATCTCCAGGACGAACAGCACCGGACCGGTCGGCGACCACGAGCGTGCGAACATCTGCACCCAGTCCACCACCAGCCGGACCAGCATCAGCATGAGGAAGATGTTGAGGAGGAGGAGGAGGATCTGCCCGACGGCCTGCACAAGCCCGGAGTCTAGCCAAGGCCGGGCAAGCCCCGTGCATCCTTCAGCTCTGGTTGAAGAACGACCCGTTCTCAGCGATGCGCTGCTTGTCCTCGGCGGCCACGGTGACGTTGGGCGGTGAGAGCAGGAAGACCTTGGCGGTCACCCGCTCGATCGTGCCGCGCACCCCGAAGACCAGTCCGGCGGCGAAGTCGACCAGCCGCTTGGCGTCGGAGTCGTCCATCTCGGAGAGGTTCATGATCACCGGCACCCCCTCGCGGAAGTTCTCGCCGATGGTGCGGGCCTCGTTGTAGGTGCGCGGGTGCAGCGTGGTGATCCGGGAGAGCTCGGCGACCGTGCTCGAGGCCACCGGCCGAGCCGGTGCGGCGGCGGCCACGGGGCGCCGTCGCTCGGAGAGGTCCGCCACCGGAGCCGGACGGGCCGGGTCCTCGACGCGGGCACGGGGCGAGGCGTCGTGCCCCTCGTCGTAGTAGTCGTCCTCGTAGCGCTCGGTGTCCTCCAGGAGGCCGAGGTAGACACCCATCTTGCGCATCGCGCTGCCCATGAACTGTGCCTCTCGGTGCGTCCGCGGCCCCCGGCTGGGACGCGCTGCTACGGGGGCGACACTACCGTCCGGACGGCCGGGCACCGAGCACCGCGCTGCCGATCCGCACGTGTGTCGCGCCCGCCTCGACGGCCGCCTCGAGGTCGTTGCTCATGCCTGCCGAGACCCACGTCGCGGACGGCTCGAGGACGCGAACCTGCTCGGCCACCTCGGCGAGCCTCGCGAACGCCGGGCGAGGGTCGACCCCCAGCGGAGCCACCGCCATCACGCCGCGCAGGCGCAGCCTGTCCGTCTCCAGCACCGCCTGCGCCACTTCCCGCACCGACTCCGGCCGGGCTCCCGCCCGGCCCGAGCCGCGGACCCCGTCGGGGCTGGCCTGGTCGAGGTCGACCTGCACCAGCACGTCGAGGAAGCGGTCGTGCTCTCGCGCGCCGGAGGAGAGTCCACGGAGCACCTTGGGGCGGTCCACCGACTCGACGACGTCGGCGTAGCCGGCAACGGCCGCCGCCTTGTTGCTCTGCAGCCCGCCGATGAAGTGCCAGCTCAGGTCGAGGTCGGCGCACTCCGCGGCCTTCGGCACCGCCTCCTGGTGGCGGTTCTCGCCGACGTGCCGGACGCCGAGGTCGGCGAGGAGGCGTACGTCGGACGCAGGGAAGAACTTGGTGACCACGGTGAGCGTCACGCTCTCGGAGGAGCGGCCGGCGCGGGCACACGCGGCCCGGATGCGTTCGCGCACGGCACCCAGGTTGCGGGTGAGCTCGTCCCTGCGGGGGTCGGCCGGCTCGCTCACGGGCGGACCCAGATGAGCCCGCCGAGACGGCCGGACGCCGCGCCCTGCCGGCGGTAGGAGTAGAGGTCCTCGCTCTCCACCGTGCAGCGCGAGGCGTCCACGACCTCCACTGCCTCCTCGAGCAGCTGGGTCCGGACACCCGCGCCGATGTCGAGCGCCGGGGTGCCCCACGACGTCGTGGACCAGGCCGCCGGCACCGAGTCGCTGACCTCGGAGCGCATCTGCTCGGGCACCTCGTAGCAGCCACCGCAGACGTGCGGGCCGACCCATCCCTGCAGCCTGCCCGCACCCAGGGTCCGCATCGCGGCGATGGCAGCGGGCACCACCCCTGCGGCCAGCCCGACGCGGCCCGCGTGCACCGCAGCCACCACACCCGCCTGGGCATCGGCGAGCAGCACGGGGACGCAGTCGGCCACTCGTACGACCAGCGCCACTCCGGGCAGCCGGGTCACCAGCGCGTCGCACTCCGGGATGTCGTCCCGGTCCAGCGCGGTCGCGTCCACCAGGGCCACATCGGCGCCGTGCACCTGGCGCATGGACACCAGCCGAGGAGGTGGCGAGACGCCGCGCGGCCGCCCACCGGCGTCGGCGGCACCGGAGGCCATCGCTGCCCTCAGCATCGCGAAGCTGCGCTGCACCTCCGCCCGGTGGGCGTCGTCACGGGGGTGGGCGGACAGGTCCAGGGCCGCGGACGGACCGCCACCGTCGGCTGCGTGGCGGTCCGTGAACGCGACCTCGACCGGTCCCACCGTGTCCTGGAAGGCGAACACCGGACGTCGTACCCCCTGCTGTGGTCACTTCAGGAAGTCGGGGACGTCCAGGTCGTCGTCCTCGAACCGCGGACGAACCGGGTGCGGCGCCGGGGCCTGCACCGACGTGGCTCCACCGGCTCGCACCGCAACACTCACCGGCTCCGGCTCGTAGCGGCTGGGGTGGACCGGCGAGCCGGTGGTCGGCCGGCTGGCGGCCGACGCGCCCACCGGGACCGGGGCCCGGTGCGGGCTGTGCGGCTCGGGAACCGCCTGCTGCGCGGCGGCCCGGGTCTCCGCCTGCGACTGGCGCGCGACCGGCTCCCGGCGCAGCGCGGAGCCGCTGTCACGCCGCTTGGGCATCCCGCCGTCGAACCCGGCGGCGATCACGGTCACCCGCACCTCGTCCCCGAGCGCGTCGTCGATCACCGCGCCGAAGATGATGTTGGCCTCCGCGTGCGCGGCCTGGGCCACCAGGGCGGCGGCCTCGTTGATCTCGAAGAGACCCAGGTCCGAGCCGCCGGCGATCGACAGCAGCACCCCGTGCGCACCGTCGACGGAGGCCTCCAGCAGCGGGCTGGACACCGCCATCTCCGCTGCCGCCACCGCGCGGTCCTCGCCACGGGCGGAGCCGATCCCCATGAGGGCGGAGCCGGCGTTGGCCATCACCGACTTGACGTCGGCGAAGTCCAGGTTGATCAGCCCGGGCGTGGTGATCAGGTCGGTGATGCCCGAGACACCCTGCAGCAGCACCTGGTCGGCCTGCTTGAACGCGTCGAGCACCGACACGTTGCGGTCGCTGATCGACAGCAACCGGTCGTTCGGGATGACGATGAGGGTGTCCACCTCGTCGCGGAGGCTGGAGATGCCGTCCTCCGCCTGGTTCGCGCGGCGGCGGCCCTCGAAGGAGAACGGGCGGGTGACCACGCCGATGGTCAACGCACCGAGCGAGCGGGCTATCCGGGCCACCACCGGCGCGCCGCCGGTGCCGGTGCCGCCACCCTCTCCGGCGGTCACGAAGACCATGTCGGCGCCCTTGATGACCTCCTCGATCTCCTCGGCGTGGTCCTCGGCGGCCTTGCCGCCGACCTCGGGGTTGGCGCCCGCGCCGAGTCCGCGGGTGAGCTCTCGGCCGATGTCGAGCTTCACGTCGGCGTCGCTCATCAGGAGTGCCTGGGCGTCGGTGTTGATGGCGATGAACTCGACCCCTTTGAGGCCGACCTCGATCATCCGGTTGACGGCGTTGACTCCACCTCCACCAATACCCACGACCTTGATGACGGCCAGGTAGTTCTGCGGTGCTGCCACGGCAGTGCCTCTC
>DASQDP010000182.1:0-4586 GCA_035634095.1 Nocardioidaceae bacterium | reverse complement strand
GAGATCCGGCAGGGAGCCGGGCACGAGTCGGTGGCCGAGCACCTGTCCGGGATCCCGGAGGTGCTCGAGGCCGTCACGATCACCGGGGCCGGGGACATGTGGGCACGCGTGGTGGCTAGGTCCAACACCGACCTGCAGCGGGTGATCGACGCGGTTCTCTCCGACGACCGGATCGTGCGCTCCTCGACGGTGATCGCGCTGGCGACCCAGATCCCCTACCGGGTGCTTCCGCTGCTGGAAGCGGTCACCAGCCGCGACACCGGTAGCAGGCGCCGGTAGCCTGCCTCGCGTGACGAACGCTGCCCTCGTGGCCGGGGTGGACTGCTCCACCCAGAGCACCAAGGTCGTGGTCTGCGACGCAGTGACGGGCGAGGTGGTCCGTGAGGGTCGGGCCTCGCACCCCGACCTGACCGAGGTCGACCCGCAGGTCTGGGCTGAAGCGTGGGCCGAGGCGTCGACGGGGCTCCTGCACGACGTGCAGGCGGTGGCCGTCGGCGGCCAGCAGCACGGCATGGTCCTCGTCGACGAGTCCGGCACCCCGGTGCGCGACGCGCTGCTGTGGAACGACCTCCGGTCGGCGCCGCAGTCCCGGGCGCTGGTCGAGGAGCTGGGCGGAGCGCAGGCCTGGGCGGACGCGACGGGCAGCGTACCGGGGGCCTCCTTCACCGTCACCAAGCTGCGATGGGTCGCCGAGCAGGAGCCGGACGTCGCCGAGCGGGCGCACGGCGTGCTGCTCCCGCACGACTGGATGACGCACCGGCTCCGAGGGGACGGCGGCGGGCCGACGACAGACCGGGGCGACGCCTCGGGGACGGGCTACTGGTCCCCCGCCCAGGACGGCTACCGGCTCGACCTGCTGCAGCGGGCGTTCGGCAGGGAGCTGGCCCTCCCCCGGGTCGCGGGCCCCCGCGAGGCCGTCGGCGAGACGACCGAGGGCATCGTGCTGGCCCCGGGGACCGGCGACAACATGGCCGCCGCGCTCGGCCTGGAGCTCGAGCCCGGGGACGTGGTGGTGTCGCTGGGGACCAGCGGCACCGTCTTCGCGGTCGGCGACCGGGCCACGGCAGACGCCTCGGGTGCCGTCGCCGGGTTCGCGGACGCGACCGGGCGGTTCCTGCCGCTGGTGTGCACGCTGAACGCCGCCCGCGTCATCGGCGCCGGGCTCCGGATGGCCGGTGCCGAGCTGGGCGACCTGGACCGGCTGGCGCTCTCCGTCGACGGCACCGAGGGGCTGGTGCTGCTGCCCTTCCTGGACGGGGAGCGCACGCCGGCACTGCCGGAGGCGACCGGGGTGCTGCACGGCCTGACCCGCGCCAACGCCACCCCCGCACACCTGGTCCGCGCTTCCGTCGAGGGGATGCTGTGCGGTCTGGCGGACGCAGTGGCGCCGCTGCAGGCCGCCGGGGTCACCCCGCGACGCGTCGTCCTGATCGGCGGAGCGGCGCGCTCGGCCGCCGTGCAGCAGATCACCGCCGGGCTCTTCGCGCTGCCGGTCGCGGTCCCGGAGCCAGCAGAGTACGTCGCGCTCGGCGCGGCACGCCAGGCCGCCTGGACCTTGTCGCAGGACGAGGCGGCCCCGGCGTGGCCGCGTGCGACGACGATCGTGGAGCCCGACGAGGCGGCGGCGGGCTCCTACCAGCGGGTGCGCTCGTCGTACTCCGCGGTGCTGGCGGCAGCCGGTCCGCTGCTCACCGGTTAGCGGGCGGCGGCCCACCCCCGGATCCGGTCGATCCGGCTGCGCAGCTGCTCCGCGGTCGCCGTGGCGGCAGCAGGACCCCCGCACTCCCGGCGAAGAGCCGCGTGGGTGACGCCGTGCGCCTGGCCGGTGCGGTGGTTCCAGGCGGCGACCAGTCCGTTGAGCTCCCGGCGCAGGGTGGCCATCTGCTGGTGCGCGGGAACGTAGGCGGCCGCCTGCTCGTGGGCCGGCGGGCGCGCCGATCGTTGCCGGCGGGCCCGCTCCCCGGTCCGGGAGTGCAGCAGGTCGCGCACCTGGTCGGCGTCGAGGAGGCCGGGGATGCCGAGGAAGTCCATCTCCTCCTCCGAGCCGACCTGCACCTCCCCCGAGTGCCCGAACTCGCCGCCGTCGTAGAGCACGCGGTCGAAGGAGGCCGAGGACCCCAGCGCCTCGAAGGGCACCAGCGCCTCCTCGGAGGACGCCCCCTCGGTCGCCTGGGCGCGCGCCAGCAGATCCTGCTCCGCCGCGAAGGGGTCGCCCTCGTCGGTGACGTCCCGCCCGAGCACGTGGTCGCGCTCGAGCTCCATCTCGTTGGCGAGCCCCAGCAGCCTCGGCACCGACGGCAGGAACACCGACGCGGTCTCGCCGCGACGCCGGGCCCGGACGAACCTCCCGACGGCCTGGGCGAAGTAGAGCGGCGTCGCGGCGGTCGTCGCGTAGACGCCCACGGCCAGGCGAGGGACGTCGACGCCCTCGGACACCATCCGCACTGCCACCATCCAGCGGTCCTCGCTGTCCGCGAAGGCCGCGATGCGCGCGGAGGCGGCTCGCTCGTCGGAGAGCACGACCGTGGGCTTGGCGCCCGTCACGTCGGCGAGCAGGCGGGCGTAGGCGCGGGCGGAGCTCTGGTCCGAGGCGATCACCAGGCCCCCGGCGTCCGGCACGTGCCGGCGGACCTCGGTCAGGCGGCGGTCGGCGGCGGCGAGCACCGCCGGCATCCAGGCCCCGGCCGGGTCCAGCGCCGTACGCAGCGCCTGCGCGGTCGCCTCCTTGGTCATCGGCTCGCCGAGCCGGGCGGCCACCTCGTCGCCCGCCCGGGTGCGCCACTGCATCTCCCCGCTGTAGGCCAGGAACAGCACCGGTCGTACGACATGGTCGGCGAGCGCCTCGGCGTAGCCGTAGCTGGAGTCCGGCACGCACCGGAGCACCCCGGGTGCGTCCCCCGGGCTCGGGGCATAGGTGACGAAGGGGATCGGGTTGACGTCGGACCGGAACGGCGTGCCGGTCAGGGACAGCCGCCGCTGCGCGGGCTCGAACGCCTCACGCACCGCCTCACCCCACGACATCGCGTCCCCGGCGTGGTGCACCTCGTCGAGGATCACCAGCGTCTTGAACCGCTCGGTGCGGACCCGGTGGGCGAGCGGGTTGCTGGACACGCCGGCGTAGGTCACCGCGACCCCGACGTAGTCGGTGCTGGTACGCCCCTTGCGGCCGGTGTACGCGGGGTCGATCGGGATGCCCGCCCGTGCCGACGCCTCGGCCCACTGCGCCTTGAGGTGCTCGGTCGGCGCCACCACGGTGACCCTGTCCACCACCCGACGCGACAGCAGCTCCGCGGCGACGCTGAGCGCGAACGTGGTCTTGCCCGCCCCCGGGGTCGCCACCGCGAGGAAGTCGCGGGGGTTCCTGGTGAAGTACGCGTCCAGCGCAGCGGACTGCCAGGCGCGCAGGCGGGTAGCGGTGCCCCAGGCTGCCCGGGCGGGGTACGCCGGTGAGAGGTCGGGCAACGGGGCGGGGATCTCGGTCAGGGTGTCCTACTCGTCGCGTGCGAGCTGCTCCCAGGCGTCCTTGCACTCGGGGCAGACGGGGAACTTCTCGGGGTCCCGGCTCGGCACCCACACCTTGCCGCAGAGGGCGACGACGGGGGTCCCCATCACCATCGCCTCGGTGAGCTTCTCCTTCTCCACGTAGTGCGAGAACCGCTCGTGGTCGCCGGGCTCGACCGGCGCCTCGGTCGGTGACGTGCGCGTGTCCTCGATCGTCTCGCTGCCGGGGGTCATCTGGGTGCTCACGGTGCAGCAGTCTAACGACCTCTGCGCGCGCTGACCGGGAGCGTCAGTTCTGGGACGGGTCGACCGGGCGTGTCGAGACCCAGGCCAGCTCACCGGGCTGACGTCGAAGCACCTGCTTCCACAGCTCGAGCGGGTCGTCGCAGAACAGGTCCTCGGGCACGGACGGCACGACGTACCAGGCGCCCTCACGGATCTCGGTGGCCAGCTGCTCCGCGCCCCAGCCGGCATAGCCGGCGAAGATCCGCAGGGAACGCAGCACCGGCTCCAGCTCCGGCAGGGGCGTGTCCAGGTCCACGATGCCGACGTCGTCGTAGAGCGGGCGGAAGCCGGCGGGGTCCACCACCGGCGACGGGCCGTCGACCCGCCGCGAGGCGGCGACGGCGATCGCGGCGTCGGTGCTGACCGGTCCACCCTGGAACAGCACCCCCGGCACCCCGGCCAGGTCGCCCCACTCCGGGAGCACCTCGGCCACCGGGACCGCCGAGGGGCGGTTGAGCACCACGCCGAGCGCCCCGTTGTCGTCGAGGTCGAGCACCAGCACCACGGAGTGCTCGAAGTTGGGGTCGAGCAGCTCCGGCGCCGCCACCAGCAGGTCGCCGACGGCCACGGCCGGGTGGAGCGGGTCAGACATCCGAGGTGGGGACCTTCGAGGACCGCTCGGCCGCTGCGCGCACCGCGGCGGCGACCGCGGTGTGCACGTCGGCGTGGAACACGCTGGGGATGATGTAGTTCGCGGTCAGCTCCTTGGCCGTCACCGCCGAGGCGAGGGCCTCGGCGGCCGCCACCAGCAGGGTGTCGTGGATGGTGTGCGCCGACGCGTCGAGGAGCCCGCGGAACAC
>DASQDP010000181.1:0-12035 GCA_035634095.1 Nocardioidaceae bacterium | reverse complement strand
GGGATGTTCTCCTGCGGTGTCGGGCGGCCCAGGAAGTACCCCTGGCCCACGTCGCAGCCCAGCGCGGTCACGGCGGCGAGCTGCTCGGGGGTCTCGATCCCCTCCGCCACGGTCTGCAGGTCGAGCGCCGCCGCCAGGTTCACGATGGCCGTGATGATGGCAGCGCTGTCAGCGGCCACGGCGGGTTCCTTGTCGAGCCGCTCGACGAAGGAGCGGTCCACCTTGAGGGAGTGGACGGGGAAGCGCTGCAGGTAGGACAGCGAGGAGTAGCCGGTGCCGAAGTCGTCGACGGCGAGCCGCACTCCCAGCCCCCGGAGGATGGTGAGCGCCCGTTCGGTGGCGGGCGCATCGCTCATCAGCCCCCCTTCGGTGATCTCCAGTGTGAGCAGGGCGGGGTCGAGGCCGGTCGCCTCGAGCGCTGAGGCGACGATGTGCGGGAGTCGCCGGTCGGCCAGGCTCTGGTTGGACAGGTTGACCCAGACACCCACCGGCTGTCCGAGCAGTCGGGTCCACTCTGCTGCTCGTTGGCAGGACTCGAGCCGGATCCAGGCGTCGAGGTCGCCGGTCAGGCCGAGGTCGGTGGCGACGTCGAGGAACGCGGCTGGGGAGAGGACCCCGCGACGCGGGTGCTCCCAGCGCATCAGCGCCTCGGCAGCGACGACCGCGCCGCTCCGGAGGTCGACCAGGGGCTGGTAGCAGGCTCGCATCTCCTGGCGCTCGAGCGCGTGGTGCAGGTCGCTGCCGAGCTCCAGCCGGTCACTGGTAGAGGCCCGGGCATCCGCGTCCAGCATGCTGAAGCGGCCGCGGCCGCCCTCTTTGGCGCGGTACATCGCCGCGTCCGCGTCCCCCAGCACCTCCGCAGCAGTCCGCTCTCCGCGGTCGGTGACCACGCCGACGCTGGCCGAGACGTGGACCTCTCGCCCGCGCAGCTGCATCGGCGCGCTCAGGGTGCGCACCACGCGGGCGGCAAGCATCTCTGCGTCGGCGGCGTCGGAGAGGTCCTCGCACAGGACCACGAACTCGTCGCCCCCGAGCCTGGCGACCAGGTCTTCGGGGCGCACGCCCCCGCGCAGTCGTCGCGCGGTCTCCTTGAGCAGCTCGTCCCCGGCGTCGTGCCCGAGGGTGTCGTTGACGAGCTTGAAGCGGTCGAGGTCGATGAAGAGCAGCGCCAGCAGCCCGGGACGTCTCGCCAGCCTGGCGGCAGCGAGCTCCAAGCGCTGCACGAGAAGTGCCCGGTTCGCGAGACCGGTGAGCGGGTCGTGGAGGGACTGGTGCAGCAGCTGGGCCTCGAGCCTCTTGCGGTCGGTGATGTCACGCACCACCCCGGTGAACAGGGGCGGGTCCGACCCGACCTCGCTCACCGCCAGCTCGATGGGGAAGATCTCCCCGTCGCGGCGCTGCCCGGCCACCTCACGCCCGCTGCCGATGATGCGCTTGTCGCCGCTTCGCCGGTATCGCTCAAGGTACCGGTCGTGGTTGCTGCGGTACGGCTCCGGCATCAGCATGGTGATGTTCTGGCCGACCATCTCGTCGGCGGCGTAGCCGAACATCAGCTCGGTCGCCGGGTTGACGGAGTCGATCCGGCCGTCCTCGGTCATCGTCATGATGGCGTCGACCGCGGTGTTGAGCACCGCCTGCGCACGCTGCTCGCTCGCCTCCAGCGCGGAGGCGGCGGCCCGGGCGGACTCCTGTGCCGACTCCAGCTCCCGCATCCTCGCGTAGAGCCCCGTTTCAGCTGCGTGCGTCCCAGGGTGTGGCTCTGCCTGCCAGCAGGAGTCTCGGGCCGCGCGGTCGCGGACGTAGCCGGTCACGTCCTCCACCCGCTGCAGCAGCAGGCGGGTGGCGCCGTCGGCGGCCGGCAGGGCGGTGGTCACCGTTGACCAGTGTCGCTCGTGGACCCGCCCGGTCGTGGAATCCACCAAGTCGTACTTGAAGAGAGGCAGCACCGTGGCCTCACCGGTGGTCCTGGTGCGCTCCAGCGCGGCCCGCGCCCGGCTGGAACCGGAGTCCTCGCTCGGAGGGAACGTGTCGAACAGGTGTCGGCCGACCAGCTCGGCGCGCGTGCGACCCGTCATGGCGACGTAGGCCTCGTTGACCTCGAGCACCACCAGGTCGGCCCTGAGCACCAGGTACGCCGTCGGCGATGAGCAGAACACGGCGCGGAAGTCCAGGAGCGTCAACGGGTCAGCCGACGACGCTCGGGCGTCGGGGACGCGCGGCGCCGTCGCCGCGGGTCTGGTGTTGTTCGCCACCGTGCTTGGGCTCCCAGGAGTCGGTGCGGTGCGGGTTCTCGGGGATGGTTGCGTCCCACGATGATCATTGGGCGAAGCGGACGACCTGCAACCAGAAACCCTCGAACTGCTGCAGGGCGGTGATGAACTGGTCGAAGCCGACCGGCTTGGTCACGAATGCGTTGGCGTGCAGGCGGTAGGACTGCAGGATGTCGGCCTCGTCGGAGGACGTGGTCAGCACGATGACCGGGATGTGCATCAGGTCCGGGTCGTTCTTGACCTCCTCGAGGACCTCGCGGCCGTCCTTGCGGGGCAGGTTCAGGTCCAGCAGCATCAGGTCGGGACGCTCCCGGCCCCCGAACGGATCCTCGCCGCGCAGGTACTGCAGGGCCTCCACGCCGTCACCCACCACACACAGCTCGTTGGCCACCTTGGCCTGGTACAGCGCCTCCCTGGTGAGGTGGACGTCACCTGGGCTGTCCTCGACCAGGAGGATCCGGATCGGGCGTACCTCGGGGATCACCTGACCTCCTGTGCGTCGGGAAGCGTGAAGGCGATCGTCGTACCGCCCAGCGGCGAGTCGCAGATCTCGATCCGTCCACCGTGCTGCTCGATGATGCGGCGACAGATGGACAGCCCGATCCCGGTGCCGGCGAAGCGTCGGGAATGCAGTCGCTGGAAGACCCGGAACACGCGGTCGCGGTACTGCGGCGCGATCCCTTCACCGTTGTCGGCGACGGTGCACCGCCACCCACCCGGGATGCGTTCGGTCGACACCTCGACCACGGGGCGGCGATCCTCGGGGGTGAACTTGACCGCGTTGTTCACCAGGTTGGCGACCACCTGTCCGAGCTGCGACGGGTCACCGGTCACGGTGGCGAGGTCGTCGTTCAGGCGGATCTCGGCCCCGCGGTCGCCGAGGGTCACTGCTGCGTCATGCAGGGAACGCTCGAAGAGCCGCCTGAGGTCCACCGGCTCACGACGGATCTCCCTGCCGGCGCGGGAGTAGCGGAGCAGGTCCTCGATGAGGGTCCGCATCCGGGTGCAGCCCTCCACCGCGAACTCGATGTAGCGGTCCGCGTCCTCGTCGAGCCGTCCGCTGTAGCGCGAGGCGAGCAGCTGCACATGCCCGGCGATGACGCGAAGAGGCTCCGAGAGGTCGTGGGAGGCAACATAGGCGAACTGAGTGAGGTCCTCGTTGGACCGCTCGAGCTCCTGGTTGCGGTGCTGGAGCTCGGCCAGGGCGGCGTCCAGCTGCTGTCGCGTACGGCGCAGCTCGGTCACGTCGAGCACCTGGTGGATCAGGCAGACCTCCTCGGGCTCGCCGATCCCCACAGTGATCGGATGACCGTCGTCGGCCGTCGCGAGCCCGGAGCGGATGGAGACGATCCGAGGTCCGGACGCGGTGGCCCACTGCTGTTCGACCGGCGCGTCCGGCCCCTCACCCCCGGAGGGAAGCGCAGCCACCGTGAGGTCCGACCAGAGCTTGCCGGACACGTCCTCGGTCGAGGTCGCGATGAGCCGGGCGAAGGCCTGGTTGGTCCACAGGATGCGACCCGTTCCGGCGGTGGTCAGCGCCATTCCGATGGGAGCCGTCTCCAGCATCCTGTGGTTGAGCGACTGGCGCTCCGACTCGTCGGTCGTCATGTTGCCGAACGGCTCGCCGGCCGCCGATCGGGGTCGGGGCAGCCCGGGGAGGCCCTGCTGCCGGTCGCGCTGTGGTTCCGAGATGGTCATTCGCCGCCTGCGCTTCCCTGGAGACTTGGCTGAACTTAGCAAGGGGCTCAGGAGTCCCGAGGGGTTTCCGTCGAACTCACGGCACGGTGAGGACCGTCGTGACAGGCGCGCAGACCCAGGCCGCGTCGTCGTGCCGGCCGGCGAGGTCGCTGGGGCTGGGCGACCATTCCCGACCGAGGTCGTAGGCGCAGAGCACGTCGAGGTCGTGGTTCCCGCGCAACTGGTCCCACACGCCCTCGAGCGCCACTGCCTCGGCCCCGGAGCGGCTCCAGATCATGGGGCCCAGGTCGCTGAACACGCGCACGGTGCGGGCCGGCGCACCGAGCCGGGCCAGCAGTCTCGTCAGCTCCTTGCCACAGCCAGACAGCCCGTCGGCGCCGGCAGCCACCAGGTCCAGGACGACGTCGCTGTCCAGCTCGAGGTAGCGCCCCCAGGCCTGCGGCTCGGTCAGGACGTCACCCAGGGCGGTCTGCAGTGACTCCCGTCGCAGCGCGGACGCGATGAGGAGGCAGGCGTCGCCGGACCGGAGGGCCGCGCTCATGGCGTGCTGCAGGCGGGTCTCGAGAGCGGCCTGGTCGCGGTAGAACCACACGCTGTGGCCCGTACCGCAGTCCGGCGCTGCGAGATCAAGTGCCGCCGCGTCTGGCGACGCGGGCGCCACAGCGGCACCGTTGACGGCCTGCTGTCCGAGCAGCGCGATCAGCTCGCCCAGTGGTAGTGCCTTGCTCCACAGGAATCCTTGGCCCAGCGGGCACCCGAGCTGGTCGAGCAGACGCCGCTGCTCCAGGAACTCAATACCCTCAGCCCCGGTCTCCATGCCGAGCGCGCGCGCGAGGTTGATGATGGAGGCAGCTATCGCGAGGTCGTCCGAGCGCTCGCCGAGGTTGCGCACGAACGACCTGTCGATCTTGAGCCGCGACACCGGCAGCTGCCGCAGCAGGCTCAGGGACGAGTAGCCGGTGCCGAAGTCGTCGAGCGCCACGCCCACTCCCAGCTCCCGCAGCGCTTCCAGGGACCGACGGGCGGTGAGCACGTCGTTCATCACCGCGGTCTCGGTCACCTCCAGCACCAGTGTCTCGACGGGCAGCTGCTCCGCGGCGGTGGTGCGCCGGATGTACTCGACGAGGTCAGGCTCCCCCAGGGTACGAGGGGACAGGTTGACCGACATCCGCGCATCGGCGTCGAGGAGGCCGAGCACGTTGAGGACGACTGCGTCCCGGCAGGCCTGGCGCAGCACCCAGCGATCCAGCTCGCCGACGATCCCGGTGTCCTCGGCCAGCGGCACGAAAGTAGCCGGCGGCACCCACCCGCGCTCAGGGTGCCGCCAGCGCGTGAGCGCCTCGACCCCGACCGGGCGACCTGTGGCGATGTCGAGAACGGGCTGGTAGTGCACCTCGAGCTGTCCGTCCCGTAGGGCGGTGCGCAGGTCGTCGGCCAGCTCCAACCGGTGTCGTGAGCGCTCCGCGAAGGCCACGTCGAAGAGCTGCGTGCGTGCCCGGCCTCGAGCCTTCGCTTCGTACATGGCCGCGTCGGCGTGCCGGAGCAGGCTCTCTGCGTCCGCCTCGAGCGGAGGGGCGATAGCGACGCCGATGCTGGCCGTCACGTGCACCACGTCGGCGTTGATCCGCACCGGCGCGGCGATGACCTCGGTCACGCGCTCGGCGAGTCGCTGCGCGGCCGCGCTGTCCGTGTCCGGGCAGACGATGACGAACTCGTCGCCACCCAGCCGCGCGACCGTGTCGGCAGAGCGGACCACGCCCTGCAACCGCTTGGCCACCTCGCGCAGCAGCCCGTCGCCGGCCAGGTGGCCGCGCGCGTCGTTCACGGTCTTGAACGAGTCCAGGTCCAGGAACAGGACAGTGACCGGGTGACCGGGAGACGCGGACACGGCGAGCGCCTGGGACAGCCGCTCGGAGAGCAGCGCCCGGTTCGGCAGGCCGGTCAGCGCGTCGTGGGTCGCCTGGTCCTTCAGCTGGCCCTCGAGGAGCAGCCGTTCGGAGATGTCGCGGGCGATGACCGACGCCCCGATGAGCCGGCCGTCCGGTTCGGACAGCGGCGAGACCGTCAGTGAGACGTCGATCAGCCGGCCGGCGCGGGTGCGCCGCACGGTCTCGAGTCCCCGGACGGTGCGGCCTCCGGAGGAACCGTCGAGGGTTGCCGGAAGGTCCTCCTCGCCCAGCGGGTGAAGGACCCGGACGTGCCGGCCCACCGCCTCCTCGGCGGTGTAGCCGTACAGCTCCTCGGCCGCGCGGTTCCACGCCGTGATCAGGCCCGAGGCGTCCATCGCGAAGATCGCGTCACCGGTCGACTCGACGATCGTCGACAGGGTGCGCGCCGACTGCTCAGCCCTGCGCAGGTGCCCCGTCAGCTTGGCCCGCTCGATGGCGTACTGCAGCGAGCGGCGCAGACCGTGCACGGAGATGTCGCTCTTGACCAGGTAGTCGTCAACGCCCTCCTTGATCGCGGTGAGGGCAGAGGCCTCGTCGTCGTTGCCGGTCAGCACCACCAGTGCGGCATCGCCCGCAGGCGTCAGCAGCGCGTCGACGACCTCGAGCCCCGAGGCATCGGGGAGCCCCAGGTCGACCACCAGGCAGTCGTAGTCCCCATCGGCGAGGGCGGCGAGCGCGGCGCCGAGCGTCTCGACCCACCGCACGGTGAAGCCGCCGGCGTCCGCGAGAGCGGCGGTGACCAGGCTGGCGTCCCCGGGGCTGTCCTCGACGAGCAACAGCGACACCGGCACGGAGCCAGCGGCGTCGCCGGCCACTCTCGTCCCGTGCTCGATCCCGTACGTCCCGGCGTCCATGGTCCTCCTGCTCCTCGGTGCTGAGCCAGTCTGTGCTGTCACGGTGGTCCCGGCAGGCGAAACCCTGGTCATGGCCCGAACTGACGGGTCGGAGGCGTGCCGAGCGACGTTCCAACCGGTCCCGACATGACCCGAAAGGGTCACCCGGCCGCAGATCCGGCGGATCCGGCAACGCCGGGGACGGCGGTGGGTGACCATGGTGGCCACCATGAGCACTCGACCGCCCTCACCGGACCCCTCCTCCACCGAGGTTGCGCTGGGACCTGCCTGGGCGGCGGCGCGGCGGACCGAGCAGCACACCGACCCACAACGCCTCGGCGGCGTGAGCAGCTACCGGAGGAGTCGGGACCACGCCGACCCGGCGGGTGACTCGGTGGCGCTGCACGCGACGCGCGCCATGCTGACCGCGAGCACCCGCGCCGAGGTGGCGCTGGTGCTGCACACGGCGATCAACGACCTCGGGGGTGCGGTCCTGCCGGCGCGCCTGGCCGGCCCGGACGCGGTGCCCGTGGACGTGTCGCTGGGGGTGGGTGAGCCCAAGGTGGTGATGAGCATCGAACCGATGGATCCCGCCTGCCTGCGGATCGCCCACCACCTGCCGCTCCTCGTGGAGGACGCCAAGGCGGCCGCGGCCCGCTGCGACGCACACGACCGCGAGTGCCGCCGCGCGAACGTGGACCCGCTCACCGGCGTGGCCAGCCGGCGTCAGATCGGCCGGCGCCTGGCCGCCACCGAGCCGGGCGCGGTGGTCTGCATGCTCGACGTGGACGGGCTCAAGAGACTCAACGACACGCACGGCCACGCCGCCGGGGACTCCGCGCTGCGGGAGTTCGGCACGCTGCTGCGGGACAGCGTCCGTGGCGAGGACTTCGTCGGCAGGTACGGCGGGGACGAGTTCCTCGTGGTCTTCGGCGCCGCGCCGCTGGACGTGGCACGGGAACGCATGGTCGCCACCGCCGTGGCGTGGGGCGCGCGGACCGGCGGAGCCCTGACGGTGTCCGGTGGCCTCGCGGTCGTCGACGGACGAGGAGCGGTCGCTGCCGCCCGCGCCGCGGACGGCGCGCTGTACCGGAGCAAGCGCTCGGGGCGCGACCGCATCGAGCTGGCTAACGACGACGACTACGACCCAGAACCGCTGCCCTTCGGGGACCCGGCGTGAGCGACATCTACCAGGACTACTTCGCGGCTCTGACCGGCGCGGACGTCGACTCCGCCGCCCAGCTGATGGAGGACGCGCTGGCCAGGGGCGAGTCTCCACGGTGGCTCATCACGGACGTCGTGGCGCGGGCTCAGGGCCAGGTCGGCCGCCTGTGGCAGGAGGGCCGGTGGGACATCGCGGACGAGCACGCGGCCACGTCGGTCGCGGAGCAGGCGCTCCAGCTGCTCACCCGGACCGGACCCAGGCCACCCTCGGCGCGACGGATCGTGCTCGCCTGTGCCGAGGGCGAGTGGCACACCATGCCGGCCCGGCTGGCCGGTGAGCTGGCGCGCCACTCCGACCTCGACGTGGTGATGTTGGGCGGCAGTCTGCCGGCCTCGCAGCTGCGGCGGTACCTCGGCGGCACCCGACCCACGGCCCTGGCGCTGTCGGTCACCCTCCCCACCAACCTGATCGCTGCCTCGCGCAGCATCGAGGCCGCCCACGCCGAGGGCGTCCCGGTGGTGGTGGGCGGCGCGGCGTGGGGTGAGGGCCAGCTGCGGGCACGGCGGCTGGGAGCCGACCTGCGGCTGGAGGACCCCTGGGGCCTGCGCACGGTCCTGGACTCGCTGGTCGCGGGGCGGTGGAGCTCGGAGTGGCGCGGGATCCCGGCCGAGGCGCTGCTGCTCGACGCGGCACCTCGCGAGCTGCTGCAGCTGGCCTTCGACCGGCACCAGGCGGCGAGCAGGTGGGTGTCCACGCTGAGCAGCATCCACCGCAGCGAGCTGCTGACGGACTACTCGTGGCTGGCCCGCCACTGCGCTGCTGCGGTCGCGGTCCGCGACCGGACCGTCCTGCGCAGCCACCTCGGATGGCTCCTGACGGTGGTGACCCAGCGGGGGCTCCCGGTGGACGGCATCGCCGATGCCTGCAGCTACCTGGCGGACACCGTCTTCCGGGCGGCGCCGATGGCCGCTGAGGTGCTCCGGGCCGAGGGCGGGGCGTTCCGTGCCAACCTGGCGGAGGCCGAGGCCCGTTCCTGGAGGTGACATCGGCGCGCCGGGATCGGCCTCGTGTCCCCTGACCCTCAAGTAGCGGCGGGAGCACGCCGACCCTCCAGGGCGAGAGCAGGTGACCTTGGGAGGGGCCGCAATGCCGTCGCTCGACCTCGTCTCGCGGGTCGCCGCGCGTACGACGTACGCGGTGCGTCCGTACCCGGCGACCGCCGTGCCGACGACCTTCGAGCGGCACATGATGAACCGGATGGGATGCGGCTACTCACGCCGCACCTGGTCGCAGATGCGTGCCGCCGGCGGGGCGCAGCAGTGGTTCGCCCAGCAGCTCACCCCCGCCTCGGTGCCGGAGACCGCACTCGCCCGGCAGATCCCGCGATGGTTCCCCCGGCTGGCCGACGACGCGCCGACGCGCTGGGCGCGCAGCAAGGACGGCTCGCACTCCGCCTGGGTGTACGCCCGCGACCTGGGCAACTACACCGCCCTGCGCCGGATGTACTCCGACCACCAGGTGCTCGAGACGATGGTCGACTTCTGGAACAACCACCTGCACGTGCCGCTGCAGGGCAACGACTCGTGGGTGCAGCGCTGGGACTACGACCGCACCATCCGCGCGCACGCCCTCGGCCGCTTCGAGGACCTGCTGCTGGCCTGCTCGCTGCACCCCTCGATGCTGCTGTACCTGGACAACGCCAAGTCGGTCCGCGGCGCCCCGAACGAGAACCAGGGCCGCGAGCTGCTCGAGCTGCACACCGTGGGCCGGACGTCGGGCTACACCGAGACCATGGTGAAGCACTCCGCGACGATCCTGTCCGGCTACACCGTCGACGAGGGCGACTGGACGACGTACTACGACCCGGACCGGCACACCACCGGCCCCGTGCAGGTGCTCGGCTTCACCGACCCCAACCGTGCGGCGAACGGGTCGCAGCTGACCGTGCGCTACCTGAAGTACCTGGCGAACCACCCCGCCACCGCCCGGATGGTGGCCCGGCGCCTGGCGGTCCGGTTCGTCTCCGACGCCCCCTCCGACGCCCTGGTCGCGCACCTGGCCAAGGTCTTCACCGACAGCGGCACCGACATCTCCGCCACCCTGCACGCGCTGGTGGCCACCGACGAGTTCGCGGCGTCCGCCGGCCGGAAGGTGCGCACGCCCGTGGACGACCTGGTCGCCACCGTGCGGGTGCTGGGCGTGCGCGCGTCGGCGCCCTCCAACGATGAGTCGTTCGCCCACGCCATCGCCTACCTGCACCGCTCCACGCTGGTCTACCAGTGGCCCCGCCCCGACGGGGCGCCGGAGACCAACGCGGACTGGGCCTCCGCGTCCCGGATGCTGACGTCGTTCCGGATGCACTGGCTGCTGGCCGGCGGCTACTACCCCGACAGCGGGGTCAGCTACCGCCGCCCCGCCGCCTGGCTGCCTCGGTCCGGTCTCCGGCTCGACCGGTACGTCGACCACGTCTGCCGGCTGCTGCTGGGGCGCGGCTCGACGTCGCGGGACCTGAAGGCGGTCTGCCAGGCGACCGGGCACCGCCCCGGCGAGAGGATCACGCGCAAGCACCCCCTGGCCGGCTACAAGTTCGTCCGGATGGCCATCGTCCTGCTCGACTCGCCCGACCACATGAGCCGCTGAGGTGGACCCGATGACCGAGCACCCCGAGAGCGCCTGCTGCGTGGACTACGAGCGGGTGGCCGGCCTGAGCCGCCGGCGCTTCCTGGCCGGCATGGCCGCCGCGAGCGGCGTCGCGGTGACCACGACCGCGTTCGGCGACGCCCTTCGCCAGACCTCCTTCGCCGCCACCACCGGCGGCAACGTCCTGGTCGTGATCAGCCTGCGCGGCGGCATCGACGGGCTCGGGATGGTGGTGCCGCACGGAGACCCCGGCTACTACACGGCCCGGCCCCGCCTCGCCCTGCCCCCCGGCTCCCTGATCGCCAAGGACGAGATGTTCGGCCTGCACCCCGGCATGGCGCCGCTGCAGTGGCTGTGGAACGCCGGAGAGCTCGCGGCCGTGCACGCGGTCGGCCTGGAGGTCCCCAACAGGTCCCACTTCCTGGCCATGGAGGAGGTCGAGAACGCGGACCCCACCTCGAGCGTCCGGCGCGGCTGGGTCAACCGCATGATCGGCCTCGCCGACAGCGCCGGCAAGCCCTACGAGGCCGTGCACCTCGGGGAGGCGATCGCGCCCACCGCCCTCGTCGGGACCGCGCCCGCGCTCTCCGCGCGAAGCCTCGAGGGCATCGCCCTGGCCGCCGCCGACGGTCGCTACGCCGCACGACGGCGGGCGCAGCTGAGCACGATGTGGCGCGGCGCTCGGGGGCCGCTCGGCGACGCGGCCCGGTCCGCGCTGACCACGGTCGGCGAGCTCGGGCCGGTCGCCTCCTCGACGTACCGCCCCACGGTGCGCTACCCGACGGAGTTCCCCGCCACCGGCCTGGCCGAGGCGCTCCAGGACACCGCGCACCTGATCAAGGCCGATGTCGGCACCGAGGTCGTGACCATCGACTACGGGTCCTGGGACATGCACAACAACTACGGGACCACCGAGTACGGCAACATGCAGCGGATGGTGGGCGGCTTCGCCCGCGTCGTCAGCGCCTTCCTCAAGGACCTGGGGCCGTTGCGCACCAGGGTCACGCTGGTCACGATCAGCGAGTTCGGCCGTCGGGTCGCGGAGAACGGCAACCGGGGGCTCGACCACGGGTGGGGCAACATGATGCTGCTGATGGGCGGCGGCGTGCGGGGAGGTCGCTACTACGCCAACTGGCCGGGGCTGGGCAGGGCCGCTCTGGCCGACGGCGACCTGCAGGTGACCACCGACTACCGCAACGTGCTCGGCGAGGTGGTCGCCACTCGCTTTGCGCAGCGCTCCGCGACCGCCGTCTTCCCGGGCCTGCACTACCGCCCGCTCGGGGTGATGGCGGGGGCCTGACCGGGCAGCCGGGCCCCGACTCGGCTTCTGGGCCGGATGTTGATACGGTGAGCGTGCAACAGATGCAAGTTCCAGCAGGTACGCCCGCGGAGTTTGTGATCCGACGGCGTGTTCTCTTGAGTCGAGCGACAAGCTTTTCAAGGGGTCTCGGCGTTTCACCCGCATCTGTCGTGGGGTCGC
>DASQDP010000180.1:0-21671 GCA_035634095.1 Nocardioidaceae bacterium | reverse complement strand
GCTCGCCGACCCTTCCGACTCGACGTCGACGTGTCGCTGCCGACAGTCTCAGAGACGAGGTACGAGACCGTGTGCTCCGCGAAGCAGTGGAGCTGTGACTGAAGTCGAACCGCAAGGCGCGAAGAAGCGGCCGAACGCCTGAAACATGCAGCGGCGAGGCCGTCGACCGATCCCGGTCGGAATGCTCGGAACTCGGAGCAGACCGGCACTGGTGGCGCAGCGATCAGTGGTCGAGCGCCTTCCCCTCGGCGCCCGCACCGCTCAGGGACCGCACCTCCATCTCGGAGGCCTTGTTCTCCAGGTGCTCCTTGCTCGTCACGGTACCCAGGAAGCCCAGGAGGAAGGACGCCGGGATCGACACGATGCCCGGGTTGGACAGCGGGAAGAACGACCAGTCCCCGTTCGGGAACATCGCTGTCTCGCTCCCGGAGACGGCCGGCGAGAACGCGATGAGCCCGATCGTGATGATCAGTCCGCCGTAGATGCTCCACAGGCAGCCCCGGGTGTTGAACCGCTTCCAGAACAGCGAGTAGAGGATCGTCGGCAGGTTGGCCGACGCTGCGACCGCGAAGGCCAGCGCCACCAGGAACGCGATGTTCTGGCCGTTCGCGGCGATCCCGCCGAGGATGGCCACCACCCCGACGGTGATCGCGGCGATCCGGGCGACCCGGACCTCCGCGCCGGCGGGTGGGTTGCCCTTGTGGATGACGCTGGCGTAGATGTCGTGCGCGAACGACGCGGATGCGGTGATCGTCAGGCCGGCGACCACGGCCAGGATGGTGGCGAACGCGACGGCGGAGATCACCCCCAGCAGCAACGTGCCGCCGAGCTCGTAGGCGAGCAGCGGGGCGGCCGAGTTCTCGACACCCGGCGCGGCCTTGATGCGGTCCTGCCCGACCATCGCGGCGGCACCGTAGCCCAGAGTCAGCGTGAAGAGGTAGAACAGGCCGATCAGCCAGATGGCCCAAACGACGGACTTGCGGGCCTCCTTGGCGGTGGGCACGGTGTAGAAGCGCATCAGGATGTGCGGCAGCCCGGCTGTGCCCAGGATGAGCGCGAGCGCGAGCGAGATGAAGTCGATCTTCGTGGTGTCGGTCAGGCCGTACTTCTTGCCCGGCTCCAGCATCGCCCCGGCCGACGCGCCGTCGCCGAGCAGCTCGGAGAAGTTGAAGCCGTACGACGCGAGGACCCACACCGTCATCAGTGCGGCACCGGCGATGAGCAGCACCGCCTTGATGATCTGGACGTAGGTCGTCCCCTTCATGCCGCCGATCAGCACGTAGGTGATCATGAGCGCGCCCACGGCGGCGATCACCAGGCTCTGCATGGAACGGTCGCTGATGTTGAGCAGCAGGGCGACCAGGCCGCCGGCTCCGGCCATCTGCGCGAGCAGGTAGAAGAAGGACACGACCAGGGTGGAGGTGGCTGCGGCCGTGCGGACCGGGCGCTCCTGCATCCGGAAGGCGAGCACGTCGGCCATCGTGAACTTGCCGGTGTTGCGCAGGAGCTCCGCGACCAGCAGCAGCGCCACCAGCCAGGCGACCAGGAAGCCGATGCTGTAGAGGAACCCGTCGTAGCCGTTCAGCGCGATCGCCCCGGCGATGCCGAGGAAGGACGCGGCGGAGAGGTAGTCCCCGGAGATCGCGATGCCGTTCTGCCGGCCGGTGAAGGCGGCACCGCCGGTGTACATGTCCGAGGCGCTCTTGTTCGTCTTGCTGGCCCGGATCACGAAGACGAGGGTGACCACCACGAACGCCGCGAAGATGGCGAGGTTGAGGAAGCTGTTGCCGACCTGCTCGGGCGCGGCGGCCGCGGCGATCACAGCAGACCCTTCTCTTCCATGGTGTGCCGGATGGCGGCCGAGCGTGGATCGAGGACCCGGTCGGCGTAGCGCACGTAGGCGGAGGTGACGGCGAAGGTGGTGATGAACTGGAGCAGGCCGAGGACCAGTCCGACGTTGATGTTGCCGACGACCTTGGTGCCCATGAAGTCGGTGGCGTACGCCGCCAAGCCCACGTAGAGGAAGTACCAGAGCACCGACAGCGCAGTCACCGGGAGCACGAAGCCGCGGTAGCGCTTGCGCAGGTCCTGGAACTCCGGCGACTTCTGCACGTCGATGTAACGCTGCTCCAGGGGCGTCGGCGCGGGAACCCCTGACTCTGTGTTGACCACTTTCACTCCTGGTGTGAGCCGTGCCCGAGAACCGTCACCCGGCGATCCTGTGAACCTACCTTTTCGAGCGGGGGAGTGCTATGGCGGGTCGCCGGGTCCGCCCTCAGCGCGGGTCGCCCAGCTGCTCCAGCAGGACCGGCAGCGAGGCGACGCCGGTGCGGGCGAGGTAGTAGCCGCAGTGCAGCAGGTAGACCGCGACGTCGCGCTGGCGCTGGTCCATGATCGGGAGCTCGTCGGCGGCCTCCAGGAGCGCGCCTGCGAGCAGCCGGTCGATGCCCGGCTCGCCGAGCCGGGGGCTGCGCCGCTCGACGAGCCCGATGCCGGCACCGATCTGCGCGGCCGAGGCCCACAGCCGGCGCAGGTAGGGCTGGTCCTGAGGTGCCGCGTGCAGCGGCAGGCGGGGAAGCACGTGCTCGAGCAGGGGGTCGACGACGTCGTGTGCCTGGGGCGTGAACGCCTCGCCGTACCCCATCCGGTACAGCGCGGACGAGCCGAAGGACTGCCGACCGACCTCGCGACGCGTCGGCAAGGTGCTGCCGTCCAGGCGGGGGACACGGAGCGGGAGCAGGTCCGGCCTCCGTCGCATCAGCGGCACGTCCCCATGATGCAAGAAAGGGCCCGCGGGCCGGAAACACGCCTGTGACACGGTTCACAGTAGGGTCAGCGCCATGAGCACTCCGGCCGCAGGTGACACCCGTGAGCAGCACAGTGAGCTGAAGCGCTCGATCACGGCCAGACAGCTGTATTTCTACGTCGTCGGGGATGTGCTCGGGTCGGGGATCTACGTGCTCGTCGGCCTGGTCGCCGCGGCCGTCGGCGGCGCCTTCTGGATGGCCTTCCTGGCCGGCGTCGCGGTCGCCACCATCACCGGTCTCGCGTACGCCGAGCTGGTCACCAAGTACCCGCAGGCCGCCGGCGCCTCGCTCTACGTCAACAAGGCCTTCCGCAACCCGATCCTCACGTTCTTCATCACCATCTGCATGCTGTCGGCCAACATGGCCGCGGTGGGCTCCTTGGCCTCGGGCTTCGTGCGTTACTTCAGCGGCGTGGTCGGCATGTCGGAGGCGTCCATCTGGCGCGCCCTCGCCGTGGCCCTCTTCTTCGTCGCCGTCATCACGGTCATCAACCTGATCGGGATCTCCGAGTCGGTCGTGGTGAACGTCATCATGACCTTCATCGAGCTCAGCGGCCTCATCGTCGTCGTCATCATCGGGGTCATCGCCCTGGTCACCGGAGTCAACGAGCCCGGCGTGCTGCTCGAGTTCAGCGGCGACGGCGGGGGCGGGTCCCAGGCCCTGGCGGTGCTCGCCGGTGTCTCCCTGGCGTTCTTCGCCATGACCGGCTTCGAGAACGCCGCCAACGTGGCCGAGGAGACCATCGACCCCGCCCGCGCCTTCCCGCGGGCGCTGATCGGGGGCATGCTGACCGCCGGCGTGGTCTACGTCCTCGTCTCCATCGCCGCGGCGCTCGCCGTGCCCATCTCGGAGCTGGCCGACAAGACGCTGCTCGAGGTCATCCGCGCGGACCTGCTGTTCATCCCGGCCAGCGTCATGCTGGTCGTCTTTGGGCTGATCGCGATGATCGCGATCAGCAACACCACGCTGGTCACCGTGGTCGCGCAGTCGCGAATCCTGTACGGCATGGCGCGTGAGGACGTCGTACCGGCGGTGTTCGCCAAGGTGCACCCGGTCCGGCGCAGCCCGTACGTCGCGCTGATCTTCGGCTCCGCCGTCGTCGCTGGCCTCCTGCTGATCGGTGCGCTGATCCGCAGCACCCAGTCCGACCTGCCCGTGGACGACCAGCTCGACGTCGTCGACCGCCTGGCGACCATCACCGTGGTGTTCCTGCTCTTCATCTACGCGCTGGTGATCGTGGCGTGCCTGAAGCTGCGCGGCCAGGACGAGACCTCGGAGACCTTCCGGGCGAACACCGCGTTGCTCTTCGTCGGGATCGTCGGCAACCTGGCCGTGCTGGCCTACACCCTGATCGACGACCCGGCGGCGCTCTGGTGGGTGGCCGGCCTGCTGGCCGTCGGTCTCGTGCTGTTCCTCCTGGAGCAGTTCTTCGGCAAGAAGAAGCCACCCGCCGCCGGGGCCCGAGGGAACGCCGGGACCACCGCGCCGACCACCGACAAGGAGCTGTGACCCATGCACGTCATCGTCGCTACAGACGGTTCCCGGGCCTCGCTCGTCGGCGCCCGGCAGTTCAAGTGGATCGCCGACTCCCGCGAGATCACCGACGTGACGGTCGTCGCCGTGGTGAGTCCGTATGCCGCGGTTCCCTTCGCCAACGAGCTCGGCCCCCAGGAGCCCAAGGAGCTCACACAGCTCAGCTTCGGCGAGGAGGCGCGCGTAGCCGTCGACCTGGTGGCCGCGGAGTTCGACGGGTGGGGCCCCTCGATCCACAAGGTGATCCGCAGCGGCTCTCCGGCCCAGGAGATCATCCGGGTGGCCGAGGACGTCGACGCCGACCTGATCTCGCTGGCCTCGGGCAGCCGGGGCCTGACCCGGACGATCCTGCTGGGCAGCACCGCGTCGCGGGTGCAGCACTCGGCTCCGTGCCCGGTGCTGGTCTGTCGCCCGACGCCGAGGAGCGAGCGGGCCACCTACTGATCCGGGTGGGTCCGGTCCGAGAGCGGCTGCAGTCGTGACCGATGCCGTGGAGGCGATCCTGGCCCTGTGGCAGGGGCTCCCGGAGGACGATCGGGAGGCGCGCGACGCCTTCTCCCGGGTGTACGCCGAGCACGTCACCGTCAACGGTGTCGAGCTCACCCTCGACGAGCTCGTCGCCCGGGCTCGCGCCTTGCAGCAGGCGGTCACCGGGTTGACGCCGGAGCTGCTCGAACGGGTGGAGGCGGGGGACAAGCTGGTCGTCGCGTTCCTCATGCACGGCCGGCACACCGGCACGCTCCGCACCTCGATCGGTGAGGTGCCCGCCACCGGCAGGGACGTGACCCTGCGCGGGATGGACGTCCTGACGTTCACCGACGGACGCATCACGCGGATCACCGTGCTCGCCGACGAGCTCGGACTGCTCTCGTCGTTGGACGCGGTCACGCTGCGGTGAGGACGGACCTGACCGCAGCGTGCCGACGTCGAGCGTGCCGGCGTCAGTCGCGATCGCGGCCGCGGCGCCGACCTCGGACGCGCTGACCGCTCCGGCCCGGAAGCCCAGGCCGAGCGGCCCGCCGCGCGTCGTCGGCACGCAGCCGCGCCAGCTCCAAGGCGATGACGGGGTTGGACATGGTGTGCATCTCAGGCTCCTGGTTCGTCGAGGTTGCAAGGCGTTCGAGGAGGTGGGGGTCGGGGAGGCAGCCGGCGCTCAGGCGAGCGGGAGGAGGTCGATGGCGAGCGCGGCGCCGATGCCGACGCCGATGGCCAGCAGCAGGCTCCCGGTGGCTCTCATGGCCAGGCCGGCGAGGAGCAGCGAGCCGACCACCATCGCCGCCGTCACCGCGTCCGAGCCGGCAGCGGTCGCGTCGGCCTCGACCGCCACGAGGGCGGCGAGGACGGCCGGTGCGAGGTGCCCGAGGGCACGCCTGACCCGGGCCGGTAGCCGGTCGGCCGGGACCAGCACGATGAGCAGGATTCGGAGGAACCAGCACGCCGCTGCCAGCGCCACCATGGCGACGACGGTCGTCATGACGTCGACCTCGCGGACATCATGGCGGCGAGGACACCTGCGGTGGTGCCACCGAGGATGCCGAGGGTGGGCACCAGGTGGACGAGGCCGAGGGCTGTCGCGGCGGCCACCGCGGCTGCGATGACAGAGGTGCGGTCCACCAGTCGGGGGACGAGCATCGCGACGAACAGGGCGGCGCCGACCAGGCCGAGGTGCGGCAGCGGCGGGAGCAGGGGTGCCGCGAGCACGCCGGCCACGACCGAACAGGTCCACACGCTCAGCAGCACGAACCCGAGCCAGCCCCAGTAGCGGCGGAACTCGGCCGGGCTGTAGTCCGTGCGGGCGCTGGCGGACAGGTACGTCTGGTCCTGGATGAACTGAGGACCCAGCAGCCGGAACCAGCGCGGCTGGTGGCGGAACCTCGGCTCGAGAGCCGCCCCGTACAGCAGGATGCGGGCGTTCACCACGATCCCGGACAGCACGGCGGCGAGAAGGCCGGCGCCCAGGTGCAGCACCGTGAGGGTGGTGAGCTGGGCGCTGCCGCCGAACACCAGGGCAGCCCCGAGAACGCCGGCGAGACGGCCGGTGCCCGTGCTGACCACGGTGACGCCGAGCATCACGCCGAACGAGACGATGCCCGGCGACAGCGCGGCGATGTCGCGGACCGCGTCCCGCCGCAGCTGACGGTGGTCGGCGCGGACCGCCGGCTGCCAGCCGCTGGGGACGGCGGTGAGCGTGGGGTTGGTCATGTGCCCCACGGTCCACCGGCAGGCGGCGACGTCCTTGGTGACGACCGGGAGAAGACGTGGAGATCGGCGACCGCCGCGGCCGTCCGGATCCTCCACGGATCCTCCAGGTCCTCTCCAAGCCAGTCACGCCGGTGGGGAGGCAGCGTCGTTCCCTGCTGGTGGATCCACCCGCCGGCCTCGCGCCCCACCGAGAGGAAGCACGATGACGAAGACCCAGGTGACCCGACACGACGTAGTCGTGGTCGGCGCCCGGTGCGCAGGGTCGAGCACGGCCCGGCTGCTGGCCCGGCGAGGCCACGACGTGGTCGTCGTGGAACGGGCCGAGCTCCCGAGCGACACCCTCTCCACCCACGGCATCGCCCGTGGAGGGGTGGTGCAGCTCGCCCGCTGGGGTCTGCTGGACCGCGTCCTGGCTTCCGGGGCGCCGCCCGTGCGCGAGGTCATGTTCGCGACCGACGAGGGCGACACGACCCGACCGATCAAGGCCCGCGCGGGTGTCGACCTGCTGGTGGCTCCGCGGCGGTCCGTGCTGGACAGCATCCTCGCGGACGACGCGGTGGCCGGCGGAGTGACCCTGAGGACCGGCACCACGGCCACCGGCTTGCTGCGCGACGACCGCGGCAGGGTCGCCGGGATCACCGCCCGCACCCGAGACGGGGAGCGTCTGGCCCTGCACGCGCGCCACGTGGTCGCCGCGGACGGCCTGCGCTCGGCCACGGCGGCCAGGCTCGGCGCGCGGGAGCGGCGGTCGTTCGCCGCGGACATCACGCTCTTCTACCTGTACGTCGACTCGGTGCCCTGGCGTGGCTTCGAGTTCCATATCGCCCCTCAGGGCTTCGCGGGTGTCTTCCCGACCCATGACGGCGCGGCATGCGTGTGGCTGACCCGGCCGACGGCCTTGCTGGACAGCGTCCGCACCGCCGGTGCCCGTCGTACTCAGGCGCTGGTGGCCGCCCTGGCGGAGGTGGCACCAGGCCTGGCGGCCCGGGTCCGTTCCGGCCGGGTGGTCTCCCCCACCCGAGGCACCGTCAGCCCACCCAACTACGTCCGCGACGCCTCGGGCCCCGGCTGGGCACTCGTGGGGGACGCCGGCTACCACCGCGACCCGATCACCGGGCACGGCATCACCGACGCCTTCCGCGATGCCGAGCTGCTGGCCGAGGCCCTGCACGAGACGCTGGCCGGCTCCACGCCGGAGCGGGCGGCCCTCGAGGGCTACGGCGCGGCCCGCGACGCCGCCCTTCGAGACACCTTCCGACTGACCCGGGAGCTGACCCGCTTCCCGGATCCTTCCCGCTTCGTCGAGCTGCAGATCGAGCTCAGCGAGGCCCTCGACCGTGAGGCGCAGACCCTCGCCTCACGCCCGGCACCCGCCGGGCTCTCCCCGGCGACCGCCGCGTGAGACCACCCGACCGCACGACGAGAGGCACCAGACCATGACCACCACCACCACGAACGCCACCCGCTCCACCGGCCGCCTCAACGGCGTGGACACGGACACGCTCTTCGCCACCCTGGACGCCGTCCGAGACCGACCGGAGCTCGCCCGCTTCCAGTTCCGGACCACCACTCGCTGGATCACCGGCACCCACAACCGGACCACCGTCTCCGACTTCTCCGGTGCCGGCGGTGAGCAGGCCCACTCCCGGGAGTTCGCGATCGACGCCGACCACCCGGCGGTCCTGGTGGGCGAGGACCGCGGCCCCACACCGGCCGAGCACCTGCTCCAGGCGCTCGGCAGCTGCCTGATGAGTGGTCTCGCCAACATCGCGGCGGCTCGCGGCATCGAGCTCGGCGAGGTCACCGCTCGGGTCGAGGGAGACATCGACCTGCTCGGCATCTTCGGGCTCGACGACGGAGTCCGCAACGGCTTCGAGTCGGTGCGGGTGACCTTCCACGTCGAGGGAGCGGCGGAGGCCGAGGCGCTGGCCCGGCTCGTGGACCAGGCCCGTCGCCGGTCCGCGGTGTACGACGTGCTCACGAACGGCGTGCCGGTCACCGTCACCGTGGCCACCGCCTGACCGAGCACCCGACCGGACGTACGGCGGCGGGGATCCGGCATCTGCCGGGTCCCCGCCGTTCGTGCGAGCATGGGCCATGGTCCTGCTCCTGGCGGGTGTGATCGAGCTCGACGAAGAGCTGTTCGAGCTGCGCCGGCACGGTGCGCGGGTCGCCCTGGAGCCGCAGGCGTTCGACGTCCTGGTCCACCTCGTGCACCACCGCGACCGGGTGGTGTCCAAGGAGGAGCTGATGGACGCCGTGTGGGGCGGTCGCTTCGTCAGCGAGACGGCGGTCACCAGCCGCATCAAGCAGGTCCGCCGTGCGCTCGGCGACGACGGGGCGTCCCAGCAGTCGGTGCGGACCGCGCACGGCCGGGGATACCGCTTCGTCGCGACCGTCGCGACCGTTGCCCCGGGCGACCCGGGCGACCCCGGCGACCCCGGCCGGCCCGGGCCGACGGAGCCGGCGCCCGCGTCGGCGGCACCGGTGCGGTACACCACCAGCGACGGCCTGCACATCGCCTACCAGGTCACCGGCGGCGGGCCGCTCGACATCGTGCTGATCTCGGGCTTCGTCTCCCACCTCGATCTCGACTGGGGCGACCCACGGCACGCCTACTTCCTGCACCGCCTCGGCTCCATGGGCCGGCTGATCCGCTTCGACAAGCGCGGCACGGGCATGTCGGACCGGCCTCCCGGAGTGCCCGACCTGGAGACGCGGATGCACGACGTGCTGGCGGTGATGGACGCGGTGGGCTCGGAGCGGGCCGCGGTGTGCGGCTACTCCGAGGGCGGACCCATGGCGGTGATGCTGGCGGCGATGCACCCCGAACGGGTGTCGGCGCTGGTCCTCTACGGCAGCTACGCGCGTCGGACCTGGGCGGAGGACTACCCGTGGGCACAGACCGAGGAGGCGCGGGAGGCCTACACGGAGCGGCTCGTGGCGGAGTGGGACTGGGAGGCGGACCTGCGAATGCGGTGCCCCTCCGGTGACCTCGCGATGCAGCGGTGGTGGGCGCGGCGGATGCGCGCGGCCGCGACCCCGGGAACCATCCGGGCGCTGATGGACATGAACGCGCTGGTCGACGTGAGACACCTGCTGTCCGCCGTGCGGGTACCGACGCTGGTCGTGCAGCGGACCGGGGACGCGTTGTTCCCGCCGGTCGACGGGCGCTACCTCGCGGAGCACATCCCGGGTGCCCGGCTGGAGCTGCTCGAGGGCGACGACCACTTCGTGGGCGGCGACCCGGCCCAGATCCTCGACGTGATCGAGCCGTTCCTCGCCGCGACGCCCAAGCCCGTGCACCACCGGGCGCTCGCGGCGATCGCCTTCGCGGCCGGCAGGCACGCCGCCGAGGTCGGCGACCACCTGGTGGCCGCCGGCGGACGCCCCCGGCAGACCGCGGCGGGGCACCCGGTGGTCCTCTTCGACGGACCCGCGACGGGCGTCCGGGCCGCCGAGTCGGCCCTGCACGACGGCCGGGAGGCGCGGATCGGCCTGGCCGTCGAGGACGTGGCCATCGACGGCGGCCCGGTGTGCGGCCCCGGCGTCGACCTGGCCGTGGGGCTGGGCAGCACGGGCGCCACCGGCCAGATCCTGGTGTCGGCGATGGTGGGAGCGCTTCTCTCCGGTTCGGGCATCGACCTGGAGGTGGTGGACGACCCGTCCGCTCTCGCAGCGGCCGGGTCGCCTCCTCTGCGGGTCCGGTTCCCGGTCCCGAGCCAGTCGGTGTAGCCGCCTCGTCGTCGAGCCGGTCCCCCGCACGTAGCCTGACCAGGTGCTTCGTCCCCTGCTCGCGCCGCGCATGCTCGCGCTGCACGTGGTGGCCGTCCTGGCGACGGTGGCAGCGGTGCTGCTCGGACTGTGGCAGTACGACGTGTGGCAGGCCGGGCGCGAGGAGCAGACCGAGTCGCAGGCCCAGGTCCGGCCGGTGCCGCTCGACTCGGTGATGAACGCGGACGCGGCGTTCCCGCGCACCGCGGTCGGGACCCCGGTGACGCTGGCCGGGACGTGGATCCCGGCCGGCACGTTCTTCGTCTCCGGTCGCGAGCTGGACGGCAGGAGCGGGGTGTGGGCGGTGACCCCGGTCGCGGTCTGTCCCGAGGGCGGGCCCGGCTGCGCGAGGGCGCCGGCCGTGCTCGTCGTACGCGGGTGGGCACCGACCAGGCGCGACGCCCCGGCGCCGCCGTCGGGCCCCGTGCGGGTGACCGGCTGGCTCCAGCCGGACGAGGGCTCCGGGGCGAGCGCGGACGCGGAGCCGGGCGACGACGTCGTCCCCGAGCTGCGGGTGCTCGACGCGCTGCAGCGGGTGCCCCAGGACCTGTACGGCGGCTACGTGATCGCTCGGTCGACGAGCCCGGCGGCTCCGGGAGGAGGGCTCGAACCGGTGACCCCGGACTCCCTGCCCGAGCCGTCAACGTTCACCTCGGTCCGCAACCTGCTCTACGCGCTGGAGTGGTGGCTGTTCGGGGGATTCGCGGTGTACGTGTGGGGCCGCTGGTGCCGTGACGAGGTGGCGGGCGCCGGCGGGGTACCTTCGGAGGCGTGAAGTCCGCCCTGCTGCGCTACCGCGTGATGGCCAACGTCGTCGGGGTCCTGCTCGTCGTGCTGATCCTGGTCGGCGTGCCGCTCAAGTACCTCACTGCGGAGGGCACCCGCCCCCAGCTGACGGGTGAGTGGATCACCGAGTACCTCGGGGTCGCCCACGGCTGGCTCTACATGATCTTCCTGGTGATGGCGTTCCTGCTGTCGCGCAGGGCCCGCTGGGACCTCGGGTTCACGATCACCACGCTGCTGCTCGGCACGGTACCGGTGCTGTCCTTCTGGGCGGAGCGACGGGCGACGACCCGGGTACGTGCGGACACCCTCGGTCACGCCGCCGGGAGCCCGCACGATCCCGTGGTGACCTGATCGGTTCCCGACCGTGAGTGTCTCTGCGGAGGACCCGACGGCCGGCGAGACCGCGTTCGTCCTCGGCGGCGGCGGCCTCCTCGGCGCCGTGGAGGTTGGCATGCTCCGAGCGCTCCTGGAGGCCGGCGTCCGGCCCGACCTCGTGCTCGGCACGTCCGTGGGCGCGCTCAACGGCGCCCTGGTGGCGGCCGACCCCGGACCGGGCGTGGTGGAGAGGATGGCCGGGCTGTGGGAGAGCGCGGTCACCAGCCGGGACGTCTACGGCGACGGGCCGGTGCGTCAGGTCAGCCGCGCGGTGCGCACCGGCACCCACCTGCACTCCAGCGAGCCGTTGCGCAACCGGCTGGCGCAGGAGCTCGGGGACCTGTCCTTCGCCGAGCTGGCGGTCCCGTTCCAGTGCTGCGCGGCCAGCATCGAGCGGGCCGCTGAGCACTGGTTCACCTCCGGCCGCGTGGTGGACGCCGTGATGGCCTCGGCCGCCGTCCCCGGGCTGCTCAGCCCGGCCGAGGTGGACGGCGAGCACTACCTCGACGGCGGCATCGTCAACTCGATCCCGGTCGGGCGGGCCGTGGAGTGCGGCGCCTCGCGGATCTTCGTGCTGCACGTGGGCCGGGTGGACCGGCCGCTCAGCACGCCCCGCCGGCCGTGGGAGGTGGCGCGGGTGTCCTTCGAGATCGCGCGCCGGCACCGGTTCCACCGCGAGATGGCGGCGCTGCCCGAGCACGTGACCGCGCACGTGCTGCCCACCGGCGGCGGGTCCGCCAAGGACGACTCGCTGCTCGCCTACCGCGACTTCCGTGCCGTCACCCGTCGGATCGACGCGGCGTACGCCGCCTCCGCGGCGTACCTGGACGAGCACCTCCGCGAGCACCGGTGATCGGCTGGTTCCGGCGCCTCGTCCTCGCGCCGGCAGTGATCGCGGTGACGGTCCTGGTGTGGACCACGATCCCGCTGTGGCTGGTCGCCGCGACCGTGCTGTCGCCCGTCGTACCGGGGCGGCTGCGGCCGCTGCGGCTGCTGTCCCTGCTGCTGATGCACCTGACCCTGGAGAGCCTGATGCTCGTCGAGATGTTCGGCCTGTGGCTGGCGTCCGGGTGCGGCTACTTCATCCGGCGGCCGTTCTTCGAGCGGATCCACTACGACATCGCGCAGGCCTACCTGGTGATCTTCTTCACCGAGGCGAGACGGGTGGCGCGCCTGGAGATCGTCACCCAGGGGGAGGCGCCGGACGCCTACCCCGGCCATCCGCTGCTGGTGTGCTGCCGGCACGCGGGCCCCGGTGACTCGTTCACGCTGATGTACGCGCTGATGCACTGGTACGGCCGCGAGCCGCGGGTGGTCCTCAAGGACGCCGTCGCCTGGGACCCTGCCGTCGACATCTTGCTGAACCGGCTGCCGAACCGCTTCATCTCCACCACACCCAAGCCGGGGGTCGACCTGGAGACCCAGGTCGGACAGCTCGCGGCGGGGCTGGACGCGAACGACGCGTTCGTGATCTTCCCCGAGGGCGGGAACTTCACGCCGGAACGCCGGCAGCGCGCCATCGACAAGCTGCGACAGCTCGGGCTGGAGGGTATGGCGCGCCGCGCAGAGCGGATGACGAACGTGCTGGCCCCCCGCCCCGGTGGGCTGCTCGCGGCGCTGGACGCGGCTCCCGACGCGGACGTCCTGCTCGTCGCGCACACCGGCCTGGACCACCTGCTCGGCGTGGCGGACCTGTGGCGTGAGCTGCCGATGGACAAGCAGATCATCATGCGGTGGTGGCGCGTGCCCCGCCGCGACATCCCGGCCGGGCGCGAGGAGCGCATCGACTGGCTGTTCACCTGGTGGGAGCGCATCGACGAGTGGGTCGCGGAGCACAGACCACTCGACCTGCCGCCCCGCGGACGGGGACGGCAGGTCGGGGTGGGTCGGCGCCGGTCTCCAGGGGACCCCTGAGGCGAGGCGCCGGTCGGATCAGGGTCGGTCGGTGCGATCGATGCGGATCTCGGCCGCCGGGTTGTCGGGCGTGGTGTTGATGTGCGGCACCACGGTGGCGTCGGCGGCGGCCTCGGCCGGGTCGGAGGCGGCGACGTCGGTCGCGGGCGGGACGTCCTCGAGCCGGCTGTCGCCGGCGAGCGTGCCGCCGCCGGAGGTGGCGTCGGGGACCGGTCCGGCAGCCGAGGGGGCGGTCGCCTGCGACGAGGTCGTGGGCGACGTGGTGGGGGCCGGCGGCGGGGTGTACGTCGACTTCCAGTCGGCCGTCGCCTTGGAGCCGCCACCCAGCTTCTTGCTGGCGGCGAAGGCCGCTCCCCCCAGGCCGAGGACCACCAGCGCGTTGCGGGCCTTGTGGGACTTCGGCGGCGGAGGAGGGGGCGTCTTCTTCAGCATGTCGGCGAGCGCGCGCCCCCGCTTGGCGGTCTCGGCCCGGGCGTCCTCGGTGGCGGCGTCCATGGCTGCCAGCGCCGCCATCACGACCGGCAGCACCTCGGTGCTGAAGCGGTCGCGGGCGTCGTTGAACACGGGTGCCGCCTTCTCGCGGGCGTCGTTGAGGACGGGGGTGGCCCTGTCGACCGCCGAGGCGATCACCGGGGTGGCCTTCTCGCGCGCCATGATCAGGACCGGGGCGGCCCTGTCGCGGGCGTCGACCAGCACGGGCACGGCCCGGTCCCGCGCGTCGGTGAGCACCGGGACCGCCCGGGCGGCCGCGTCGGTCAGCGCCGGCACTGCGCGGGCCGCAGCATCGGTGAGCACCGGGACGGTCCGGTCGCGGACGTCGTTGAACACCGGCACGGCCCTGTCACGAGCGGTGCCGACGTAGGGCACCAGGTTGGCCGCCACCTGGTCCGCATGGTCACGCAGGGTCTTCTTGTTGGCCATCGTGAGGTCCTCTCATCGTCGGATGCCCGTCGTGGCACGTCGGGTCCGGGTGTGCGTCGGTGGGTGGTGCGCCAGGGGACGCCGTCGGGCAGTTGCCCCGTTGTGCTTCCGATCATGCCCGCGCCGGCCCCGGAAACGAACAGCGGGTCGGGCGCGTTGTGCCGCGTGGGAGGATCGGGGGAGCGCCGTGTCGGGCACCACCCGAACGGCTGGAACTGACACCGACGAGAGAGGCGGCGTGGTGCCCGAGACCTACGCGACGTTGAAGACCACCCAGGGTGACATCGTGGTCCACCTGTTCGGCAACCATGCGCCCACGACGGTCCAGAACTTCGTCGGCCTCGCCGAGGGGACCAAGGACTACTCGGTGCCCGAGACCGGCAGGAAGTCACCGGAGAAGTTCTACGACGGGCTGGGCTTCCACCGGATCATCGCCGACTTCATGATCCAGGGCGGCGACCCTCTGGGCACCGGCACCGGCGGGCCCGGCTACACCTTCAAGGACGAGTTCCACCCGGAGCTGCAGTTCGACCGCAAGTACCTGCTGGCCATGGCCAACGCCGGGCCCGGCACCAACGGGTCGCAGTTCTTCATCACCACCGCCCCGACGCCGCACCTGAACAACCGGCACACGATCTTCGGGGAGGTCGAGGACGACAGCAGCCGCGCCGTCGTGGACGCCATCAACTCCACGCCGACGGACCGTCGGGACCGCCCCGTCGAGCCGGTGGTCATCGAGTCCGTCGAGATCGAGCGGCGCTGAGCGGCGCGGGCAGCTGACCGACCCGAGGCGATGAGCACCCCCGAGACACCGGCCACCGGTGCCTCCGAGCAGGAGGCGCCGGTCTGCTACCGGCATCCCGACCGCGAGGCGCACATCCGCTGCCAGCGCTGCGAGCGGTCGATCTGCCCGGACTGCATGCAGCCGGCCGCGGTGGGGTTCCAGTGCCCGAGCTGCGTGCGGGAGGGGTCCAAGGCGACCCGATCGGCCCGCACGGCGTACGGCGGGCAGCGGTCGGCCAACCCGGCGCGGACCTCGCAGGTGCTGGTCGCGCTGAACGTCCTGGTCTGGGTGCTGGTCCTGGCCGCGGGCGGCGACCGGGGCGCCCTGGTGGACCAGCTCGCGCTCACCCCGCTCGGGGGCACGTTCGCGACCAGCAACGGCCTGATCACGATCACCGGAGTCGCGGACGCGCCCTGGCAGCTGCTGACGTCGGTGTTCACCCACGTCGCGCTGTGGCACATCGGCTTCAACATGCTGGTGCTGTGGACGTTGGGCCCCCAGCTGGAGCTGGCCGTGGGCCGGCTCCGCTTCCTGGCGATCTACCTGCTCTCCGGGCTGGCCGGCAGCGCCGCCGTGCTGTGGCTCTCGGCCCCGACGAGCAGCACCCTGGGCGCCTCGGGAGCGATCTTCGGGATGCTCGGCGCGCTGCTGGTGATCGCGGCCAAGGCCCGTGGCGACGTGCGAGGGATCGCCACCTGGATCGGCATCAACCTGGTGATCACCTTCGTGCTGCCGTTCGACATCTCCTGGCAGGGCCACCTCGGCGGCTTGGCGGGCGGCCTCCTGGTGGGCGCGGCCGTGGTCTACGCGCCGCGGGGGGAGCGCCGGCCGCTCTGGCAGGCCGCCGGTGTGGGCGCGGTGGCGGTCGCGGTGGTGCTGGCCACCGCGGTCAGGTTCCTGCAGCTCTCCTGACGCGCGTTGTCCACACTGGGGATAAGTCCTGTGGATGGAATTTCACCGGTGTCATTTCCACAAGTCGGTACACAGATGTGGACGGGCGGGAGGCGCTACTCCCAGTGGGTCGCGTAGACGAACCCCACCGCCATGAACCCGATGCCGACCACCAGGTTGTACTGGCTCAGGTCGGTGAGCAGCGGGATCGTCATGGTGGAGCTGGTCACGTAGTAGACGACGATCCACACCAGACCCATGAGGAAGCAGCCGAGCATCCCGATCACCACTCCACGTCCGCGGCCCAGCGGCGTCGAGGGGTGCGCAGCGAGGGCCAGGCCGAGGAAGATCAGCACGAAGCCGATCAGGTAGTTCCACTTGCCGAGATCACCCATCGCGGTGAGCGTGGTGCCGTCCGTGTCCGGGCCGGCCACCGTGACGTACACCACGAGCCAGGCGATGCCGAGCAGCACCAGCAGCGCACACAGCGCCGTCCGGACGATGGACAGGGACGGTGTGCTGGGCACCGCGGACGACGCGGACCCGCTCCGGTCGCTGGGCCGGCCGCTGCGGGAGGTACGGGATTCGGGCACGCTGACTCCTGGGTGCTGTGGACAACTGGGCTAGCGTAGTCGCGTCACCCCGGACTTGGCTGAGAGCACCACACATGGCTTCCTCCTCGCACCGCCGGAGCCGCCGGGCGCGCCTGTCGGCCCTCGCGAGCCGGCAGCGACGCCCCGGCGGCCGTGGGCTGCTGTGGCGGCTGCTGGCCCCGGCGGTCTTCGTGTGTGCCGGTGCGCTGTTCGTGACCAGCATGGTCAGCGCGCAGGGCACCGACCTGCGCGCCGGTCGGTACGACGACCTCGGTGGACTTGCTGACGCCGAGGCCGACGACCTCGAGGGCCTGCGCGCCCGCACCGCCGAGCTCAACGCGGAGGTCACCCGGCTGAGCCGGGACCTCGGCAGCACGGCGGGACGGTCGGAGCAGACGCGGGCCGACGCGCTGCGCGGACCGGCGGGCCTGCTGCCGGTGGCGGGGCCGGGTCTCACCATCACCCTCGACGACGCGCCGGACGACGCGCTCGAGGCCGCCGGTGCCGACGTCGGCGAGCTGCTCGTGCACCAGCAGGACATCCAGGCGGTGGTGAACGCGCTGTGGGCCGGGGGCGCCGAGGCGATGACGCTGCAGGGGCAGCGGGTCGTCGCCACCACCGGCATCAAGTGCGTGGGCAACACCGTGGTGCTGCACGGCGTGCCGTACTCCCCGCCGTACCGGATCGCCGCGGTGGGACCGCTCACCAGGATGCTCGCGTCGGTGAACCGCAACCCCTACATCGAGCTCTACCTGCAGCAGGTGGAGCTCGGGCTGGGCTGGGACGTGCAGATCGACGAGAGCCTGCGGCTGGCGGGGTACACCGGGTCCACCGACCTGGCCTACGCCCGACCGGTCCCGGTCGAGGCCGGCGGCACCGACTCCCGCGACTGACGAGAGCCGGACCGGTGCTGCCTCCTACTGCTCGGGCTGGTCGGCGTCCGCCGGCGTCTCCTGGGGTGGATCGCTCTCCTCGGGCGTCGCCGTGCCCGTCGGGGTCTCTGTCGGGGTCTCGGTAGGCGTGGGGGTCGGGCTCGGGGTCTCGAAGTCCGACACGGTGAGCACCACGGTCGTGCCACGGGGCGGCGTCGTGAAGGCGGCGGGGGTCTGCTGCAGGACCGTGCCCTTCTCGGACTCCGTGGCGGCGTCCAGCACCACGTCCACCTCGAAGCCCGCCTCCCGCAGCCGGCTGCGCGCCTGACGCACCTGCAGCCCGACCACGCTGGGCACCTCGCGCGGGCCGGCGGAGTAGAACACCGTGACCAGGCTCCCCGAGGAGACCTGCTTGGAGGCGTTGGGCTCGGTGCGGATCACGGTGTCGGCCTCCTCGTCCGCATCCTCCTCGACGAGCCTCACCTCCAGCCCGGCATCGGTGATCTCCTGCCGGGCGGCGTCCTTGTCGAGCCCGATCACGAATGGCACCACCACGTCGGGCCTGCCTGTGGAGACGGTGAGGTCGACGGGACCGTTGGCGGTCAGGGTGCTCAGCGGCACCGGGTCCTGGGCGAGGACCCGGTCCCTGGGCACGTCCTCGGACGCCTCGGGGGTGACCCGCCCCACGGTCAGGCCGGCCTCCCGGATCCGCTGCTCGGCCTGCGCCTGGGTGAGGTTCACCACCTGCGGAACGGTCTTGTCCTCCGGGGCGGAGCTCAGCAACAACGGGCCGAGAACCGCGGCGAGCGCGGTGAGCACCACTGCCGCGATGATCGTGACCACCAGCGGCCATCGCCGCCGGCGCTCCGGCTCGCGCACGGTCGTGGCCGTGGGGGTGAACATCGCCGTCGGGGCCTCGCCGACCGCGCCGCCCAGGTCGGGGACGGGTACGACGGGCGCGACGACCGGCTTGCCCGCCAGGTAGCGCTCGATGTCCGCGCGCATCGCGGCGGCGCTCTGGTAGCGGTCCACCAGCGGCTTGGCCAGCGCCTTCATCACGATCGCGTCGATCTCCGGCGGCAGCTCGTCGTCCAGGGACGAGGGCGGGAGCGCCTGCTCGCGCACGTGCTGGTAGGCCACGGACACCGGGCTCTCGCCGACGAACGGCGGCCGCCCCGTCAGCAGCTCGTAGAGCAGGCAGCCGGTGGAGTAGACGTCGCTGCGCGAGTCCACGGTCTCCCCGCGGGCCTGCTCGGGGGAGAGGTACTGCGCGGTGCCGACCACCGCCGCGGTCTGGGTCATCGTCGAGGTCGAGTCCGCGATGGCCCGGGCGATCCCGAAGTCCATCACCTTGACGTCGCCGCTGGGGGTCAGCATCACGTTGGCGGGCTTGATGTCGCGGTGCACGATCCCGGCCCGGTGGCTGTAGTCGAGCGCCTCGAGGACCCCGGAGGTGATCTCCAGGGCGCGCTCGGGGAGGATCTTGCGGCCTTCGCGCAGGATGTCGCGCAGGGTCCGCCCGGCGACATACTCCATCACGATGTAGGGCTGCGGCACCCCGGACCCGTCGCCCGACGGCTCCTCGCCGGTGTCGTAGACCGAGACGATCGAGTGGTGGTTCAGCGACGCCGAGCTCTGCGCCTCCCGGCGGAAGCGGGCCTGGAAGGTGGAATCGCCGGCGAGGTCCGTCCGTAGCCGCTTGACCGCGACGACCCGCCCCAGCCGCACGTCGGTGCCCTTGCGCACCTCGGCCATCCCGCCACGGCCCAGGAGCTCTCCGAGCTCGTAGCGGTCACCGACCAGCAGTCGGGCGCCCGAGGGGTGCTCGGTGCTCATCGGCCGCCACCCCCCTTGGCCTTGGGTGGCTTCCCCTTGGACTTGACCTTGCCCTGCCCCTTGTCGGAGCCGCCCTGCGACTGCTGCGCCGAGGTCGGGCTGTTGCCGCCGGCGTTCCCGGCCCCGCCGCCGCTGTTCCCGTTCCCCGAGCCGTTGTCCTGGTCCCGACCTGATCCCGCGCCCGGGTCCTCGCCCGACCCCTCGTCGGGGTCGTCGCCCGGATCGTCCGGGTCCGCGGGCGGGTCGGTGGTCGGAGGAGGGGTGGTGGGCGTCTCGACCGGGGCCGGTTCGGCGTAGTAGCTCAGCGTCACCGTGGAATCCGCCCGCACCTCGCCCGACGGGCTGACGCCCGCGACCGTGTCGGCCTCCTCGGAGCCGGGGTTGTCGACCTCCTGCTCCTCGACGTCGAGCCCGAGGTCCTCCAGCGACTGCCTCGCCTCGTCCCGAGGCCGGCCCAGGTAGGACGCCTCGTCGACGGTGACCCGGGCGACCGCGGTCCGGCTCGGGGACGGGGTGGGGGCCGGCGTGGTCCTGCTCGCGGAGGGGCTGGACGTCGGGGAGGGGCTGGGCGGGGTGGAGCGGGCACCCGCGGCAGTGGTCGTCCCGGCACCGGGCGAGCCGGTCGGGTCGCGGTCCCCGAGCAGCTGGGGCAGCGCGACGGCGGCGACCAGCAGCAGCGCCGCCGCGACCGCGAGGGGCAGCAGCCACCCCGGCCGGCGTCGACGGTCGTCCGCGCGGGGAGGGGGCACCGGAGTGGGCGGGTCGCCCTGCCTGTGCATCGTGCTGTCGTACCCGCCGGCGGCGGCCGCCCCCGCGACGCCGGCCGCTCCCCCGAGCCCGGCCGCTCCCCCGAGCCCGGCCGCGACGGCTGTCCCGGCCACCCGGGTAGGAGACTCCGCCCCGGTCGCCGGGTCCGCGACCGTGCCGGCGGCACCCGAGGGCAGCGGCTCGCCGCGAAGCACCGCGGCGAAGTCGCGCACCGTCGCGAACCGGTCCGCCGGTGCCTTCGCGAGCGCGATCCGCACCGTCTCCCGCATCGCCGGCGACACGTCGTCGGGCAGCGGCGGAGGCTCCTGGCGCAGGTGGGCGAGCGCGGTCGCGATGGGGGAGTCCCCGTCGAAGGGCCGCCGTCCCGCCAGACACTCGTAGAGGACCACACCGAGGGAGTAGATGTCGCTGGCGGCCGTGGCGGGGCGGCCCTCGGCCTGCTCGGGGGAGAGGTACTGGGGCGTGCCCACCACCTGCCCGGTCTGGGTCAGCGCCGCAGCGTTGGCGGCTCGGGCGATGCCGAAGTCGGTGATCTTCACGGTCCGGTCCGGTGTCACCAGCAGGTTGGCTGGCTTGACGTCGCGGTGCACGATCCCGAGGTCGTGTGCGGCGGCCAGTGCGTCGGCGGCCTGGGCCAGCAGGTCGGCCGCGGTGGCCGCCGGCATCCGCTCACCCTGGCGCAGCAGCGCGGACAGCGGCTCTCCGCGGACCAGCTCCATCACCAGGTACGCGCGCGGCGCCCCGCCGTCGGGGCCCGGCAGCTCGCCGAAGTCGAAGACCGAGGCGACGTTGGGGTGGTGCAGGGCGGCGGCGTTGCGGGCCTCGGTCGCGAAGCGGCTGCGGAACGCGGGGTCACCGGCGTACTCGCTGCGGAGCAGCTTCAGGGCGACCTCGCGGCCGAGCACCGTGTCGGTCGCGCGCCACACCTCGCCCATGCCGCCGGTGGCGATCAGGGCCTCCAGCCGGTACCGCTCGCTCACCGGTCGATCACCGCCTGCATGACCTGCTTGGCGATCGGCGCCGCCAGGCCGCTGCCGGAGATCGCGTTGCGCTCGACACCGGCGTCCTCCACCAGCACCGCGACCGCGACCTGCGGGTTGTCCGCGGGGGCGAACGAGACGAACCAGGCGTACGGCGGCCGCTGCGGCGAGCTCTGCGCGGTGCCGGTCTTGCCGGCGACCTCGATGCCCGGGATCTGCGCCGGGGTGGCCGTGCCCCGGTCGACCACCGACACCATCATGGTGGTCAGCTGGCGCGCCACCGACGCCGAGACCGCGTTGCTGCGGTAGGCCTCGGGTCGCGCCTTGTCGAGCACGGACAGGTCGGGTGCGCGCACCTCGTCGACGAGGTAGGGACGCATCACGGTGCCCCCGTTGGCGATCCCACCGACGACCATGGCCATCTGCAGCGGGGTGGCCGCGACGTCGTACTGCCCGATCGCCGACAGCGCGGTCTGCGGCTCGTCGGGGTCGGCCGGGAAGCGGCTGCGGACCTGGCCGGGCAGGTCGTTGAGGTAGGTCTGGCCGAAGCCGAACTTCTCGGCCTGCGCCCGCAGCGCGTCCGCGCCGAGCCGCATCCCGATGTCCCCGAACGACACGTTGCAGGAGACCTCGAG